>CAYVPC010000130.1:0-10079 GCA_964453555.1 uncultured Hyphomicrobiales bacterium | reverse complement strand
TCAAGCCGGACATGCTCTACGAGCGCGTGGTCGAGGTCGATGAGCGCGTGCGCGCCGACGGCACCGTCGAGCGCGCGGTCGATCTCGACACATTACGCGGCGAGCTTACGCGCGCAAAAGACGACGGCATCCTCGCCGTGGCGATTGTGCTGATGCACGCTTACCGCTACGGCAAGCATGAGCGGCGGGTGGCGGCGCTCGCGCGCGAGGTGGGCTTTCCGCAAGTTTCCGCCAGTCACGAAGTCTCGCCGCTGATCAAGCTCGTCAGCCGCGGCGACACCACCGTCGTCGACAGTTACTTGTCCCCGATCCTCCGCCGCTACGTCGCGCGGGTTGCCGGCGAACTCGTTCCGGAAAACAGCCGGGCCCCGGAAGCGGAGGGGGGGCTCAAGCTTATGTTCATGATGTCGTCGGGCGGATTGACCGCGGCGGAATTATTTCGCGGCAAGGATGCGATCCTGTCCGGGCCGGCGGGCGGCGTCGTCGGCATGGCCGAGACCGGCCGGCAGGCGGGTTTCGACCGCCTGATCGGCTTCGACATGGGCGGCACTTCGACCGATGTTTCGCATTTTGCCGGCAGCTACGAGCGCGCGTTCGAGACCAAGGTCGCGGGTGTTCGCATGCGCGCGCCGATGATGCTGATCCACACGGTGGCGGCGGGTGGGGGCTCGATCCTGCATTTTGACGGCGCACGCTTCCGGGTCGGTCCCGATTCCGCCGGCGCCAATCCAGGCCCGAAATGCTATCGCCGCGGCGGGCCGCTCGCGGTGACCGACGCCAATGTCATGGTCGGGAAACTCATTCCGGATTTCTTCCCGAAGATTTTTGGGCCGCGCCAGGATCAGCCGCTCGACGCCGCGGCGGTGCGGGGAGCCTTTGCGGAATTGGCGGAAGACGTCGGCGGCGGCCGCGCGCCGGAGGACGTCGCCGACGGATTCATCAGAATCGCCGTCGAGAACATGGCGAATGCGATCAAGAAGATCTCAGTGCAGCGCGGCTATGATGTCACCGGCTATACGCTCAATTGTTTCGGCGGCGCCGGCGGCCAGCACGCCTGCCTGGTCGCCGATGCACTCGGCATGACGCGCGTGCTGATCCATCCGTTCTCCTCACTGCTGTCGGCCTACGGCATGGGGCTTGCCGACATCCGCAGCGTTCGTCAGCAGGCGATCGAGGAGCCGTTCGGCGAAATAGCCGGCAAGGCGTTGCAGCGCACGGCGCGGCGGCTCGGAAGGGAAGCATTAACGGAAGTCGCAGGTCAGGGCGTGCCGAGAAGCAGGATCGCGCTTCACGTTCGCGCGCATATCCGTTATGCCGGGACCGATACGCCGCTGATTGTCGATGCCGGCAAGGGCGCGAAATTCCTGTCGCTCCGAAAAATGCAATCGGCCTTCGAGCGGGCGCATAAAGCGCAGTTCGGGTTTGTCGATCCAGCAAAACAACTGGTCATCGAAGCGGCTTCGGTTGAAGCGGTCGGCGGTGGCGCCGCGTTCCGGGAAATCGCGCGCAAGCTCAAACGAGCCAAGCTGGCCGGTCCGGCGCGCCGCACACGCTTCTTCTCCGGCGGCCGCTGGCATCGCGCGAATGTTCACGTGCGGGCGACAATCGCGCCGGGACAGAAAGTGAGGAGCCCGGCCATCATCATCGAGCCGCACCAGACCGTCGTGGTCGAGCCCGGCTGGCAAGCCGAGGTCACGGCCAGGAATCATTTGCTGCTGCGGCGTGTCGCCCGGCTTGTGCGGGCGCGCGCCGTCGGCACGCGCGCCGACCCGGTCATGCTCGAAGTGTTCAACAACATCTTCATGTCGATTGCCGAACAGATGGGCGTGGCACTGCAAAACACCGCCTATTCAGTCAACATCAAGGAGCGGCTGGATTTCTCCTGCGCGGTTTTTGACGGCGACGGCTCGCTGGTCGCCAACGCACCGCACATGCCGGTGCATCTGGGCTCGATGGATCGGGCGGTCGAGACGATCATCCGCGAGAACACGGGAAACATCCGGCCGGGTGACGTCTATGCCATCAACGCACCGTATAACGGTGGCACGCATTTGCCCGACATCACCGTCTGCACACCGGTATTTGCGGGACGCATAATCCAGTTCTGGGTCGCCTCGCGAGGCCACCATGCCGATGTCGGCGGCATTTCGCCCGGCTCGATGTCGCCGAATGCGACCTCGATTGGGCAGGAGGGCGTCTACATCGACAATTTCAAACTAGTCGAGCGCGGCCGGTTCCGGGAACAGGAGGTTTACGCGCTGCTGACCGGCGGCGAGTATCCGGCGCGCAATCCGTTGCAGAACGTCAACGATCTGAAGGCTCAGATCGCCGCCAACGAAAGGGGCGTCGCCGAGCTGCGCAAGATGGTGCGCCACTTCACGCTGCCGGTAGTGCGCGCCTACATGCGGCACGTGCAGGATAACGCGGCCGAAAGCGTGCGCCGTGTCGTCGATCGCTTGCGCAACTCGAATTTTACGGCCGAGATGGACCAAGGCACTGTCATCAAGGTGCGCGTCGGCGTCGACAAGGAAAAGCGCGAGGCGACGGTCGATTTCACAGGCACTAGCCCGCAGCAGCCGAACAACTTCAATGCGCCCGAGCCGGTGACGCGCGCCGCGGTCCTGTATGTCTTTCGCGTCATGGTCGACGACGACATCCCGATGAACGCCGGCTGTCTGCGCCCGATCCGCATCGTCATTCCAAAAAAATCGCTGCTGTCGCCGGAATTCCCCGCTGCCGTGGTGGCCGGCAACGTCGAGACGTCGCAAGAGGTGACCAATTGCCTGTTCGGCGCGCTCGACGCCATGGCGGCCGCGCAGGGCACCATGAACAATCTCAACTTCGGCAATGCCCGCTACCAATACTACGAGACGATTTGCTCCGGCTCACCGGCCGGACCCGGCTTCCCCGGCACCGACGCCGTGCATACCCACATGACCAATACGCGGCTTACCGATCCGGAAGTCCTGGAATTCCGCTACCCGGTCATGCTCGAGGATTTTCACATCCGGAAGGGCTCGGGCGGGCGCGGCCGCTGGAACGCGGGCGACGGCATCATCCGCGTCATCCGCTTCCTGGAACGAATGGAGTGCACCATCCTGTCGGGTCATCGCTGCGTGCGGCCGTTCGGTCTTGGTGGCGGCGAAGACGGTCAGGCCGGCGAGAATTGGGCGCGCCGCCGGGACGGGCGCATGGAAAGATTGGCCGGCTGCGACGCGACGATAATCGACGCAGGCGAAGCGATCATCATACAGACGCCAACAGCGGGCGGCTATGGTAAGCCCCGATTGTGAATTTGGCGGCCCGTGCAGTGATCCGTTGGCGGGAAACCGCGTATAAAGCCCGGGCGGCGGACCAGGAATTCAACAGGAGGGAGAAGCCTATGTTTCGTGTATCTCGTCAAAAATTGCTGATTGGAGTGTTGCTGGTTTCGACGTTCGGGGTCGGCTACGCGCTCGGCGCTCAGCCGCACATGGACGCCGCGCTTGCGCTCCTGGCGAACGCGCGCGCCGAATTGATCGCGGCGCTTCCCAACAAAGGCGGCCACCGCGAAGCGGCGATTGCGCTGGTTGACCAGGCGATGGTTCAGGTGCGGGAAGGCATCGCGTTTGCCGCCACGCATTAGGCGCGTCACCTCGGTTGCGCGAATGCGAAAGGCCGGACCCGTGGGGCCGGCCTTTTTGCTTCCGTCACGCGCTCTCCAGAGCGGCTGTCCGAAGCTTGCGGCGAATGAGAATTTGAAAGACCAGATATTGCGTAAAAAAGGCGGCGATCTTTGCGCCGGTTGCCCCAAATGCAATGAAGTAGCCCCAGGCGACCAGACTGTAGTTGGCGGCAACATAGAGATTGAGAAATCCGAGCGCGAACATCAGGCCGGCCCAGGCGTAGCCCGTGATCACTAGGATATCTTCGGACAGGTTTTCTTTCACGATCGGCGGCATGTAGCGATCCATCCATCCCGGCCGGAGCATGACGACGCCGATGGCAAAGTGAATGACGCTCGGCTTTGCCATCATGAAACGACTGTCGTTAGTCATCAGTGTTGCGAAGCCCAACACGATGACAAGCGTGAGGCTGAGCCATTGCATCGCTTCGAGACGCCGTCTCCGCCATTTCGCGAGCGCGAGTTGGGCCCCTCCGACCGCGAGCGCAAAGCCTACCGCGAGCGGCAAGTTGCCGACCGCAAGATAGATACCGAGGAAAACAAAGGAGCTTAGGAAGTCCTCGGCGAGCTGCAGGAGCGCGGTTTGCATCAGGCTGACCCTCTTCGGCTGCTCTTAATGCGCGGCCAGTTCGGTGTTGGCCGGTGGTGGCCGGCGCATCAACCAGACGCACGGGGCGAATACGACGAAAAGCAGGCACAGCAGCAGGAATACGTCGGCAAAAGCCATCACGATCCCCTGCTGGCGCACGAACATGAAAAGCTGTTTGAGCGCCATGTTATGCGCGTCCGAGCCCGGGATGCGCGCGACGAGATTGTTGAGCGCCTCCACGACCGGCTGCCGCGACCAGGTGATGGACTCATGCAGGCGCGCCAGGTGCAGGTCGATCCGTTTATTGAGCACGGTGTTCAGCCCGGCGAGCCCGACCGCGCCGCCCAGATTGCGCATCAGATTGAACAGCCCGGAGGCATTCTTGAGCCGGTCCGGCGCCAGCGTGCCGAGCGATATGCTGGTGATCGGCACGATCGCGAACATCATGCCGAAGCCGCGCAGGACCTGCGGGATGAACAACTGCGCGAAATCCCAATCCTTGGTGATGTAGGTAGCCTGCCAGTTGCTGAGCGCGACAACCGTAAACCCGATGGCCAGCATGAGCCGCGGATCGGTCCGGGTCATTAGGCGGCCGACGAGCGGCGCGGTGAGGAACATCGCCGCGCCGGACACGAACATAGTCTCACCGACCATCAGCGCATTAAAGCCGCGGATCTCGTCGAGGTAGACCGGATAGAGATAGGTCAGGCCGTAAAGGCCGATGCCGAGCACGAACGAGAACATGCTGCCGAGCGCGAAATTGCGGTCGCGGAACGGCCGCAGATCGACGATCGGCTGTCCGGCAGTTAGCACGCGCACAAAGAAGATCAGCGCCGACGTTGCCGAAACCACCGCAGCGAACGAGATCGTCGAATCCTCGAACCAGTCGTAACGCGGTCCGTCTTCCAGCACGTATTCGAGCGCGCCTAAAAACAGGGCCATGAAGGTCAGGCCGACGAAATCGAAATGCTTGAACAATGGGAGATCCGGCTTATCGAAATCAATCAGGGTGATGGCGGCGATCGTCACGACGATGCCGGGCACGATGTTGATGAAGAAAAGCCAGTGCCACGACAGCATGTCGGTCAGATAGCCGCCGACAGTCGGGCCGATGGTTGGCGCCAGCGTGGCGACCAGCCCGATCATCGGCGTGATAACGGGCTGCAACCGGCGCGGAAAAATGCTGTAGGCGGAGGCAAACACCGTCGGCACCATGCCGCCGCCGATAAAACCTTGCAGCGCGCGCCAGACGATCATCTGGCCCATGGTCGAGGACAGTCCGCACATCAGGCTGGCGACGGTGAAACCGGCGGCCGCACCGGCGAACATGACGCGCGTGCCGAGCGCGCGCGACAGAAAGCCCGAGAGCGGAATGGCGACGACTTCAGCCATCAAATACGAGGTTTGCACCCAGGTGATTTCGTCGCTGGACGCGGCTAGGCCGGCCTGAATCTCGGCCAGCGAAGCCGACACCACTTGAATGTCGAGGAACGCCATGAACATGCCGAAGCACATCGCCAGGAAGGCGACGATGCGCACCGGATCGACGCGCTCGGCGGGGGCTGCCGCCGGCGGGGCGGGGAAGCTCGTGGTCGCTGCTTGAGCAATCGCCACTCTCGGCGTTCGATCAGCGCGCCGCTGTGCTCTGCGTTTTGCCGGTTTCTGCGATGGCGCCCGCCTTGGTGTTGACGCTTACCACCACCGACATACCGGGCCGCAGCAGCCCTTCGTGCGCGACTGTGGCCGGCACACGGATGCGGACCGGAAGCCGCTGTACGATCTTGGTGAAGTTGCCGGTCGCATTGTCCGGCGGCAGCAGAGAGAACACCGCGCCGGAGGCTGGCGAGAAGCTTTCGACAACACCGTGGATCGTATGTTCGGGCAGTGCGTCGACTGCGACTGAAACCGGTTGGCCGGGCCGCAAGCGCGCGAGCTGTGTTTCCTTGAAGTTGGCAGTGACATAAACGTCGTCGAGCGGCACGAGGCTCGCCAGCCGCTGGCCGGTCTGCACGAAGTCGCCGATCTGTACCGCGCGATTGCCGATCACGCCGTCGATCGGCGCGCGGATGACCGTAAAGGACAAATCGCGCTCAGCCTTGGCCAGCGCGGCTTTGAGTTCATCGAGCGTACCGATCGCCTCCTGCTGCTGGCCCTTGAGGACTTCGACATTCGCGACCGCCGACTCGATGGCGGCACGCGCGCCTTCGACGGCGGCGACGGCCTGATCGCGGTTCGCCTGCGCCTGCTCCTGCAACTGGCGGCTCGAAGCATCGCGCGCGACCAGGAGGTTCTGCCGATCAAGTTCAAGCTCGGTGCGGACGGCGGCAGCCTTGGCCGATGCAAGCTGCGTCTTGGACTGTTCAACCGCGGCTTCCTGCGCCACGATCTGATGGCCGATCCGCGCGATGGTCGCTTCCTGAGTTTCGACTTTTGCGCGCGCCGAATCGACCGCAAGCCGGTAATCCCCGTCATCGATGGTCGCGATCACATCGCCGGTGTGTACCGGGGTGTTGTCGGTGACGGCGACGCTTGCGACATAACCAGAGATTTTCGCTGCGATCGTCGTGCTGTACGCCTGCACGTACGCGTCGTCGGTCGAGACCATGAAGCGGCCGACGGTCAGCCAGTCGAAACCGAACCATCCGGCTACGACAACGCCGAGCGCGGCAAGCGCAACCAGGGCGATCCTGCGGCGGCTCCAGCGCTGCGAAGCCTTTCGCTTCGCGGGCGCGATGGTCGGCGGTGGCGTCTCCGCCGGGACCGGCGGCTTCGCTGCGGGCGGGGTGCCGTGATCGACGGGTCCATGGTCGAGCGTTGAAACGGCATCGAGCGGGGACTGACCCCTGTCCTTGTCCTTGCTGCGATACATCGGTCCCACTCCCTTTCCTGACCCGGGCAAAGCCATTCGAAGTGACCGAACCGTTCGGTCACCAATAATCGGGGACAGCGGCAAAGTCAATATTGACCGAACCGTTCGGTCAATATATATTGCACCATGTATTTGCCGAGGGATTACCATCGGTTAGACGGCCGGGGCCAGGTTAGACAGCGGAAGAAGGCGAGGAAATGACAGATCAAATGGCACTGGAGCGGGTGCAGTCGGGCACCGATGACGAAAGCGCGAAGCGTCGTCAGATCATCGAAGGCGCGCGCGCGGTGTTCCTGGCGCAAGGCTTTGACGCGGCCAGCATGAACGATATCGCCCGCGCCGCCGGCGTCTCCAAAGGCACGCTCTACGTCTACTTCAAGCACAAGGAAGAATTGTTCGAGGCCATCGTCGAACAGGAATGCGACGCGCAGGCGGAGGGAATTTTCGCTCTCGACCCGAACGACCATGACGTGGAAGGCGTGCTCAAGCGTCTGGGCGTCGCGTATGTCAAATTTCTCTGCCGGCCGGAAAAGGCCTCGGCCATCCGCACGGTGATTGCCATCGCCGACCGCATGCCGGAAGTCGGCCGCAAATTCTACGAGAGCGGCCCGGAGCGCGGCATGACGCAACTCTCGGATTATCTCACCGTGCAGATCGGCGCCGGCGTTCTTGCCATCGATGACATCGAGATTGACGCCGTGCAGCTGATGGAATCGTTTCAAGCGAAGCTGTTCAAGCCGATGGTGTTCAACTTCGCGCCGGCACCGAGACTTGAACAGATCGAGCGCGTCGTGCGGATTGCGGTGCGGACGTTTCTTGCCGCCTACCGGGTGTCGGCGAAAACCTAGGACGTACGCAGACTTTCGATCGACGAGCTTTGCGCCAGCTTGCGGGAGATCGAGTATTTCATTTCCGCAGTGCTGCCCTGCCAGAAGAATCGGTAGTCGACATTGACGCTGGCGCCATCGGCCAGCGGCAGCACGGCGTTGCAAACGACCTCCTCTTTGCTCGCCGAGATGGTCTTGAGCGCATCGTAGTTCAGCGGCTGCATTTTGAGCTGCCTGAAGATATCGGCGAGCGTGTTCTTGGCGCGCGTGGAATCGCATTCCGGCAGCACGAAGTAATCGTGAAGTCCGCGGTAGAGCAGAACGCCGGCGACGGCCAGCACGGGGATGCCGATCAGGCGGAATACCAGGCGATTGGGACGGCCGGGTGACGAACGTGCGGCCGACCAGCGCGGCGGACGCCTGGCGGCGGGCGGTTTGGGCGGAGGGTCCTGCGCAGCCATCGCCGGCTACTCTCAGACGGCTTTGCCGATCTCTTCCGTCATCTTCTTGGCATCGCCAAGAAGCATCATGGTGTTGTCACGGTAGAATAGCGGATTGTCGATGCCGGCATAGCCGGAGGCGAGCGAGCGCTTGTTGAACATCACCGTGCCGGCCTTCCAGACCTGAAGCACCGGCATGCCGTAGATCGGCGACTTTGGATCCTCTTCGGCGGCCGGATTGGTGACGTCGTTGGCGCCGATCACATAGGCGACGTCGGCCTGGGCGAATTCCGAATTGATGTCTTCGAGCTCGAACACTTCGTCGTAAGGAACGTTGGCTTCGGCAAGGAGCACGTTCATGTGGCCCGGCATGCGACCGGCGACCGGATGGATCGCGTATTTAACCTCGACGCCCTCGGCTTTGAGCTTGGCCGCCATCTCGCGCAGCGCATGCTGCGCCTGCGCCACCGCCATGCCGTAGCCGGGCACGATGATGACCTTCGAGGAATTTTTCAGGAGGTAGGCAGCGTCTTCCGCCGAGCCGAGTTTGACCGGCCGGCTCTCTGCAGCGCCGCTCGGCCCCGCCACCTCGCCGCCAAAGCCGCCGAGGATCACCGAAATGAAAGAGCGGTTCATGCCTTTGCACATGATGTAGGACAGGATCGCGCCGGAGGAGCCGACCAGCGCGCCGGTGATGATCAGCGCCGAATTGCCGAGCGTGAAGCCGATGCCGGCCGCCGCCCAGCCGGAATAGGAATTGAGCATGGAGATCACGACCGGCATATCGGCGCCGCCGATCGGAACGATGATGAGGATGCCGAGCAGGGACGAAATGGCCGCGATCAGCCAGAACGTCAGATGCTGCTGCGCCTCGAAGAACCACACGATCAGCGCGACGAGACCGATCGCCAGTGCGATGTTGATGGCGTGCCGCGCCGGCAGGATGATCGGCTTGCCGCTCATGCGGCCGGAGAGCTTCAGGAACGCGATCACCGAGCCGGTGAAGGTAATGGCGCCGATGGCGACGCCGAGCGACATCTCAATCAGGCTCTGGCCGTGGATGGCGCCTTCGGTGCCGATATCGAAAGCAGACGGCGCATAGAGTGCGCCGGCTGCTACCAGCACTGCGGCCATGCCGACCAACGAATGGAAAGCGGCGACCAGTTCCGGCATCGAGGTCATCGGCACGCGCCGCGCGATCACGGCGCCTGTGCCGCCGCCGATCGCCACCGCAAGCGCAACCAGCCCCCAGGAACCCAGTCCAGCCGGCGGATGCGCGGCGAGCGTGGTCGCGACCGCAATCGCCATCCCGATCATGCCGAACAGATTGCCCTGCCGGCTGGTGTCGGGATGCGAAAGTCCGCGTAGCGCCAGAATGAAGAGAACGCCGGCGACTAGATACGCAGCCGCGGCAAGATTGGCGCTCATGATTATTTCTGCTTCCTCTGGAACATGGCGAGCATGCGCTGCGTCACCAGAAAACCGCCGAAAATGTTGACCGAGGCGAAGGCGAGCGCGACGAAGCCGAAGGCGCGCGCCCAGAGCGGGCCGTCGTCGTTCGCGACCAGCGCCACGCCGACCGCGAGCAGCGCGCCGACGACGATGACCGAGGAGATCGCGTTGGTGACCGACATGAGCGGCGTATGCAGCGCCGGCGTCACCGACCAGACGACGTAATAGCCGACGAAGA
>CAYVPC010000129.1:0-10126 GCA_964453555.1 uncultured Hyphomicrobiales bacterium | reverse complement strand
TCGCGGAATTGCCGGCGCACCTCCTCGACGATCGAGGAGGCGGCGCGGCCGACCGCGGTCATGCCCATGGCTGCGAACAGATACGGCAATAATCCGCCGAACAGGAGCCCAGCCACGACATAGGGATTGCTCAGCGAGAAGTCGGGCGCGACGCCCTGGAAATACGGATGCGTGGCGGCGCCCGCGATGAAGAATTTCAGGTCCTGGTTATAGGCGGCGAACAGCACCAGCGCGCCGAGCCCGGCCGAGCCGATGGCATAGCCTTTGGTCACTGCCTTGGTGGTATTGCCGACGGCGTCGAGCGCGTCGGTCGATTTGCGCACCTCTTTCGGCAGGCCGGCCATTTCGGCGATGCCGCCGGCATTGTCGGTGACCGGGCCGAAGGCATCGAGTGCGACCACGATGCCGGCGAGCGCCAGCATCGTCGTCACCGCGATGGCGATGCCGAACAACTGGGCGAGGTTATAGCTGACCAGAATGCCGGCGATGATGACCAGCGCCGGCAGTGCGGTCGCTTCCAGCGATATCGCCAGCCCCTGGATGACGTTGGTGCCGTGGCCGGTGACGGAGGCGAGCGCGATCGAGTGCACCGGCCGGTAATTGGTGCCGGTATAGTATTCGGTGATCACGATGATCAGAGCGGTCACGACCAGGCCGGTGATGCCGCAATAAAACAATGACGCGCCCGAATAGTCCGTGCCGGCAAGCGGCCCGAAGCCGATCAGATAATGGGTGACACCGGCGATGCCGATCAGCGACAGGATCGCGGTTGCGATCATGCCCTTATAGAGCGCGCCCATGATCGACCGGCTGGCGCCGAGGCGCACGAAGAACGTGCCGATGATCGATGCGATGATGCAGATGCCGCCGATGGCGAGCGGGAACGTCATCATTCGCATCACCATCTCCGTGGAGACGGCGCCGAAGAAGATGGCCGCGAGCACCATGGTGGCGACGGTCGTCACCGCGTAGGTTTCGAACAGATCGGCCGCCATGCCGGCGCAGTCGCCGACATTGTCGCCCACGTTGTCGGCGATGGTGGCCGGATTGCGCGGATCGTCCTCGGGAATGCCCGCTTCGACCTTGCCGACCAGATCTCCGCCGACGTCGGCACCCTTGGTAAAAATGCCGCCGCCGAGCCGTGCGAAAATCGAAATCAGCGAGGCGCCGAAGCCGAGCGCCACCATGGAATCGACGACGGTGCGGTCGTTCGGCGCCATGTGCAGGGTGCCGGTCAGAAAGCCGAAATAAAGTGTCACGCCGAGCAGAGCGAGGCCGGCGACCAGGAGTCCGGTGATGGCGCCGGCGCGGAACGCCAGTTCAAGTCCGCCGGCGAGCGAGCCGATGGCGGCCTGCGCGGTGCGCACGTTGGCGCGCACCGAGACATTCATGCCGATGAAACCCGCGGCGCCCGACAGAATGGCGCCGACCGCGAAGCCGACGCCGACCAGCCAGCCGAGGAAATAGCCGACGATGACAAAGATCACGACGCCGACGATGGCGATGGTGGTGTATTGCCGCCGCAGATAGGCCTGCGCACCCTCGCGTATCGCTGCGGCTATCTCCTGCATCTTTTCGCTGCCGGGGTCGGCCCGCATCACCGAACTTGTGGCCCAGATGGCGTAAATCAGCGCAAGCACGCCGCAAAGAACGATCAGCCACAACGTCATCATTGAAGAACCCCGGTTTATGGGGGCCAGAGGTCAACCCGGCCCGGAAGGAGAGTGTGTGCGCCCGCTTGTTAGCGCGTTTGGCGCAAATCGGCGCGGACATTGCCAAAAATGAACGCGCGGCGCAACGGCGGCGAGCGTCTTTCCGGAGCAAATTTCGTCGAAAATATAACCCCTTGGCTTCGGCCGCTCACACCGGATTTGCCCGGCGCAGCCGCGTACCCAAGGCGAGCAGCGCCGCCGCCGCGGATCCAGTGGCACGTGATTGGCATGTATGCGCCGAGCTTTTTCACCGGCGCGCTGATCCTGCGGTTCGGGTTGCGTGTCGGCTGCCGCAACGCGGTATGACTGATGCGCGGCGGCATAGAGCCCGCCGCAGAATGTGCCGGCGAGCAAAAGCCAGAACGATCCCGACAGCATCGCGGCGGAGGAGATCAGCCGGAAAGCGCGCCGAAAGCCGAGCCCAGCTGCAGCGCGGAGCGGCGGCCGAATGCCTTTGCCAGCATGCCGACCGGCAGCGTGCCGATCCACATGCCGACCACCATGAGGCTGATAGGCAACGTCGCCAGCACCGGGTTGGGCGCCAGCATCGCGCCGGCAATGCCGCCGGTCGCGACGATCACGGTGTTGTTGCCGCCTGCCAATGCTTGCGCCGCTGCCAGGATGAGCGCGTTGCGGGCGGCAAGCCTGTCGTCGGCCATGTCGATTGAGTGTTATACGGCGATGTCCATGGACCGGCCGGTCAAAATTGCAACGCGCCGGGGTGCCGAACCGCAAGCGAGCGTAAGTCTGCGACCGAATGCGCGCCGAGCTGGCCGAGCGCCGCTTGCGTTTCGTCGATCAACAGATCGATGACGTGCCCGGGCCCCTCCTCGCCGAGCGCGCCGAGACCCCACAGAAACGCCTTGCCGGCGAACACGGCGGCGGCGCCGAGCGCGCAGGCGCGCACCACATCGGTGCCGCTTCGCACGCCGGAATCCATCAATACCGTGGCGCTCTTGCCGGCGGCGCGGACAAGCGCCGGCAGCGCGTCGATCGGCGCCGGCAACGCCTCGATCTGCCGCCCGCCGTGATTGGATACGAGGATGCCGTCGACACCGAGCGCGATCGCTTTCTCGGCATCCTGCGGATGGAGAATTCCCTTGACGATCAAAGTGTCCTTCCAGCACTCGCGGTATTTCTGCACCTCGTCCCACGTAAACGCGCCGCCCATCTCGCGCCGCGTGAACGCGATCAGCTCGGTCAGTGACATACCCGGTCCGGCGTAAGGGCGAACATTGGCGAAGCGCGGAATGCCATGCCGGCAAAGCGCCATCAGCCAGCCGGGCGACAGCGCCGCCTGCGCGACCATCCGGGCATTGATCTCAAACGCACCGGCGAGCCCGATGGCCGTTTCGCGCGGCCGCGTGGTGCGAACCGGAACGTCGAGTGTCAGAACGAGCGTTCGGCAGCCGGCGGCTTTGGCGCGCCGGACAAGATCGAAGCCGATCGCGTGGTCGTTGCGGGCGAACCGGTAAAGCTGAAACCAGAATACGTCGGGCGCGGTCTCGGCGATTTTTTCGATGGTCGCACCGCCGACCGTGCTCAGTATGTAGGGGATGCGCGCGCGCTGCGCGGCGGCCGCGAGATGCATATCGGCGCCGGGCCACACGATGGCCGGACCGCCCATCGGCGCGACGCCGATCGGCGCGCTGTAGCGGTGGCCGAACAATTCGACGTCGCAGGGCGGCAGCGAAGGCATTACGCCGTAGCGCGGGACGAGTTCGATTGCGTCGAGCGCCGCCCAGTTGCGCTTGATGCCGGCGTCGTCGTTGCCGGCGCCGCCGTCGGCATATTCGAAGGCGAAGTGCGGAACCCGCGTGCGGGCCCGGCGGCGCAAATACGAGATATGCGGGTAACGCCGATGCAACTTGGCGTAACGCCGATTGCCGCTGCGGCTGATGAGCGGCTTGTGCTGCGGCGAAGCGATGGCCGTCGCATCGTGCATCCGGCGTCCTCCAAAATTGCCGTTCAAGGCTGCCATTATAGCGGCTTCGCCGTATTTTGCCGCCCATGCGCGGGTGGAAGAACGAACGGCGGTGGCCTATCGTCGGTGGCCAATTCGTGGCCGGAATCATGCGGCGATGAGCGCCAGCCGAACAGCCGTTATCACGAAAACCGTCGAACTCCTGGAGATGATGCGGACGGCGCGGCCGCTTGTCCACAACATCGCTAATTACGTGTCGATGGACGTCGCCGCCAACGCTTTGCTCGCCATCGGCGCTTCGCCGGCGATGGTGCATGCGCGCGAAGAGGTGGCCGAATTCGTCGCGATTTCCGGCGCGCTCGTCGTTAACATCGGCACGTTGTCGGCGCCGTGGGTGGAGTCGATGATTTTGGCCGCGCAAGCCGCCGGCCGGCACGGCAAACCGTGGGTGCTCGATCCGGTCGGCGCCGGCGCGACGCGGCTGCGCAGCGACACGGTAAAATCGCTGTTGCCGCACCGGCCGTCGATCATCCGCGGCAACGCGTCCGAGATCATGGCGGTCGCCGGCGGCGCCGGCGCGTCGCCGAAGGGGGTCGACAGCGCCAACACCACGGCGGAAGCGCTCGCGTTTGCCGTGAGCTTGGCCGAGCATGAAAACTGCACCGTCATCGCGACCGGCCCCGTTGACATCGTCACCGACGGCCGTCGCGTGGTGAAGCTCGCGAATGGCTCGCCGATGATGGCAAAAGTGACCGCGCTCGGCTGCGCGCTCTCCGCCGTCACCGGCGCCTTCGCGGCCGTCTGTCCGGACGCTTTCGAGGCCGGAATTGCCGCCGTCGCGGTCTATGGCATTACCGGTGAAATGGCGGCGGAGAAGACGCGCGGTCCCGGCTCCTACCGCGTCGCCTTTCTCGATGCACTCGAGGCGATCGGGACTAAGGACGTTGCGGCGCGTCTGCGGGTCGCCGACTAGATGACCGCACCGACGGCGCAGCTCCTTAAGCTTTGCCTCATTACCGATCGCGCGCTCGCCGGCAGCCGCTCGCTGCACTTTATCGTTGCTGAAGCGGTAAAAGGCGGGGTCACCCTCGTGCAGTTGCGGGAAAATACCATGGCGGCGCGCGCCTTCGTCGCGGAGGCGAGAGCGCTGAAAGCGTTGCTCGCGCCGCTTGGCGTTCCGCTCTTGGTGAACGACCGGGTCGACGTCGCCCTGGCGGCCGGCGCCGATGGCGTCCATGTCGGCCAAAGCGACATGCCGCTAGCGCTCGCCCGCCGCTTGCTGGGCCCGCAGGCGATCGTCGGTCTTTCGGTGACGACCGCCGCGGAAGCGCGCGCCGCCGACGTAGAACTTGCCGACTATCTCGGCGTCGGCCCGGTTTTTCCCCAAGGCACCAAGACCGACGCTGCGCGGCCGCTCGGACTCGAGGGGCTGGCGGAAATCCGCCTGCTCACCGCCAAGCTGATTGTGGGGATCGGTGGCGTGGCGGCGGCAAATGCGCGAGCGATCCGATCGGCCGGTGCGGACGGGCTGGCCGTGGTCAGCGCCATCATGGCCGCCGAGGATCCGAAAATGGCGGCGGCCACTTTGACGAATTCTGCGTTCGGCCCGGCAGCGCCGCCCGTTACCGCGACGGCGGATTATAGGCCCAGGTCAGATAGACCCCGCCCCAGGTGAAACCGCCGCCGAAAGCCGCGAGCAACAGCCGGTCGCCAGCCTTGAGCCTATGTTCGTACTCCCACAGGCACAGCGGGATCGTCGCCGCGGTGGTGTTGCCGTATTTTTGGATCGTCATCATGACGCGCTGCATCGGAAGCTTCATGCGCTCGGCAGTCGTTTCGATGATGCGCTTGTTGGCCTGGTGCGGAACGAACCAGTCGACGGAATCTTTCCGAAGGCGGTTTCGCTTCATCAACGTGGTGACGACTTCGGTCATGCCGGCAACCGCGAACTTATAAACCGCGGCGCCTTCCTGATAGACGGAGTGCAGGCGCCTGGCGACGGTCTCCGCCGTGGGCGGCATGCGGCTGCCGCCGGCCTTCTGGTGCAGATACGGCATGCCGGAACCGTCGGAGCGGATCAGGGTATCGACGATGCCGAATTTCCGGCTCGGCTCAAGCAGTACCGCGCCGGCGCCATCGCCGAAGATGACGCAGGTGGCGCGGTCGGAGTAATCGACAATGGCGGACATCTTGTCGGCGCCGACCACCACGATCTTGCGATAGGCGCCGGCTTCGATGAATTGCGCGGCGATGGTGAGCGCGTAGACGAAACCGGAGCACGCCGCCTGCACGTCGAAGCTGCCGATACCGTGAATGCCGACCATGTCGCAGATCAGGTTGGCGGTTGCCGGATGCACAAAGTCGGGCGTCGTGGTGGCGCAGATCAGAAGCTCGATGTCGCCGGGCGCGGTGCCGGTCTTTTTCAGAAGTCCGCGCACCGCCTCGGCGCCCATATGCGAGGTGCCGAGACCCTCGCCCTTGAGGATGTGGCGCTCCTTGATGCCGGTGCGCTCGAAAATCCATTGATCGCTGGTATCGACCATGCGCGACAGGTCGGCATTGGTCAGCACGTCGGGCGGCACATAGCCATGGACGCCGGTAATCGCCGCGCGGATTCGGGATGTCCGCTTTTTACTGCTTTTGGTCATACGCACGTGAAACTGGGAGGTTGCCCAAACAGGTTGTGTGGGTAACAGGATGGTTAGCGCATTGATAGTGCTGCCCGGACAATAAGCGGTTAACTTTTGGCTGCTGCGATTGGCCGCCCGCGGCGCGCGATTTCGAGCACCGTGGCGGCGGCCTTGGCGCTCGGCGCCTGGTCGACCGCCATGATGCGGTCGAGCCGGGCGAAGGCTTCGACCTGCCGCGCGCGTTCCGCAGTATCGGCAAGCAGCGGCACGAGCGCGTCGGCAAGCTTTCGCGGCGTACATTCATGCTGCAGAAACTCCGGCACCACGTTCTCGCCGATGACCAGATTGGCGAGGATGATGCTTTGCAGCCTGGCGCGCAGCCGGATAAGCCGCGCGATCATTTCCTCAAGAAATGTCACGCGATAAGCCGCCACGGTGGGCACACCGGCCAATGCAAGCTCAAGCGTCACCGTGCCGGACGCGGCGAGCGCGGCGCGCGCCACGCGGAAGGCGGCCCATTTTTCCGCCGGATCGACCGCAATGCGCGGCGTGACCGGCCAGCCGGCGACACCGGCGCGTACGTCCGCGACCAAATGTGGGACCGTTGGCAGCACAAGTTCGATCGGGCCGGCTCGGGCGGCGACAGCGGCAGCAGCTTCGCCGAAAATGGCCAGCAGGCGGCGGATCTCGTTGCCGCGGCTGCCGGGCAGCACGAGCAGCACCGGCGGATCGGCGCCGCGCCGCCGCGCTTCTTCCTGATTAGGACGCAGCAACGCGAGCCGCTCGGTCAGCGGATGCCCGACATAGACGCAAGGCGGCCCGCCAAGCCGGGCATGCACCGCCGGTTCGAAAGGCAAGATCGCGAGCACGCAATCGACATAGGCCCGCATCTTGCGCGCCCGCCCGGAGCGCCAGGCCCAGACTGACGGCGAGACGTAATCGACGATCGGGATCGCGGGGGCGCGGGCGCGCACCCGCCGCGCGACGCGATGAGTGAAGTCCGGGCTGTCGATAATGACCAGTGCATCGGGGCGAGCGGCGACGATGACGTCGGCGGTCTCGCGAATCCGGCGCAAGATCATCGGCAGGCGGCGCGGGATCGCGCTCACGCCGATGATGGACAACTGGTCGATCGAAAATGGACTTCGAATTCCCGCCGACTGCATGCCATGCCCACCGACGCCGGCGAGCCTGAGCGTGCCGCCTGCGCTTTCGGTGAGCGCTCGCGCCAGTGCGGCACCCAGCGCATCGCCGGATTCTTCCGCAGCGACGAGATAGATCGACAGCGGACGGCGCCCCGGCGCGTCATTCATCCGCGCCCTCGCGCACGCCGACGAAGAAAACACCAGCGCGGTCGGCGGCCGCGATCACCTGCTCCGATTCGGCGACGATGGTACCGCCGGCGGCAACGGCAAGCCCGGCAAGCCCGGCGCGCGCAACATTCTCGATTGTCTGCGGGCCGACCGCCGGCAGATCGAAACGGCGGTCCTGGCCGCGCTTGGGCGCCTTGACCAGAACGCCGGTGCCAGCGGGCGTGGTGACGCGCCCATGGCGGCGCAGATCGGCAATGCGGGCGAGCAGATTGTCGGTGCCTTCCGCCGCTTCGACGGCCAGCACGTGGTTATTGGAGACGATCGCCGCCTGGCCGACATCGAACGGACCGAGCGCCGCAATCACCGCCAGCCCGCGGGCGATATCGTCGCGGTCGCGCGCCGACGGCTGCACGCGTCCGAGCACGCCTTCCGGCACGATGATTTCCGGCGCCACATCCTTGACGCCGATCATGCGCACGCCGCCATCCTCGAACAAATTCGCCACGCCGGACAGAAGCCGGTCGTCGCCGCCGCGAAAGGAACGGATGATACGCGGCATCAAGAGCAGCGTGCGCCAGTCGAGACGTATTTGTGCGATCGGCGGCCGCAGCAGCGTGCCGATGAACAATGCCTCGCGACAGTCCTCCGCGCGGGCCAGACGCAAGAATCGCCCAAGCTGCCCGATGGCGATCCAGTGGTGCGGGTAACGTTCGATGATGTTTGGATCGGCCCATCCCCGCAAACCGAACATCACCGGCCGGCGGCCGCGCTTTTCGATCGCTTCGGCCACCGCGCTAGGAAAGCTGCCGCCGCCGCAGATGATCGCGACCGGCACGCGTCCGGGGGCGGCGCCGGCCGTGTCCGGGTCGTCAGGACGCATCGTCACCAACCGCATCGGGTCGGGTTTTGGCGCGCGGCCGCATCAACGGCCGTTTGCCGCCGGCGCGGATAAACGAAACGATTTTTCCCACCATCGGATCGCCGGCAAACTCGGCGGCCATGGCCTCAAGGCGATCGGCGAATACGCCCACGCCGAAGAACAGCCGACGATAAGCCTGGCGTAGCTGATGCAATTGCTGCCGCGTCGCGCCGCGCCGCCGCAGGCCGACGATGTTGAGCCCGCCTAGGTCGGCGATTTGGCCGAGCGCAAATCCGAACGGAATGACGTCGTCGGCGGCACCCGATAAGCCGCCCAACATGACGCCCTCCCCGATCCGCACCAATTGATGAACGGCGGCATGACCGCCGAGGAAGGCGAAATCGCCGACCGTGACATGACCGCCAAGCACGACATTGTTGGCGAAGGTCACGTCATTGCCAATCTGGCAGTCGTGTCCGACATGCGAGCCCACCATGAAGGTGCTGCGCTCGCCGACCCGTGTTATGCCGCCGCCGGCTTCGGTGCCGGTATTCATGGTGACTCCCTCGCGCAGCTCGCAGCGCGCACCGATGACCAGCCGCGTCGCGCCGCCGCGATAGTGGACCGATTGCGGCGGCGTTCCGAGCGATGCAAACGGATATACGACGGTACCCTCGCCGATACTGGTGACGCCGGTGACGTTGACATGGCCGATCAGACGCACGCCGCTATCGAGTTCGACCTGTGGACCGACCAGGCAATAAGGGCCGATCTCCACTCCATCCCCAATGCGCACGCCTTCGGCGACGCGCGCGGTCGGATCGATCGCCATCTAGCCCTCGGTAATGGCGGCGCCGACTTCGGCCTCGGCGATCAGCGCATCGCCCACTTTGGCCTCGGCGCGGTACCACCACATGTTGCGGCGATGCGCGATCTTATCGACGTGATATTCGAGCGTGTCGCCCGGCACCGCCGGTTTACGGAATTTGGCTTTGTCGATCGTCATGAAGTACATCGAACGCGGCCGGTCGGTCGGCAGATGGCGGAGCGCCAGCACGCCTGCCGTCTGCGCCATGCCCTCTATCACCAGAACCCCCGGCATCACCGGATTGCCGGGAAAATGACCGAGGAAATGCGGCTCGTTGAAGGTGACATTCTTGATGCCGATGGCGTGATCGTCGCCGCGCATATCGGTGATCCGATCGACCATGACGAACGGATAGCGGTGCGGCAACACCCGCAGGATTTCGCGGATATCGGCGCTGTCGATGGTGTCCCCGCTCATTCGGCCTCTCCGTCGGATTGGCCGCTTCCGCCGCGGCGGCGCGCCAGCCGCCGTAGCACAGCCACGCCCTTCATGAACTCACGCACCGGTTGGCCGGGCGATCCGACGTAACGTGCGCCCGCGGGCACGTCGGCCATGTTGCCGCTTTGCGCGGCGAGCATGGCGCCGGCGCCGATGGTCACGTGATCGGCAAGTCCCACCTGCCCTCCCATCATCACGAAATCTCCCACCTGCGCGCTGCCGGATATGCCGGTTTGCCCCGCGATCAGGCAATGCCGCCCGATGGCGACGTTGTGGGCGATTTGCACGAGATTGTCGATCTTGGTGCCCTCGCCGATGACGGTGTCACGGGTCGAGCCGCGATCGATCGTGGTGTTGGCGCCGATCTCGACGTCGTCCTGGA
>CAYVPC010000128.1:0-10192 GCA_964453555.1 uncultured Hyphomicrobiales bacterium | reverse complement strand
CCGTGCCGGCAAAATCGATGCCGGCGATCATCGGGAAGCGGCGCACCACCGGCGACTTGCCGGTGAGGGCAAGGCCATCTTTGTAGTTGAGCGACGAATATTCGACCGCGACGGTGACGTCGCCGTCCATCAGGTTGTTCTCGTCGAAATCGGTCAGGCAGACCGTTTGGCCGGCCTCCGCCTTGTCGATGACGATTGCCTTGAACGCCGACATTGCCGTCTCACATCAGGCCGGCGAGGCGGCGAGACGCGCCACCGGTTTTTCCACGATCGGCAGGTTGATCAGCGCCGAGAGCACGCCGAACGCGATCGCGAGCCACCAGACCGCGTCGTAAGAGCCGGTGCGGTCGAACACGATGCCGCCCAGCCAAACGCCGAGAAAGCCGCCCACCTGATGACTAAAGAACGCGAGGCCCGAGAGCGTTGCCAGCCAACGCGTACCGAACAGGACGACAATGATGCCGTTGGTCGGCGGCACCGTGGAAAGCCACATCAAGCCCATGGTGGCGCCGAACGCGATGCAGGTGAACGGCGTGACCGGGAACCAGATGAAGACGAGAATGGCTGCGGCGCGTATGAAATAGATGATCGAGAGCAAATAACGCTTGGGCATGCGGTCGCCAAGCCAGCCGGATCCGAGCGAGCCGACGATGTTGAACAGCCCGATCGACGCGATGGTCCAGCCGCCGATCGTCGCCGAGAGTCCGCGGTCGATGAGGTAAGCCGGCAAGTGCACGGTGATGAACTGGAGCTGGAAGCCGCAGGTGAAAAAGCCGAGCACCAGAAGCACGTAGGAGCGCTGGCCGAACGCCTCGCTCAGCGCCTGCCGCAACGATTGCGACGCGGCTTGTGCCGTTGTCTGCTTCACCGCCGCTCTCGGCGTCGCCAATGCCAGCGACAGCGGCAACACGGCCATCATACTGACCGCGAAGATCACAAGCGTCTGTTGCCAGCCGAATTGATCCATCAGCAAAACGGCCGTCGGCGAATAGAGGAACTGGCCGAATGAGCCCGCTGCCGTTCCGGCGCCGAAAGCGGTCGAACGCCAGTGCGGCGGCAGAAGCTTTCCAAATGCCGCCAGGACCACCATGAACGAAGACCCGGAAAGACCAAATCCCATCAGTACGCCGGCCGAAAGATCGAGCGTCGGCGCGCTGGTCGAATGAGTCATCAGGACCAGGCCGAGCGCGTACATGATCGCGCCGGCGCAAAGTACCCGGGGCGCACCGAAGCGGTCGGCAAGAATGCCGGCGAGCGGCTGGCCGGCGCCCCAGAGCAGATTCTGGATCGCCAGGGCGAATGCAAATATGTCGCGGCCCCAATGATTAGCACTCGACATCGGCGTGAGAAAAAATCCGAGCGTCGAGCGCGGGCCGAAGGCCAGCAGCGCAATCAGGCAACCGAAGCCGACAATGATGACGGGAGTCCGCCAAGTGGCTGCCTTGGCAGCATCCGCGGCGCTGGCAGGTGAGGATTCGTTCTGCATGACGGATTCCGGCACTGCTTGCTGCACAAACCAGCAGCATAGTGGGTCCGCGCCGATCGCCCAAACGAAACTTCCGGGGCGCGCGCCGCCTCCATAACGGCCACGCGAACCCGGACGTTAAGCCTCTACAGCTTTGCGGTGTGCGTGCCTTTGCCCGCCGGTTCCGGCATCACCGCGGCTTGCGGCCCCTTGGACGGATCGGGGCTTTTCACGGCAGCGGCCGGAGCCCTTGCAGCCTCGGGAGTTTCCGCCGCAGCGCCCGGGCCGGCGGGCGCGGGCGGCGCCGGCACATTGCCCCAGATCGGAACGTCGGAGCCGTCGCCCCAGGCGCGCGGCCGATAGAATGTGTGGACGCCGAGCTGGTACATCTTCTTCATTTCGTGGACCCAGCTCGGGTGTACCCAATAGGCGTGGTAATGCGTGGCGTGGCCGACGTCGGCCAGCCAGATCTTGCCGTCGAGCGTGTCTTTGGCGATGCGCTTGGCCTGCTGCCACATATCGGGCTCGTCGATCCGGCTCAGATCCTTGCCTTCGCAGGCAAAGGTGAACTGGCAGGCGAGATGCCGTTCGGCGTTCTGATAAACCACGCCGCACACATTGTTCGGGTAGAAGCCGGAGAAGACGCGGTTCATCACGACCTGCGCGACCGCCTCCTGCCCTTTCAGCGGCTCGCCGCGCGCCTCGAAATAGACGGCGTCGGCCAGACATTTCTCGGCCCTGGCGCGCGGCTTGCCGGAAAGCCCAAGCCGCTCGGCGGGGCTTTGCAGTCGGCTGGTGTCATCCTTGCCCGCAACCGTCTCGCCGGGAGTGCCGGCTTCGGCCGGCCCTTCCAAGGCCGAGAGCTTCATATCGGGATCGACGGCAGCCGGCGTGACCAGGATCGGCTCCGCCCCCGGCTCCCATCGTTCCAACCCGGTGCGTCCGTTGATCGCGCCGACACCGAAATAGAGCCGCGTGGTGCGCTCGGCCGCATCTGCATCGGAGAAAGACAGAGACGCGAAAGGAGCCGAAGCCGTCTCCGATGAATCGCCGTCACCGGTGACAGCTACGTCGGGCGGTTTGTCGGCAAGCGCGATATCATCTTCGGAACCGGAATTGCCGGCATCGGGCCGCACGTCGGGCAGCGCCGAGCTTGACACCATGCCGCCGGTCACGCCGTCGATTTGCGGTGCGGCGCTCGGCAGCGTGCCGAATGCTTCGTTCAGCGCATCGAGCGGCAAGGCCGGCGGCGTAACGTCGATCTTTTCGGCGCTCTTCGGACGCGGTCCGGTGATCGGCACCGGCGGATTCGCCGGTTGCGAGGCCGGCGCGACGACCGGCTCCAAGTGCGGCGCGTTCGCGGGCTCGCTCACGTCGGGCGAGCTTTCCGGCAACGGCATGCGGTCGCCCTTAAGACGCCGGTTGACGGTCGGATATTGGACGTGCAGCGCTGCGTGCGCCAGCGGCGGCTCGTCGGCCGTCCAGACTTTGACGTCGAGCGAGCGCGGATCAAAATGAACCGGCTGAGCGGCGAGCGGCGCGGCGATCTCGGTGCCGATCGGCCGCGAAAAACGGAATGTCGCGGCATGAATAGTGCCGAACGGCGAAGCGATGAGATGTTCGCGCGCGCGTTCCGGCACACCGGGCTGATGCGCGAGAAACGCGGACAGATCCTGGAAGCCGGTTGCGGTCGGCGCGAATGCCACGCAGAACGCGCCGAACCAGAACGGACCCGAGAACGCGGCCAGCGGCCGCACACGCAACGCTATCATCACCCTCACGCGACCGCTGAAAAAAAGCGACGCTTCCCGTCGTTAAACAAACGCCGCCGTAGTGGCGCGAATGCGACAGGTTCAAATATTGTCGGGTTAACGTTGCGGACGCGTTAATCGGATAAACGCGCCAGGCCATCGCCGGCGGCGCAACCCGATGCGCAAAAAACGCGCGGATCCTCGGCCGCCTAGTGGTTTTAGGGCCCCGCGGCCGAACGATTTGTTGCTCTTTTGTTAACCAAAAGGCAATGCGGGCCGTCCAATACTCGCCACGGTTCCGGACCACGCTCGCCATGTCCGACGCGCTCGCTCCATCCATAATGGACTGGCATTCCGCCGGCCTTCTTGCCGCATTGCTGATCCTGTTGGCCGTCGCCATTGCCGTCCGCCGCATGCGCGTGAAAATCCGGCATCTCACCGGCGCGCTCAATCACATGTCGCAGGGCTTGTGCATGTTCAACGCGGCCGGACGCATCGTTGTCTGCAATCGGCAATACTTGCGCATGTACAAACTGTCGCCGGACATTGTGAAGCGAGGCTGCACGCTGCGCACACTGATGGAGCACCGGAAGGAGACCGGGCTCCTGACCCTCGATCCAGAGAAGTATTGCAAGGAAATCCTGGAAAATGTCGCCGCCGGGAAAACCTCGAAATGGATGGTCGAAGCAAGCGACGGCCGCAAGGTGCACGCCATCAACGAGCCGATGCCGGACGGCGGCTGGGTTTCGACCCATGAGGACGTCACCGAGCAGCGCAAGTTGCAGCATGAGCGCGACGACATGGCCAATCAGCAGAAGCGCCGCCGCGTCATCGACGGAATCATCGCCTCATTCCGCACCGAGATGGAAACGCTGCTGCGGACCTTCGCCGACAGCGCGACGGCGATGAAATCGACGGCCACCACGCTGTCGGCCGCGTCAAATCACTCCTCAAAATGCGCCGCCAGCGCGGTCGAGGCATCGAACGAAGCATCGGTAGGGGTCAGGACTGCGGCTGCCGCGACCCATGAATTGTCGAATTCAATTGCCGAGATCGCCCGCCAGATCACCCAAACCAACAATGTCGTCGGGCTCGCGGTCGGCGAGGCTCAATCCACCAACGGCGAAATGACGACACTCGCCCAGTCGGCGCAGAAGATCGGCGACATCGTCAAGCTCATCCAGACTATCGCCGAGCAGACCAATTTGCTTGCGCCAAACGCTACTATCGAAGCGGCGCGGGCCGGCGATGCGGGCCGCGGCTTCGCCGTCGTCGCGTCGGAAGTCAAATCGCTCGCCGTGCAAACCGCCAAGGCGACGGAAGCCATCGTCGGGCAAATTCTTGCCGTGCAGGGCGCAACCGCCAGCGCCGTCGAGTCGATCCGCCGCATCGGCGAGCGCATGCATGAAATTCAGCATTATTCTTCCGGGGTGGCGGCTTCGATCGAGCAGCAGAGTGCCGCCACCAGCAACATTTCACGCAATGTGACGAACGCAGCGCATGCGACGCAGAGCATGGCCGAAGTCTTAAGCGACGTGGCCGGTGCCGCAACCCAAACGCACATGTCGGCCGAGGTCGTGCTCGATACTTCGCAGTCGGTGGAAGCCGCCGTCGCCGAACTGCGCCGGCGCGTCGAGGATTTTGTGACCAGCGTGGCGGCGTAACTTTCACGCCGTCGAGTTCACCGCCTTGCCCAAGGCGGCCTGCGCGGCGGCGAGCCGCGCGATCGGCACGCGGAACGGCGAGCAGGAGACATAGTCGAGCGCGACCTCCTGGCAGAACGCGACCGAGGCCGGATCGCCGCCATGCTCGCCGCAAATCCCAAGCTTGATGTTCGGACGCACCTTGCGGCCGCGCTCGGCGGCGATGCGCACCAGTTCGCCGACGCCCTCGCGGTCGATCGATACGAACGGATCGGCGGGAAGGATGCCCTTCGACGTATAGATGCCGAGGAAGCTCGCCGCATCGTCGCGGCTGATGCCGAAGGCGGTCTGCGTCAGGTCGTTGGTGCCGAAGGAGAAGAACTCCGCGGTCGCGGCGATCTCGCCCGCCATCAGCGCCGCGCGCGGCAGTTCGATCATGGTGCCGACCTGATATCTGACCGGAGCTTTCGTCTCGGCGGCGACGGTCTTCGCCATGGCGTCGATGCGCTCTTTGACCAGGTCGAGCTCGGCCTTGCTGGCGATCAGCGGCACCATGATCTCCGGAACGACCTGCTTTTTGGTCGCGCGACCGGCCTCGACCGCCGCTTCGAAGATCGCGCGCGCCTGCATTTCGGCGATTTCCGGATAGGCGATGGCGAGGCGGCAACCGCGGAAGCCGAGCATCGGATTGAACTCGTGCAGTTCCCTGGCACGATCCGCGAGCTTTTTCGGATCCGCGCCCATCGCCTGCGCCACCGCGGCGATCTCCTCCTCGGTGTGCGGCAGGAATTCATGCAGCGGCGGGTCAAGGAGCCGGATGGTCACCGGCAGAGAGCCCATGATCTTGAACAGCTCGACGAAGTCGGCGCGCTGCATCGGCAGGAGCTTGGCGAGCGCGGCGCGGCGCGCCGTCTCGTCCTCGGCCAGGATCATTTCGCGCACCGCGCGGATGCGGTCCTCTTCGAAGAACATGTGCTCCGTGCGGCACAGCCCGATGCCCTCGGCGCCGAACTTGACGGCGGCGCGCGCGTCGGCCGGCGTATCGGCGTTGGCGCGCACCTTCAGCTTGCGCGCTGCGTCGGCCCACTTCATCAGGGTGCCGAACTCGCCGGCGAGCCCAGGCTCGCGCATCCGCACTTTTCCCGCCAGCACCTGCCCGGTCGAGCCGTCGATGGTGAGCGTGTCGCCTTTCTTCATCGTGGTGCCGCCGGCAGTCACGGTCTGCGCGCGATAATCGACCCGTAGCACGCTGGCGCCGGTAACGCAGGGCTTGCCCATGCCGCGCGCGACCACCGCCGCGTGCGAGGTCATGCCGCCGCGCGTGGTCAAAATTCCCTCGGCGGCGTGCATGCCATGTATGTCCTCGGGAGAAGTCTCGACGCGGACCAAGATCACCTTGTGGCCCTGGCTTTTCAGCAATTCCGCTTCTTCGGACGAGAACACGATTTCGCCACAGGCGGCGCCGGGCGAAGCCGGCAGGCCGCTCGCGATCACTTTGCGCTCGGCATCGGGATCGATGGTCGGATGCAGGAGTTGATCGAGCGAGGCCGGATCGATGCGCATCACCGCCTCTTCGCGGCTGATCAATTTTTCCTTCGCCAGCTCGACCGCGATGCGCAGCGCGGCCTTGGCGGTGCGCTTGCCGTTGCGCGTCTGCAGCATCCACAGCTTGCCCTGCTCGACCGTGAATTCCAGGTCCTGCATGTCGCGATAATGTTTTTCGAGCGCGGCATGAATGCGCTTGAGCTCGGCGAAAGCCACCGGCAAAGCCGCTTCCATCGACGGCTTGTCGGAGCCGGCTTCCTTGCGCGCCTGCTCGGTGATCTCCTGCGGCGTGCGGATGCCGGCGACCACGTCTTCGCCCTGGGCATTGATGAGAAACTCGCCGTAGAGCTTCTTCTCGCCGGTCGAGGGATTGCGCGTGAACGCGACGCCGGTCGCCGACGTCTCACCCATATTGCCGAACACCATGGCCTGCACGTTGACCGCGGTGCCCCAGCTTTCCGGAATGCCGTGCAGGCGGCGATAAGTGATGGCGCGCTGGTTCATCCATGAGCCGAACACCGCACCGATCGCGCCCCACAATTGCTCGTGCGGGTCCTGCGGAAACGGCTTGCCGCTTTCGGCCTCGACCCGCTGCTTGAATTGCCCGACAAGCTCTTCCCAGTCGCCGGCTTCGAGATCGGTGTCGAGCGTATAACCGCTGCGCTCCTTGTGCTCGTCGAGAATTTCTTCGAAGTGATGATGCGCGAGGCCGAGCACCACATCGGAATACATGGTGATGAAACGCCGGTAGCTGTCGAAGGCAAAGCGCCGATCGCCGGATTTTTCCGCCAGCGCCGCGACGGTCACGTCGTTCAGTCCGAGATTGAGCACGGTGTCCATCATGCCCGGCATGGACGCACGCCCGCCCGATCGCACCGAGACAAGTAGCGGATTTTCCGCGTCGCCGAATTTCTTGCCGGTAATACGGCCAACATCGGCGAGCGCTGCCTCGACCTGCGGGCGCAAATCCTTCGGGTAGTTTTTGCCGTTGGCGTAGAAGTGGGTGCACACCTCGGTAGTGATGGTGAAACCGGGGGGCACGGGCAGGCCGAGCTGCGCCATTTCCGCAAGCCCTGCGCCTTTGCCACCGAGGAGAATGCGCATGCCGGCACGGCCGGCGGCCTTGCCGCCGCCGAACGCGTACACCCACCTAGCCACGCGCGGCGCGGGGCGTTTCGATTTCTTCACCGGCTGACGGGAGATTTTGGAGTGCGATTTCGCCATGGCCTCTCGTTCGCGTGAACTTGCGCGCATCCTTAACGCAGATGCCGGCCCCGATTGCAACGCCGGCGTCGTCAGCGGCGAAAGCTCACTGCCAAAAGCTCAACGCCAAATACTCAATGCCGAATACTTAGTGCCACGTGAACCAGTGATGGATGACATTGAGCTCCAGGAGCCCGACGACGATGAGGTAGATGGCGACGATGTAGTTCAGCAATCGCGGGATCAGCAGAATGAGGACGCCGGCGATAATGGCGACGAGCGGCGCGATATGAGCGGTGGTGATGACCATGATTTTTCCTCGGATTTAAGGGAGACGAACGGGGCTAATGGTTCGGTAAGTGAAACCGGCAAAGCCCGGCAGAATAACAACGCTCTACGGCGCGTTCGGTTCTAGCAGATTTGCAGAAATTCGGGATGTCATTCCGGGACCGCGCGCAGCGAGGGACGCGGAATGACAAAAGTGCTTATCCCTCAATCTTGGAAAAATCGGCGACCGCGCGGGTGGCGGCGCGGATTTCGTAGAGCAGTTTGAGCCGGTTCTCGCGCAATGGCTTGTCGTCGACATTGACCGTCACCTTGTCGAAGAAGGCGTCGACATGGGGCCGGAGCTTCGCCACCGCCCGCATAGTGCCTTCGAAGTCTTCGTTCTCGACGGCGCGCGTCGCCTCGGCTCTGGCCAAATCGACGGTCTTGGCCAGCGCCTTTTCCTCGTCCAGCCTGTAAAGGGCGGCGTCAGGATCGCCGGTGTACTGCCGGTTGTCCTTCTTCTCTTCGATGCGGACTATATTGGTCGCGCGCTTATAGCCAGCGAGCAAATTCTTGCCGTCCTCGGTGTCGAGTAATTTTCCCAACGCCTCGACGCGGCGCACAATGAGCAGGAGATCATCCTGGCCTTCCAGTGCAAACACGGCATCGACCAGATCGTGCCTCGCGCCTTGATCGCGCAGTTGGACCTTTAAGCGATCGGCGAAGAACGCCAGCAAGTCGGGAGTCAGCACTTCTTTTAAATAAGCCGTAACGCCCGTCCCACGATGGGCATGTTCGTACCAACTAAATTCCAAAACTGGCGAAAGCGGCAGACGCAAATTGTTCGACAGAATAAGTCGGATGACTCCCAAGGCAGCGCGACGCAGAGCAAAGGGATCTTTTGAACCCGTAGGCTTTTCCTGTCCAAACCAAAAGCCCACCAGCGTGTCGATCTTGTCAGCCAACGCGACCGCGATTGAAACCGGATCGCTCGGCACCAGATCGTCCGGCCCTTTCGGCTTGTAGTGATCCTCGCAGGCGTGTGCGACCGCTTCGTCCTCGCTTTGTTCCTCGGCGTAGTATTTGCCCATCAAACCTTGCAGTTCGGGGAATTCGCCGACGACTTCGGTGAGCAAGTCCGCCTTGCACAAACGCGCGGCACGCTTGGCCTTGGTAACATCCGCACCGACCAGCGGCGCCAGCTCGGCGGCGAGCCGCTCGATGCGCTCGATGCGGTCCCACTGCGACCCAAGCTTTTCGTGAAACACAATGTCCTTGAATTTCGGCAGCCGGTCTTCCAGCCGGGTCTTCAAATCGGTCTCGTAAAAGAACTTCGCATCCGACAGCCGCGCGCGGATCACGCGCTCGTTGCCGGCGACGATCGCCTTGCCGCCGTCTTCGGCCTCGATGTTCGAAACAAGGATGAACTTGTTGACCAGCCTGGCGTGCGCGGCGTCGCGCAACACGAAGCATTTCTGGTTGTTGCGGATGGTGGCGCGGATCACCTCTTCCGGTAGGCGCAGGAATTGTTCGTCGAAGGCACCCACCAGCACCACCGGCCATTCGACCAGCCCGGCGACTTCGGCAAGGAGCCCGTCGTCTTCGATCAGCTCAAGCCCCTGCGCGAAGGCAAGCTGCTTCGCCTCGGTGAGAATAATGTCGCGGCGGCGCTGCGCATCCAGCACCACCTTGGCCTTGTCGAGCTTTTGCGCATAGTCGGCGAGCCTTCTCACCGCGAACGCCTTGGGCGACAGAAAGCGGTGGCCGCGCGTCTCGTTGCCGGCGGCGATGCCGTCGACGGAAAAGCGCACGATGTCCGGCTCCTCGGTCTCCGGGCCGAACGTCGCCACGATGGAATGGAGCGGCCGCACCCACTTAAGCCAACTTGTCGCGACAAGAGACTCACCGGACTGTGCAATCAACTGTTCGCCGCCCCGCGAGAGCAATTTAGTTTGGTGCGGCTCTCCCCAGTGCATCGATTTCGGCCAAGGGAAATTCCTGATTACTTCAGGAAGGATTTCTGCAATCACGTCGATGGCGGGGCGGCCCGGTTTTTCGATGGTCGCAACGTAAAAGTCGCCCTTCTTGTCGGCCTGCACCTTCGCTTCGCCGATGGATTTGAGTCCGGCGGCTTTCAAAAATCCGGCGATGGCATTGTCGGGCGCGCCAACGCGCGGGCCCTTTTTCTCCTCGCGGATGTCCGGCTGGCGGGCCGGCACGCCCTGCACCGCGAGCGCCAGCCGCCGCGGCGTCACGAACGCCTTCGCGCCTTCATAGGCGAGCCCGGCATCGACCAGACGGTCGGTCACCGCCTTGCG
>CAYVPC010000127.1:0-10246 GCA_964453555.1 uncultured Hyphomicrobiales bacterium | reverse complement strand
TCACATCATGCAGACCTATCCCGACTTCTATCCGTATTTCGCCGAGCGCGAATTCGCCTGGAACAACATCCGCCAGCAGAACCGCAATCCGCTGCTCGCCATGGGTATCGGCGCCGACGGACTCAAGACCGGCGAAACGTCGGAAGCGGGCTTTAATCTCGTCGGCTCGTCGGTTCAGGACAATCTGCGCCTGATCGTCGTGGTCATGGGCGCGAAATCCGACAAGGAGCGCGGCGACGAGGCGCGTAAGATGCTCGACTGGGGCTTTCACAACTTTGAGTCGCGCATCCTGTTTGCGGAAGGCCAGACCGTTGGCCAGGCCAGCGTGTTCGGCGGCGAGGCCCGCTATGTGCCGCTGGTCGGGCCCGGCACCGTCCGCGTCATGGTGCCGAAGAACGGCAGCGAGCGTTTGCTGGCGCGCATCGTCTATACCGGCCCGGTGCCGGCGCCGGTGACCAGGGGCCAGAGCATCGGCAAGCTCAAGGTTTGGCGCGGCGACAATCTCGCGCTGGAAGTTCCGCTCACCGCCGCCGAGGACGTCGGGCCGGGCAGCATGTCGCGCCGCGCCATGGACGCGGCGACGGAATTGATGATCGGTCTGTTTCGCGCCGGCGTGAACAAGCTATGATGGGCCGTCAGTGGCGTAGGGCGGGGCCGGTGCGTGCGGTCCGAACCGCGCCTATATTCCCTTCAGCAAAGCGCTTTGTACGGAATACGAAGATAACGCCATAAGGCGTTGATATTGCGCAAGTTCGTGAGCTATCGTGACGGCCGGACCGGGAACTCGAATGCGCGGCAAATTCATTACCTTTGAGGGCGGCGAGGGCACCGGCAAGTCGACGCAGGCTGCGGCGCTGGCGCGGCATCTGGAGTCGCTCGGGCTCGGCGTGGCGCTCACCCGCGAGCCTGGCGGTTCGCCCGGTGCAGAAGTCATCCGCCACGTCCTTCTGTCCGGCGCGGCCAAACCGTTTGGCCCGGAGGCGGAGGCGATGTTGTTTGCCGCCGCGCGCGACGACCACATCCGCTGCACCATCCTGCCGGCGCTCGATGGCGGTAAATGGGTCATTTGCGATCGTTTCATCGATTCCACGCGCGTCTATCAGGGCGTGCTCGGCGAGGTCGACGGCCGCTTCATCAAGGCGCTCGAACGGGTGTCGGTAGGCGATCTAGCGCCCGATCTGACCTTCGTGCTCGACGTGCCGGTTGCCATCGGGCTAAAGCGCGCGGCCGGACGCCGCGGCAAGAAAACCGCCGATCGCTTCGAAGCCGAGGAATTCGACTTTCACCAGAAGCTGCGCAAGGCCTATCGCGCGCTCGCCGCGACTGAGCCGAAGCGTTTTGTCGTCATCGATGCGAGCGTCCCGAAGAAGGTGGTTGCCAAGCACATCTGGCAGGCGGTGAGCGAACGGCTCGATCCCCCGGCACCGGACGCGCCCGCTAATCTGGAAGACGTGGCTTCATGAACGATATCGAGCCTGAGGACGCGCCGCCACCGCGCCTGACCTACGTGCTATTCGGCCACGGCGACGCCGAGGCCGCCTTGCTGGCGGCCTACCGCAGCGGCCGCATTCCCCACGCTTTCCTGCTCATCGGGCAGAAAGGCATCGGCAAAGCGACGCTCGCCTATCGCATGGCGCGTTTCGTGCTGGCCCATCCCGACCCGGCGGCGCCGGAAGTTGCCGGGGCGGCCTCGCTTGCCGTCGATCCGCAGCATCCGGTCGCGCGCCGCATCGCCGCGCAGGCGCATGGCGATCTCCTGATCCTCGAGCGCACGGACAACGAAAAGGGCGTGCTGCGCCAGCAGATCGCGGTCGAGGATGTGCGCCGCACCATACCGTTCTTCGGTTCGACGGCAGGAGAGGGCGGCTGGCGCATCGCCATTGTCGACGCGGTTGACGAGCTCAACCGCTTCGGCGCTAATGCGCTTCTGAAGGTGCTGGAAGAGCCGCCGAAACGGGCGATGCTGTTTCTCGTCTGCCATTCTGCGGCGCGCGTGCTGCCGACCCTGCGCTCGCGCTGCTCGGTCACGACGTTGCGGCCGCTGGCGCCAACCGACGTTGCGGCCGCGCTCGCCGCCGCCATGCAATTGCCGGCGGACGATCCGCAGGTCGCGGCCGCTGCCGCCGCAGCCGGCGGCAGCGTCGCGCGCGCTTTGGCGCTTCTCGATGAAGACGCATTGGAACTACGCCAGCGCGCGCTCGACGAACTCGACCGCTTGCCGGCGCTCGATGCCAGCGGGCTGCATGCGATCGGCGAGGCGCTGGCCGGCGTCGATCCGCTGCGGCTTGCCGCTTTTATCGACACCGTCAACGATTGGCTGGCGCGGCGGCTTGCCCGCAACACCGGCGAGCTTGGCCGGATGGCGCGGCTGGCGGAAGCGTTCGAGCGCATCAACCAGGCGGCGCGCGACGCCGCGGAATACAATCTGGAGCGCAAGCCGCTGGTGTTCAGCGTTTTTGGCTTGCTTGCCGAGGCCACGCGCGGTTGATACCACCCCCCATGCCCGGCAAGCCTTATTACATCACGACCGCAATCGCTTACCCGAACGGTGCGCCGCATATCGGCCACGCTTACGAAGCGATCGCCACCGACGCGATCGCCCGCTTCCGGCGGCTCGAAGGCTATGACGTGTTCTTTCTCACCGGCACGGACGAGCACGGTAGCAAGATGCTGCAGACGGCGGCCAAGGAGAACATGACGCCGCGGCAATTGGTCGAGCGCAACGTGCCGCGCTTCCAGGCGATGGTAAAACTGCTCAATTGCTCGAACGACGATTTTATCCGCACCACCGAGCCGCGCCACTATCGCGCCTCGGAAGCGATCTGGGAGCGCATGCAGGCAAACGGCGACATCTATCTCGACAAATATTCCGGCTGGTATTCGGTGCGCGACGAGGCTTACTACGACGAGAGCGAAACCAAGCTCGACGACAAGGGCCAGCGGCTCGGGCCCAACGGCACGCCGGTCGACTGGGTCGAGGAGGAAAGCTACTTCTTTCGGCTGTCGGCCTACGCCGACAAGCTGCTCGCGCTCTACCAAAGCGATCCGGATTACGTGCTGCCGAAAGAGCGCATGAACGAAGTCGCAAGTTTCGTCCGCGGCGGCTTGCAGGATCTGTCGGTGTCGCGCACGACCTTCGATTGGGGCGTCCCGGTGCCGGGCGATCCGAAACACGTGATGTATGTCTGGGTCGATGCGCTGACCAATTACATCACCGCCGTGGGCTATCCCGACACCGACAGCGAAAAATTCAAGAAATTCTGGCCGGCCGATCTGCACGTGATCGGCAAGGACATCGTGCGTTTCCACGCGGTCTATTGGCCGGCCTTTCTGATGTCGGCCGGCATCGCCGTGCCGAAGCGCATTTTCTCGCACGGCTTTTTGTTCAACCGCGGTGAGAAAATGTCGAAGTCGGTCGGCAACGTCATCGACCCGTTCGATCTGGTCAAAGCCTACGGCGCCGATCCGCTGCGCTATTTTTTCCTGCGCGAGGTGCCGTTCGGCCAGGACGGCAATTACAGCCACGAAGCGATCGTCAACCGCATCAACGCCGACCTCGCCAACGATCTCGGCAATCTGGCGCAGCGCTCGCTCACCATGGTGGCGCGGCAATTCGGCGGCGCGCTGCCCAAGCCGGGGGCGTTCTCCGCCAACGACCAGACCATTCTGGCCGCCGCCGATGCCATGATCGGCAAGGCGCGCGCGGCCATGACCACCCAGCAACTGCACCAGGTGCTCAACGCTGTGTGGGCGGTGGTCGCCGACGCCAATCGCTACTTCGCCGGCGAAGCGCCGTGGGCGCTGGCCAAGACCGATCCGGCGCGGCAGGGCACGGTGCTTTACGTCACGGCGGAGGTGCTGCGGCAGATCGCTATTTTGGCGCAGCCGTTCACGCCGGCGTCGGCGGCAAAGCTGCTCGATCTGCTCGGTGTGCCGGCGACCGAGCGGGATTTTTCGTTCCTCGGCGGCAAGCACCGCATTGTGGCGGACACGATCCTTCCCGCGCCGGCGCCGGTGTTTCCGCGCTATGTCGAGCCGGCCACCGCCGCCGCGCAATAGTGATGACTATGAGCTGACATTGCGAGGAGCGTAGCGACGAAGCAATCCAGACCTCCTCCAGAGCTGGATTGCTTCGCTTCGCGCGCAATGACGAGGCATAAAAATGCTGATCGACAGCCACTGCCATCTCGACTTTCCTGATTTCGCCGATGAACTCGACGCCGTGGTCGCCCGCGCGCGGGCCACAGGCATCGCGCGGCTGGTCACGATCTCGACCCGGGTTGCGCGCCACGCGCAGGTGCTCGCCATCGCCGAGCGCTTTGCCGAAGTTTATTGTTCGGTCGGCACGCATCCGCATTACGCGCACGAGGAACTGGACGTCACCGCCGCCGATCTCGTCGCCCGCGCGCGCCATCCGAAAGTGGTGGCGCTCGGCGAAGCTGGGCTCGATTACCACTACGACCGCTCGCCGCGCGTCGCGCAGGAGCAGGGCTTTCGCGCCCATATCCGCGCGTCACGCGAAACCGGGCTGCCGCTGGTCATCCATTCGCGCGAGGCCGATGACGACACCGCGCGGATCCTGGAAGAAGAAACCGGGCAGGGCGCCTTCCCGGCCGTGCTGCATTGCTTCACCGGCGGTCCCGATCTCGCCCGCCGCGCCGTCGCGCTCGGCTTGTTCATCTCCTTCACCGGCATTTTGACGTTCAAGACCTCAGACGGGCTGCGCGCCATTGCTGCCGCGCTGCCCGCCGACCGCATCCTTGTCGAGACCGATGCGCCCTATCTCGCCCCGACGCCCTTTCGCGGCAAGCGCAACGAGCCGGCTTATGTTGTGGAGACCGCGAAGATGCTGGCGCAGACACGCGGCGTCTCGTTCGACGACATTGCGCGCACCACCACCGATAATTTCTTCCGGCTGTTCGGCAAAGTGCCGCGGCCGGCCAGCGCGGATGCGTTTGCGCTTCCGCCAAAAGTTAACAGTCCGGCGGCGTGACGCTCAAATTCACCATTCTCGGCTGCGGCTCCTCCGGCGGCGTGCCGCGGCCGGCGCTCGGCTGGGGCGATTGCGATCCGGCCGACCCGAAAAACCGCCGCCGCCGCACTTCGCTGTTGGTGGAGCGGCGGCAAGAAAACCAAACTACCGGCGGCGTCACCCGGGTGCTGATCGACACCCCGCCCGATCTGCGCGAGCAGCTTCTCGACGCCGGGGTGGATTGGCTCAACGCGGTCTTCTACAGCCACGAGCACGCCGACCACACCCACGGCATCGACGACCTGCGTGCGCTGTTCCTCAGGCAGCGGCAAATGATCGACGTGTACCTCGACGACGAGACGGCGGCAGTGATGCAGGCGCGCTTCAGCTATTGCTTCAAGTCGCCGCCCGGCAGCGAATATCCGCCGATCCTCAAGGCCCACCGGCTGACCGCCGGCAGCCCGGTCACCATTACCGGGCAGGGCGGCGCGATCGAGGCGCTGCCGATCCCGCAGCAGCACGGCGATATCGCTTCGCTCGGCTTCCGCTTCGGCGCGTTCGCCTATAGCTGCGACTTGAGCGGCCTGCCGCCGGAGAGTATCGCCGCGCTCAACGGCCTCGACGTCTGGGTCGTGGACGCACTGCGCTACCGGCCGCATCCGAGCCATTTCTCGCTGTCCGACGCGCTGTTCTGGATCGAACGGCTCAAGCCGAGGCGGGCGATCCTGACCAACCTGCATGCCGATCTCGATTATGCGAAGTTGCGCAAAGAGCTGCCGCCCCATGTCGAGCCGGCTTACGACGGGATGACGATCAGCATCGCGGAAACCAGCATTTTATAAGGTCTATCGCGTCATGGGCGACGTTACACTTGGCGACCCCAGACGCTAGGTGTAGCTTAGGGGGTGAGTCGTGAGCGCCCCATTTGTGCGGTTTCTCGACGTGCTGTTGCCGGACGGTGGATACGTCGTGGTTGAGGTTGAATCTTATTTCGACGAAAGCGGCTCGCACGACGACTCGGCGCTTCTTTGCGTTGCGGGCTACATCATCGAAAAGAACGCTGCGATCAAATTAACCGATGCCTGGCGCGCGGTTTTAACTGAACACAAGATACCCTATTTCCGCATGAGCGATTGCGCTCATGGCAACGGCCCATTTAAGGGAATGACCAAACAGCATCGCCTTGAAATAGAGGTGATGATGATCGGCATCATCAAACGCTATACGGCTTGCGGATTAGCTGTAACGGTCAATAGCGATGAATTTACGAAGCAGATGCCAAAGCACCGATTGATCGGAGGCCCATACACTTTCTGCGCTCACGTTCTCATCGGCGGTATAGGCGTGTTCATCGAAGAAGCCGACAAAACGGCTCGCATAGACAAAATGGCTTATTTCTTTGAGGCCGGACACGGCAGCCGATCCGAAACTGATCGGGTCATCAGAGAAATGTTCCGGCCCGGACGCATAAGAGACGACTACCGCTATTCAGGCCATGCTTTTGTGCTGAAAGAGCAAACCCCAGCCGTACAGGCCGCGGATTTACTCGCATGGCAATGGTACACCGACAAGCGCCACCAAACCGAAGGGCGGCCGCGCCGGAAGGATTGCGACCTTCTTTTGGAGCATCCGCATCGCGCTGTTCACATTGACTCGGAGCGTATTGCAGAAACAACCAAGGGCTTTTTTACGGCCCTAAAAGAACAGGGAGTGTCAGAGGAGCGTGCCTTTGAAATCCTGCACTACGGAGCCGAAGAATGACCGCCTATTTCTTGCGGTTCGGTGGCACGATCTTTTCAAGCGCGCGTTCTAGCGTCTTTTCGTCGTCCGCCTCGGCTTCCTTCGCAGCATCGATGAACCGCTTGGATTGCGCCGGATCGTCGGGCTTTGGGTTTGGCTTCCGTCCCATGGCCCGACGATATAGCGATCATTTTTTGAAAGGCAACCGCAATTGGAACGGCGGCGCTGGTTTAGGCTTCCGCGTGAGTTGTTTCGTAAGTGAGCCGCTTCCCACGCGCGCCCTTAAGCGCCAGCGACGCGCGGCGAACGTCGTCAATTCCAAGTTTCTCGCGCGTGTTCTGCCGGAAATCAAATTCGGCCAAGTAGCGATCAAAGTGCTTGGCGTCGATATGCTGATACACGCCCACGATGCCGCGCTTGAACACGCTGAAAAATCCTTCCAGCGTGTTCGTGTGAACGTCGCCGCGCGCCCACTCGAACTTGGAATGATCGACGGTTTCATGAGCGGCGAAGCCTTGGAATTTGAACGGCTGGCCCATGTCGGTCACAAGCGGCTTTTCTTGTCCGCCATCGTCCGCAGCCGCGCGCCGACGTGGCGATGGTCCATCATGACCGAGCGGATATCGCCGCCACGTTCAACGAGGCTGAGAACCTTGACGTTGTGCGTGCTGCGCTTGAAGCCTTTCGGACGGCGGGTACGGCGCGACTTGCCCATTTCCGTTTCGTCAGCCTCAATCGTCTTGCCTTCGCCGCCAAGCGGGCCAGCGTTCGCAGCCGGGGCCATCATTTCGCGGATACGGTGCATGAGGAACCAAGCGGTTTTCATGCTGCAATCGAACGTCCGCTGAATCTGGCGCGTGCTGATGCCTTTCTTGCTGCCGCAAATGAGTTGGATCGCTTGCAGCCAAAGCCGAAGCGGAAAGTGGCTGTCCTCGAATATCGAGCCGATCCGCACCGTGAACGTCTTGCGGCAGGCGTAGCATTTCCGCAGGCCCGGACGGCTGCTCTTGCCCGTCAGGCGTCCGATGCGCTCGCCGTCGCAATTCCCGCAATGCGGGCACGTCGGGCCTTCCGGCCAAAGGTGGGCCTCGACATAGGCAAAGGCGGCTTCTTCATTGTGGAAATGGGGAGCGGACAATACGGGGCGAGCCATCGGAAATCTCCTATGGACTCAAGCCTATACCTTTGGTCTGGGGCTGTCAAGTGTAACGTCGCCGCGTCATGTTCCATAATATGTCTTATGCGAATGGCCTTGTAAGGAAGCAGATGAGCCCGGCGACATAACGCGCTGGCGCCGCTGGCTAATTTAACGATCAGGAAGCCCCGCATGACCCCTCCCGCGATATCGGCCGGCTCATCGAGATTATGGCCGCGCTGCGGACGCCGAACACCGGCTGTCCGTGGGATCTCCAGCAGGATTTCGCGACTATCGCGCCGTACACCCTGGAGGAGGCCTACGAGGTCGCCGACGCCATCGCGCGCGGCGATCTCGCCGATCTCGAAGACGAGCTCGGCGATCTGCTGCTCCAGGTCGTGTTCCATGCCCGCATGGCGCAGGAACAGGACGCCTTCGATTTCGGCGATGTGGTCGAGGCGATCACGACAAAACTCATCCGCCGGCATCCGCACGTGTTCGGCGACAGGCGCGCGCACAACCCGGAAGCCGTGAAAGGACTATGGGACGAGATCAAGGCGCTGGAGCAACAGGAGAAAGCCGCTAGCGGCCGGCCGGCGGCGCGGGGCGCGCTCGCCGGCGTTCCGGTCGCCCTGCCCGCATTGACCCGCGCGCTGAAATTGCAAGCCAAAGCGAGCCGCGTCGGCTTCGACTGGAACGATCCGCGCGCGGTGTTGCGCAAAATTCGCGAAGAGATCGGCGAGATCGAGGACGCGCTCGACGGCGACGCCGCGCACGCGGCGACCGAGATCGGCGATCTCCTGTTTGCCGCCGTCAATCTCGCGCGGCATCTGCATGCCGACCCGGAAACCTTGCTGCGGCAGACCAATGCGAAATTCGAGCGCCGCTTTGCGGCGATCGAACAGGCGCTGGCGGCGCGCGGAAAGGCGCCGCGAGAGTCGACGCTGGACGAAATGGACGCGCTGTGGAACGAGGCGAAGGCGGTGGAGTAGCCACTCCTTAGTGGGCAAACCGCTCCCGTACCTCGTTCGCACGCGCCGGATCGGTCCGCACCGTCATGGCGACGCGGCCGGTTTCCTCGTCCACAATTTTGCTGATGACGTCGGTGTGACGGTGCAGCCAGCTCACGCCGGCGCCGTCGGCCCCATCGAGCACGAGCTCGATCAACGCGCGGCCCACGGCCAGCCGCGCTTCGATCGTCGCTAAGAGCGTATCGAGCCCCTGCCCCGTAATCGCCGAAACCAGCACCGGCCGCGCCTCCGCCGGCCGGCGGTCGGCAAGGTTTTGCAGCCGTACGCGCGCCTGGGCGTCGAGCCGGTCGATCTTGTTCCACACCTCGATCATGGTGTGACGGTCGTTGACGTCATGCGGATCGATACCAAGCTGACGCAGAATATTTTCCACGTCGGCCAGCTGCGCCTCGGCGTCTTCGTGCGAGACGTCGCGCACGTGCAGGATCACGTCTGCTTCGATCACTTCCTCCAGCGTGGCGCGGAAAGCAGCGATCAGCATGGTCGGCAAATCCGAGATAAAACCGACCGTGTCGGAGGCGATCACCCGCGCACCGTGCGGCAGGTCGACGGCGCGCAATGTCGGATCGAGCGTCGAGAACAGCATGTCGGCGGACAAAACGCGCGCGGCTGTCATGCGGTTGAATAAGGTCGACTTGCCGGCATTGGTGTAGCCGACCAGCGCCACGATCGGACAAGGCACGCGGCGGCGGCTCTCGCGATGCAGCTCGCGCGTGCGCTTGACCTTGACGAGCTCGCCTTCGATCTTGGCGAGCCGCTCCTCGATCAGGCGCCGGTCGGCTTCAAGCTGGGTTTCGCCCGGACCACCGAGAAAGCCGAAGCCGCCGCGCTGACGCTCAAGATGGGTCCAGGACCGCACCAGCCGCCCTTTCTGGTAAGTCAGATGCGCGTGCTCGACCTGCAAGGCGCCCTCGCGCGTGCGCGCGCGCCGGCCGAAAATCTCCAGGATCAGGCCGGTGCGGTCGAGCACCTTGGCGCTCCATTCTTTTTCCAGATTACGCTGCTGCACCGGCGAGAGCGCGCAGTCCATGACGACGAGGCCGGCTTCGTGCGTTTTGACGATGCCGGCGATCTCCTCGACCTTGCCCTTGCCGAGATAGGTCGCCGGCCGCACGGCGGAAAGCATTACAATGCCTGAGTGTTCGACCTCGAGATCGATGGCGCGGGCGAGGCCGACCGCTTCATCGAGCCGTGCTGCCGGGCCGCGATCAGTTGCGACTGCGCGCGCCACCTGCCGCCGCAATGCCGGCTCGATGACCAGCGCGCGACCGGTCGTGCCGGCAGGGCTTAGCCGGTCAGCGCGCGTGTCGCGACGGCGCGGCTCCAATCAGACCTTTTCCCCGGCCGGCGCATCCTCGGCGCCTTCGA
>CAYVPC010000126.1:0-10327 GCA_964453555.1 uncultured Hyphomicrobiales bacterium | reverse complement strand
GTCGTCAAGGTCGAGCCGCCGCAAGGCGATCTTATGCGCACCGGCGGCGCGCAGAAGAATCCCGGCATGGGTGCGCTCTATCTGCATTTGAACCGCAACAAGCGCAGCGTCGTGCTCGATCTGAAACAGCCAGCGGCGCGCCAGGCACTGCTGCGCCTGTGCGAGAACGCCGACGTGCTGGTGCACAACAATCGGCCGGCGGCGATGCGGCGGCTGCAGCTCGGCGATACGGACGTGCGCAAGGTCAACCCGCGCATGATTTACGTCTGTCTGTTCGGCTACGGTGAAACCGGTCCGTATGCGGGCAAGCCGGCTTACGACGATCTCATCTAGGGCATCTGCGCGCTGCCGGCGACCGCCGCGCTCGCCGGCGGAGGAGAGCCGCGCTACGTGCCGCTGACGTTGTCCGACCGCGTGGTCGGCATCAATGCGGTGCACGTCGTTCTCGCCGCGCTGCTTCTTCGCGACCGCACCGGCGAAGGCCAATCGGTCGAACTGCCGATGTTCGAGACGATGGCGCAAATGGTGCTGGGCGATCAGCTCGGCGGGCGTTCATTCGAACCGCCGCTGGGTAAGCCCGGTTACGCGCGGCTGTTGACCCCCGAACCGCCGCCCCTATGCGACCAGCGACGGCTATGTCTGCGCGCTCGTCTATACCGACAAGCATTGGCGGGCGTTTTTCGAGGCCATCGGCCGGCTCGACGAATTTTCCGCCAATCCGCGCCTGTCCGACCAGGCCCAGCGCGCGCAGCATTACAATGAAGTGTATGGCATCATCGCCGACATCCTGCGCGGCCGTACCACCGCCGAATGGATCGCGCTGTTCGAGCGTTGCAACATTCCCTGCGCGCCGATGAACGACCTCGATGCCCTGATCGACGATCCGCATCTCGCGGCAGTGGGCTTCTTCCAGACGCTGACACATCCGACCGAGGGAAGCGTCCGCTATACCGCCATTCCCAGCCGCTGGAACGAACCTCATTGCAGGTCAGGCGCCATGCGCCGCGCCTGGGCGAGCACAGCGTCGAAATCCTCGAGAACGCCGGCATCGCGGCGGCAGAGATTGAAGCCTTATTGCGAAGCGGTGCCACCGTTGACGGCGCGCCCTGAGAGCGACCGCGAGGCCACGCTGTCGCGGCGCATTGCCGGGCAAAGTCCAATGGCCTAGCCTGCGGCCAAGCCTTGTCGATTAAAGTCAAAAAACTTCGGGAGAAACACTCATGATGCGGCTTTCGATGGTTGCGGCATTATTGGCGTCGGTGGCAATAGGCGCGGCGCAAGCGGCTGATGCACCGGCCGAAATCAAGCTTGGCACGCTGTACGCCTCCTCCGGCCGCTATGCCAGCATCTCGCTGCCGGTCCACTACGGCCTCAAGCTGTGGATCGACCAGGTCAACGCCGACGGCGGCGCCTTCGTCAAAGCCTTCAACAAAAAGATTCCGCTCAAACTCGTCGCCTATGACGATCAGAGCAACACCGCGACGGCGGCCACCCTCTACAATCAGCTGATCACCCAGGACAAGGTCGATATCCTGATCTCGGACTCCGGCTCGGTGCTCACGTCGGTCGCCGTGCCGATCGCCCGCGACCACAAGATGTTCCTGTTCGACCAGACCGGCACTGGCGCGACGTTCTTCACGCCCGACAATCCCTATATCGCGCTGATGGCCGATCCGGTGTCGAGCATCTGGCCGAAGCCGCTGGCGGATTTCCTCACGCATGACGGCCCGAGCCTCGGCATCAAGCGCGTCGCCATGCTCTACGCCACCAACGACTTCACCGGCACCCAAGCCAACGCGGTGCGCAAATTCCTCAAGGAATCGAATTCCGGGGTCGAACTCGTGTTCGACGAAGGCGTGTCGACCGAAACCTCGAACTACACGGTACTGCTGAACAACATCCGCGCCGCCAATCCCGATGCCGTCGTTCACCTTGGCTATCCGTCGAACGACATCGCCTTCCTGCACAACGTCCAGGACAGCGGCATTAAATTCAAGTTCCTGTTCTGCATCTATCCCGGCGCGGAAACCGAATTGCTGGAGAAGAATCTCGGTGCCAAGGCGCTCAACTATCTGTTCACCTACGTCACCGCGTCGAAGATTTCCTACGAAACCAACTTCGGCATGCCGCTGAAGGATTTCAAAGAGGCCTGGGAGAAGAAATATTCCGGCGGGCACGTCGAGTTCGGGTTCAACTCCGTCGCCGGCTACACCACCGCGCTCGTGCTGGAAAAGACGCTGGCGACGGCCGACAGTCTCGATCAGCTCGATTTGCGCAAAGCGGTGTTCGCCCTTTCCGGCAACCTCAAGACGCTGGACGGCACCTTCGAGCTCGATCCGACCGGCGCGCAGATCGGCGAAGCTACCCCGATCGGCCAGCTGATCCTCGACAATGAGAATCTGAATCTCAAAGTCGTCTGGCCGCACGACCTCGCCAACGCCAAGCCGGTCTATCCCCGACCCTGACGATGGCATAATCGGCCGCAGCCGATACCCGACGCGGCGGAGCGCCCGATGCTCACCTACAGCCTGCTGGCCGGACTTCTGTTCGGCCTCTATTTCACGCTGATCGGGCTTGGGCTCAATCTCGTGTTCGGCGTCATGCGCATCGTCAATCTGGCGCACGGCGATTTTCTGATGCTGGGCGCGTTCCTGGCGTTCTGGCTGTCCACGCTGTTCGCGATCAACCCGGTTCCCGCCGTCGTCATTGCGTTCGTCGGCTTCGTGATCGTCGGCTGGCCGCTCTACTACTTGCTGGTGCCGCGGCTTCTGCGCGCCAAGGACCCGGAAATGCTGTCGTTTATCCTGTTCTTCGGTCTCTCGCAGGTGATCGAAGCCGGCACCACCATCGCCTTCGGCACCAGTGAGCGGTCGATCCCGGGAAACCAGCTCGGCCAGGCGATCGCCACGGTCGAAAGCCTGTTCGCCGGGCACCCGGTCGAAAGCGGCCCGGTCGATCTCTTCGGCCAGACCTTTCCGGCCTCCTGGGTGGTCAGCGGCATCGCCAGCGGCGCCGCGGTGCTGCTGGTCTACGTTTATCTTTATCGCACGCGGCTCGGGTATCTTACCCGCGCGGTCATGGACAACCGCGAGGAAGCGGTCGCCGCCGGAATCGACGTGCATCGCGTCTCCGCGGCAGCCTTCGGCGTCGGGCTGGGGCTTGCGGCGGTTGCCGGCGTGTTCGCGCCGTTCATGCTCGGCAGCATCACGCCCGCGATCGGCGCCGAGGTGACCATCACCGCCTTCGCCGTCATCGTGATCGGCTCGCTCGGCAACCCGCTCGGCACGGTGCTCGGCGGCGTCATTTACGGCGTCTCCTACATGCTGATGCAGAGCTACTACAGCGCCTGGGCCAATATTCTGCCCGACGTTCTGCTGATCGCGATTCTTCTGGTGCGGCCGAGCGGATTGCTGGGACGGCAGGTGCGCCGTGCCTAGGATCGCGCGCGACCTCTCTCTGATCCTGCTGCCGGTGGTCGCCGCGTTTGCGATCCTCCCTAGCCTCTACAGCAATCACCTTCTGCTGTTCAATTTCATCATCTTCATCACGCTCGCGCAGGGCCTCAACATCATCTACGGCTTCACCGGTTATCTGCCGTTCGGCTATGTCGGATTTTTCGGCGCCGGCGCCTACGGCTTTTCGCTGATGGTGATCCACCTGCAATCGCCGCCACTCGTCGCGCTGGCGGTCGGCGCCGCCGCGGCCGTCACCCTGGCCGTCCTGCTCACGCCGCTGTTTCGGCTCTCCGGCGCGTATTTCTCGATCGCCAATCTTGCCGCCGCGCTGACAGTCCTGCAGGTGGTGTCGAATCCCAACCTGGAAGACATCACCAAGGGCCCCTACGGCATCACGCTCAGCGGCGTTTTCAATCCGGCGCTCAGCTACGGAACGGCGCTAGCGATTCTGGCGGCGACGCTCGCGCTCGTCATCTACCTGCGCCACTCGCACTTCGGCATGGCGCTCAGGGCCATTCGCGAGGACCCGATCAGCGCCGGCATGGCCGGCATCAACGTGGTGCGCGAACGCATCATCGCCTGGCTGTTGAGCGCGCTGGTGGCTGGCCTCGCCGGCGGGGTGTTCGCCTGGTACGTGTCGGTGTTCTATCCGGAGACGGTGTTCAGCGTCGAGTTCACGATCTTTTCGATCGTGTTCGTCCTGTTCGGCGGCAGCGCCACGGTGGTGGGGCCGATCCTCGGCGTGATCGTTCTCTACGGCATCTACAACGCCGTCGGAATCTCCACGCCGCAATATTTTCAGCTTATCTACGGCGCGCTGATCATGGGACTGGTGCTGTTCCTGCCGAACGGCCTTGCGTCGCTGCTGCAACGATGGGGGATCCATGTCCCCTGACGCGCCGCTCCTGAAAGTCGATGGCCTGGTGAAACGCTTCGGCGGCTTCCGCGCGCTCGACGTCTTGAGCTTTTCGGTCGCGGCCGGAGAAATTCTCGGGCTGGTCGGACCGAATGGATCGGGCAAGACCACCTGCATCAATGTGATCTCCGGCCTCTACCGGCCCGACGCGGGCACCGTCCAGTTCAAGGGGCAGCCGATCGGCGGCCTGCCGTCTCACCGGCTGGTCCACGCCGGGATCAATCGCACCTTTCAGGTGCCGCGGCCGTTCCACACCCTGACCGTAGACGAGAATGTCGAGATCGCGCGCGCCTATGGGCGCAGCCGCGACGGCGCGACCGATACCGGTTCGCTGTTGTCATCGCTCGATCTCGCTGCTTTTGCGGACAAACCGGCTGGCGAACTCAACAGCGCGCAGCAGAAAATGCTTGATCTCGCCCGCGCGCTCGCCACCGGCCCGCGGCTGTTACTGGTGGACGAGCTGGCAGCCGGATTGAATCCGGCCGAGCTGGAGCGCGTCGCCATCAAGCTGAAGGAGTTGGCGCGCTCCGGAATTGCGCTGCTGGTGGTCGAGCATCTGATGGGATTCATCGACCAGATCACCGACCGCCTCATCGTCATGAATGCCGGCAAGGAGATTTTCGAAGGCCGGCTGGCCGACGCTGCCAAAAATGCGCAGGTGGTCGAAGTTTTCCTCGGGGACGAACATGCAGCCTGAACGGCCGCCGTTGCTCGAGATCGCCGGCGTCACCGCGGGCTACCGGCGTCTGCAAGTGTTATGGGGCGTCGATCTCTCCGTTCGCGATCGCGAGTCGGTGGTGCTGCTCGGCGCCAACGGCGCCGGCAAAACGACGTTGCTCAAGGCGATCATGAGCCTGATCGAAATCTGGGACGGCCGCGTCGGCTTCGACGGCGAAGACATCACGCGGCTGCGCACCGATCAGCTGGTGCGGCGCGGCATTGTCTTCATGTCGGAGAGCTCTGGCTTTCCCGGCCTCAGTGTCGAGGAGAACATTCTCATCGGCGCGCAGTTCATGCCGCGGGATCGCGCCCGCGAACGCATGGCCGAACTCTACGCGATATTCCCGGCGCTCGCCGGACGCCGGCATGCACGCGCCGGCAGCCTATCCGGCGGCCAGCGCAAAATGCTCGGCATCGCCAAGGCGCTGGCCGGCGATCCGCGATTGCTGGTGATGGACGAACCGTCCTCCGGCCTGTCGCCGCTCTTGGTCAAGGAAGTGATCGGCGTGCTGGCGCAATTCCGCAGCAAGAATCTTGCGCTATTGATCGCCGAGCAGAACGTGAAATTCCTCGCGCTCGCCGATCGCGTCTATACCCTCGATAACGGCCGGGTCGGATTTTCCGGAACCGTCGAGGCGATGGCGCGGAACGACGCGCTGCGGCGCGCTTATTTCGGCCTGAAATAGCGCCGTCAAATCGGCGCGCAAAAAGGCGGCCTGCGGCAGGCTGCCGCACGCGCGTCGCAATTCCGTTTTATCGGTTGCGCCATTGCGCCCCGTAGATTGCGCCGAAATCCCAACCGGAGACAACGCGATGCGTCATTACCTCATCGCCACGATTCTTGTCCTCGCCGCCGGCACGGCTGCTCCCGACTTCGCGCGGGCCGAACCGCAGCTGCCGGCGCTCAGGCCGCCGCCCATGGCGCCGGTCAAGCCTTATCCGACGGTCGCGGTGACGCCGCCTGCCATCTTCAACGACGCGGCCTTCACCGCCTTCCGCAAGCAATTGGCCGACGTCTCCGAGCACAAGGACCGTGCCGGGCTGGCGAAGCTGGTCGTGGCGCAGGGCTTCTTCTGGATGCAGGACAAGGATCTCGCCGACAAGCGCAAGCCGGGCGTCGATAATCTCGCCAAGGCGATCGATCTCGATGCCAAGGATGGCTCCGGCTGGGCGACATTGGCCGGTTACGCCAGCGATCCGACCGGCGCGCCATTGCCCGACCATCCGAACGTGGTTTGCGCGCCCGCCGAGCCCGTCATCGATGCGAAGGCCTTCGAGGCCCTGCTGAAGGCGACGCAGAGCGAACCGCCGGAATGGGGCTATCCCGTCAAGGACGGCCTCGAAGTGCGCGGCGCCGCCGCGCCGAACGCGCCGGTCGTCGACAAGCTCAGTTTCATTCTCGTCCGCGTCCTGCCCGACAGCGCACCGCCGGACGATCCTAAGGAGCCGGCCTACCTGCACATCGCGACGCCTTCGGGCAAGGCCGGCTTCGTTCCGCTGGAAGCGATCGCGTCGCTGGCCGGCGATCAGATGTGTTACATGAAGGACGCCGGCGGCTGGAAAATCGCCGGTTATTTCGGCGGCGCCTCGCAATAGATCCTTGCCCTCGCGGGCCGAGGGAAAGCGCTATTGAATGCTTGTGGGCCGCAGCAGAAAATAGCGGCATGGTGCGCGTGGAGTTGACGACCCGTTTAAGCGGACGCGGCCGGAAGGTGGCGTGGATCGGCGCCGCGCTTCTCTGCCTGCTTTCCACGCCCGCTCCGGCGCAACCGCGGACGCTGCCGCTTGCCGGTTTTCAGCCGACCATGGCCGACGTCCCGCCCGGCGTCGACCACGGCAATTCCGGCGACGACCTGCCGGAGCAGTTTCAGCGCCGCGCCGTATTCTATCGCTCGCAGCATCCGGTCGGCACCATCATCATCGATACCGCCGAGCGCCACCTTTATCTGATCGAGAGCGAAACGCGCGCGCTGCGTTACGGCATCGGCGTCGGCCGCGAAGGTTTTAGCTGGGCGGGCCTGTCGTCGATCTCGCACAAAGTCGAATGGCCTGAGTGGCACGCACCGCCGGAGCTGCTCGCGCTTAATCCCGCTTTGCCGCGCCTTATCCCCGGCGGGCCCGGCAATCCGCTCGGCGCCCGCGCCATGTCACTCGGCAATACGGCCTATCGCATCCACGGCACCAACGCGCCGGAGACCATCGGGCAGGCGCTCCTGTGGGGATGCTTCCGCCTCGCCAACGAGGACGTCATCGACCTCTACGATCGGGTGGCGATCGGCACGCGCGTGATCGTGCGGCAGAATTGACGCTGATTACTTCGTCACCGCGCTCTCGACCGATTTCGCGGTCTGCCCGAACAGGATGGCACGCTCCTCCGGCGTGCGGATACCGCCCGGATTCGGGTTGACCTCCTTCGCCTTCGCGTAAGCGCGTTTGACTGCGTCGCGCGCGGCGATCGCTTCAAGCCATTTTTTGAGATGCGGGAAATCGGCGATGTTCTGGCCCTGCCGCTCCCAGGGGACGACCCAGGGATAGCTCGCCATGTCGGCGATGGAATATTCGCCGGCGAGATATGGCCGGTCGGCGAGCCGTTTGTTCATCACGCCGAAGAGCCGGTTGACTTCGTTGCGGTAGCGGTCGATCGCGTAGGGGATTTTCTCCGGCGCATAATTGCCGAAGTGGTTGTACTGCCCGGCCATCGGCCCCAGCCCGCCCATCTGCCAGAACAGCCACTGAATGCCGTCGGTTCGCGTGCGTAAATCCTTGCCGATGAATTTGCCGGTCTTGTCGGCGAGATAGAGCAGGATCGCACCCGACTCGAAAATCGGGATCGGCTTGCCACCGTCGGGCGGCGCGCGATCAACGATGGCGGGAATACGGTTATTGGGCGCGACCGCCAGAAAGTCAGTCTTGAATTGTTCGCCCTTGCCGATGTTCACCGGAAAAATTTTATACGCGAGCCCGGCTTCTTCCAGAAAAATCGTGACCTTGTGACCGTTCGGCGTGGTCCAGTAATGCAAATCAATCATGACAAGCCTGCTGCTGGTGCTGAAGCACCTAATGTACGCAGCGCGCTGCCGGAATTTAAGCCCCGGCTACGCATGTCAGTCATGTTGACCGGCCGCCCGGGGCTGGACCGCGCGGCGCCGGACCCCTACACCCTGCGGGGCAGGAGCGAACCATGATCACCGAAATCGCGCAGATCGACGTCAAGCCCGGTACGGAAACCGAGTTCGAAGCCGGCGTGAAGAAGGCCGTGCCGATCTTTCAACGCGCCAAAGGCTGCCACGGCATGGAGCTGCGCCGCTCGATCGAAAATCCGACCCGCTACCGCCTGTTCGTCACTTGGGAAACGGTCGAGCATCACAATGTCGACTTCCGCGGCTCCCCTGATTTCCAGGAATGGCGCAAGCTCGTCGGTCATTGCTTCGCCTCGCCGCCGGTGGTCGAGCACGTGCGCCAGATCACGCGCGGATTCTGAAGAGCGGCTGCACTTTCCCCGCCCCCGAACTCGGCCCATATTGCACGCATGGTGAAACGGCCCGACCGGCCGAGCGCGCCACCGCAGCGCGACCCGGCCAAGCATTCGAAAAAAGACCCGGCCAGGCCGACGCGCGCCAAGGCGGCGCGTCCAGACGCTGCGTCGCTCGATCCGGCGCTCGCCGATCTGCTCAATCCCGCCATCGGCCGGGGCCGCGCCGGCGTCGGTTCGCAGACGGGGCAAAAGGAAGCGGGCGGATTGCAGCCGCCGCCGGATAATTCGTTCGACCGGCGGGCGGATTTCGCCAATGCGCACCGCGCCCGCGCCTCGGTGGCGCGCGGCTTCGGCGAAGCGCCGCAGCAGGGCTATATCGGCAAAACCCCGGTGCCTCCCGGCGAGCTCGATCCTGATTTGGCGAAAGCGCTCGGCATCGAAGAGCCCGAAGCCGGCGCCGACGATCCGCGCAATGTGATCACGCCCGACATGGCTCCTGCCCGTTTGCGCCAGCGCGCCACCGCGGGCGAAGTAGGAACGTTCGGCGGCCTCGCCAGCCAGCAATCGCTGGACAAATTGCTGCGCGAAGGCCGTCCGGAATTCCACGGGCAATTGTGGACGCCGCATCGGCCGCCGCGGCCGGATAAATCCGAAGGCGGCCGCCGGCTGGTGATCAAATCCGACTTCGATCCAAAGGGCGACCAGCCGCAGGCCATCGCCGAGCTGGTCGAAGGCGTGCGCCGCAACGATCGCACGCAGGTGCTGCTCGGTGTCACCGGCTCGGGCAAGACCTTCACCATGGCGAAGGTGATCGAAGCGACGCAGCGCCCGGCGTTGATCTTGGCCCCCAACAAGACGCTGGCGGCGCAACTCTACGGCGAGTTCAAGAGCTTCTTTCCGGACAATGCGGTCGAATATTTCGTCTCCTATTACGACTATTACCAGCCGGAAGCGTATATCCCGCGCACCGACACCTATATCGAGAAAGATTCCTCGATCAACGAGCAGATCGACCGCATGCGGCATTCGGCGACGCGCGCGCTGCTCGAACGCGATGACGTCATCATCGTCGCCTCGGTGTCGTGCATCTACGGCATCGGCTCGGTCGAGACCTATTCGGCGATGACCTTTTCGCTCAAGCAGGGCGAGCGCCTCGACCAGCGCGCGCTCCTCGCCGACCTGGTGGCGCTGCAATACAAGCGCACCGCCGGCGATTTCTACCGCGGCTCGTTCCGGGTGCGCGGCGACGCCATCGAGATTTTCCCGGCGCACTACGAGGACCGCGCCTGGCGCGTGTCGCTGTTCGGCGAAGAAGTCGAATCGATTCACGAATTCGATCCGCTCACCGGGCAAAAGACCGACGAGCTGGAATTCGTGAAGATCTACGCCAACTCGCACTATGTGACGCCGCGCCCGACATTGTTGCAGGCGATCGCCGGCATCAAGGTCGAACTCAAGCAGCGGCTCGACCAGCTCAGTGCCGCCGGCCGGCTCTTCGAAGCGCAGCGGCTCGAGCAGCGCACGCTCTACGATCTGGAAATGATGGAGGCGACCGGCGCGTGCGCCGGCATCGAGAATTACTCGCGCTATCTCACCGGCCGAAGGCCGGGCGAGCCGCCGCCGACCCTGTTCGAATATGTACCCGACAACGCGCTCGTTTTCGTCGACGAGAGTCACGTCACCGTGCCGCAGCTCGGCGGCATGTTTCGCGGCGACTTCCGGCGCAAGGCGACGCTCGCCGAATACGGCTTCCGCCTGCCG
>CAYVPC010000125.1:0-10371 GCA_964453555.1 uncultured Hyphomicrobiales bacterium | reverse complement strand
ACGGGCTCGAGCGCGATGCCGACGACACGCTCGCCTTCGAGATCGACCGGCTGCACCGATCGTGCCGGCGGCTGATCTGGCTCAATCCGTTGCTGCGCTTTGAAGGCTTCGAGGCGCGCGCCCGCGGCATTAAGGCCATGCTGCCGCATGTCGATGAGTTCCGGGCGATCCACAATCTGGAGTCGCTATCCGCGCTGGTGGCGGCGTTCCAGGGCGGCGGCGGCCGAGCTGGCGACCCGAAAGCATGGATGCAAAAAGTCGCGTAACCGCTTATATTTGGCGGGACATAACGGCAGCGAAGGGAGAGACTTAGATGGTCTCGACCGATAACGACATCCTCAAAGCCGCCGAAGACTGGCGCAAAGCCGGCCGCGCGGTGGCGCTGGCGACGGTGGTCGAGACTTGGGGTTCTGCCCCGCGGCCGGTCGGCTCAAACCTCGTCATCGACGAAGAGGGAAATTTCCTCGGCTCGGTTTCCGGCGGTTGCGTCGAAGGCGCAGTGGTCACCGAGGCGCTCGACGTGATCGATAGCGGCAAGCCGAAAATGCTGGAGTTCGGCGTTGCTGACGAGACTGCCTGGAAGGTCGGGCTGTCCTGCGGCGGCACCATTCGGGTGTTTGTCGAGAAAGTGGAGTAGGGCGGCTCGACTATGAAGCTTGAAATCCTCGCCGCGCTGAACGCCGAACGCGCCGCCCGTCGTGGCGCGATCGTTGTGACCAGCGTGGACAGCGGCAAGCAACGGCTGGTCAAGGCCGCCGACGTTGCCAAGGATCCGCTCAAGGCCGCGCTTGCCGAGCATCTGCGCAGCGGCAAGAGCGGGATGGAGGAGACCGCCGATGGGCGGGTCTTTCTGACCGCTTATGTGCCGGAGCCGCAACTCGTGATCACCGGCGCGGTGCACATCAGCCAGGCGCTCGCGCCGATAGCGCGGCTGCTCGGTTACGACGTTACCATTGTCGACCCGCGCACCGCGTTCGCCTCGCCTGAACGTTTCTCGGATGTGAAAGTGATCGCTGAATGGCCGGATCAGGCTTTGCCGTCACTCGGCATCGATCGCTACACCGCCTTTGTCGCGCTCACGCACGATCCGAAGATCGACGACCCGGCGCTCGTTCATGCGCTGTCGCGAGACTGCTTCTATATCGGTGCGCTCGGATCGCGGAAGACGCATGGGCGGCGCGTCGAACGGCTCAAGCAGCAAAGTTTGAGCGAGGCTGATATTTCCCGCATCCATGCGCCGATCGGCCTCGACATCGGGGCAGTTTCCCCAGCGGAGATCGCAGTCGCCATCATGGCGCAGATCACCGAGCGGCTGCACGAAGAACCGCAAGCCGAGCGCCCCCTGGTCAAGGCAGTGTCATGAAGTTCGGAGCGGTCGCGCCCAAAGACGCCATCGGCGCCACCGCGGTGCACACGATCCGCCAGGGCAATCTCGTGCTCAAGAAAGGCACGTTGATCGGCCCGATCGAGGCGGCGGCACTGGAAGCGGCTGCGATCGAACGAATCGTCGTGGCGCGGCTCGAACCGGGCGACGTTTCCGAGGACGTAGCAGCGGCCGATATTGCGGCGGCGATCGCGGATAACGGCGTACACGTGGATCGCGCCTTTACCGGCCGCGCCAATTTGTTCGCGCAATCGGCCGGCGTTCTGGTCGTCGACAAGGAGGCCATCGACCACATCAACCGGGTGGACGAAGCGATCACGGTGGCGACGCTGCCGGCCTACAAGCCGGTGGTCGCCGGCGAGATGATCGCCACGGTGAAGATCATTCCGTTCGCGGTCGCGGCGAGCGCGCGCGATGCGGCGTTAGCTGCGGCGCAACATCCACTGATACGCATCGCGCCCTACCGCATCCGCAAGGTCGGGGTGGTCTCCACGTTGTTGCCCGGTCTTTCGCCGAAGGTGATCGACAAGACGCTCAAGATCACCGCCGAGCGGTTGGCCCCCGCCAACGCCACGATCATCGCCGAGCGCCGCGTGCCGCATGAACAGGCTGCGGTGGCGCGGGCGCTTGGCGAGGTGCTCAAGCAAGGCGCCGAGCTTGCCATCGTGTTCGGCGCCTCCGCCATCGCCGACCGGCGCGACGTTATCCCGGCATCGCTCGAGGCGATCGGCGGGCGCATCGAGCATTTCGGCATGCCGGTCGATCCCGGTAATTTGTTGCTGATCGGCTATGCCGGCGGCCACGCGGTGCTGGGAGCGCCCGGCTGCGCCCGCAGCCCGAAAGAGAATGGCTTCGACTGGGTGTTGATGCGGCTTCTCGCCGGCCTGCCGGTGCCGCGCGAGGACATCACCGGCATGGGTGTCGGCGGTCTGCTCATGGAGATCGTGACCCGGCCGCAGCCACGCGACGAGCCGGTGCAGCCGGCGCGCAACATTGCGGCGCTGGTGCTCGCGGCCGGACGTTCGAGCCGCATGGGCGGACCGAACAAGCTTTTGGCCGAGATCGGGGGGCGGCCGCTGGCGCGGATTGCCGTCGAGCAAGTGCTCGCCTCGCAAGCGCGGCCGGTGATCGTGGTCACCGGCCATCAGCGCGAGTGCGTGGAGCAGGCGCTCGCCGGCCTGCCGGTGCAATTCGTGCACAACGGGGATTTCGCCGACGGGCTTGGCACCTCCTTGCGTGCCGGTATTGCCGCGCTGCCGGCGAACGTGGACGGCGCGATCGTCTGCCTCGGCGATATGCCCCAGGTCACCGCCGCGATGATCGACCGTCTGATCGGTGCGCTCGATCCCGGCAAGGGTGCACTCATCGCCGTGCCGAGCAGTGACGGCAAACGCGGCAATCCGGTGGTGTGGTCGCGCCGGTTTTTCCCGGAGCTGATGGCGGTCGAAGGTGACGTCGGAGCGCGATACCTGATCGGCCGTTATAGCGAGGCCGTGGTCGAAGTGCCCTTGTCCGGCGCCGCCGCGCTTACCGACGTCGACACGCCTGAGGCCCTCGAAGCGGTGCGGGCGGAGCTCGAGGGAACCTAGCAAAGGCGAGCGGCAAATCGGCCTCGCCGGCCCGATTCATCAACTGGAAACCCTTCCCGGCTAGCGTTGACGGTTGTCCCTGGGGAGGGGCCTCTATGGTCAGGTTTACGCGGAATACGGCGCTTGCTGTTGCGACCGGATGTATCCTCATCGCCGTCATCGGCGCGGCGCATGCGGCAGGCGCGCTCGCGGTCGGCGCCTGCGGCGCCTATGGCTACGGCTACGACTATCACAAGCTCACCGACGCCCGCGCCGCAGCGATCAAGCAATGCGCCGGCCCAAGCTGCAAGGTGGTCGGGTCGATAAGGCGCGGTTGCGCGGCGTTCGCCATAGACGCCAAGCAACCCTGCGGCTCCTATGGCTGGGCGATCAATTCGCATCTCGGCAAGGCGGAAAACGCCTCGCTTCGCCGTTGCTACGAGTTCGGCGGCCACGATTGTGTCGTTCGCGCCTGGGCCTGCGACGAGAAGGGATAAGCCGCGACGTCCGCGGAGCCAGCTACACCGCTGGAACGCCTCTTGCTTTCAAAGGCGCGTGTTGAAGCCGATACGCAGGTACGGGCCGCCGCGGCGGAAAGATTCGTTTTCCCAGCCGCCCGCCGCCGACCATTCAAGCGTGTTGACCCGGAACGCAGTCACATGGGCGCCTAGGCGGAATTGCTGGTAGTCGAAGCACCAGATCGCTTGCGCTTCCGGTCCAATGAAGAACGGTTCGGAAGCTCGCCAGCCGAAAGCTGCGCGCGCCGATCCGATAATGGCGATCGACTCGATGGAGCCGTCGAGCATGACCAGCGTGGCGGCATTGGGCTGATACCAGACGTCAGCCGCGATTTGCGCACCTGTATAGGATCCGTGCAGCAGACTGCTCGGATCGTTCGGTGAAAGCCGGAAATCCTGAACCACCGGGCCGGCAAAGACGTCCACCGTCATGCCGTCGCGCGTCATCCGCCATCCGGGGAGGAGCGACGCGGAAAGGGCGGTGCCGGCTACATAGGTGCCGAGTGCGCCCGAGGGGTAGATGTAACGGCCGCCGGCGAGCAGGAGACCGGCGACCACAGAAGTCCTCCGTTCAGGAACGCACCGTCGCGCCACAGATCGGTGCCGCTGAAAAGAAGAAAAGAGGGGTTGCTCGGCCCGTCGGCGCCCGCATGAGCGACGACGGCGCGAAACACGGCCATCGCGGCGGCGACCGCCACGCACAAAGCCTTCCGCGCGCCCACTGAGCCCGCTCCCCCGCCGGCCCGCCCGAAGTACAACTCAGGGTACGATACGGGTTGTTGGCGGGTGACGCAAAGGTTGCGTGGCCATTTCGCTGCTTGAGATCGGTGATCCGACGACGGCGGTGTTCATCTGCGGCGCGCTGGCGCAGATCGCGGTCGGCCGGCTGGTCGAGATTTTTCGGCTGCATGTGCTGTTCGCGACCCTCGCCGTCATGCAGTTCACCGGCCTGGTTTGGACCGCCTATGCGAGCGGCGTGATGGTGCTGTTCGCGCTGGCCTTCACCATGGCGGCGATCTACGGGCAGATCACCGTCAATGATCTCATCATTGCGCGGTATACCGCGGACGCCTGGCGCGGCCGCGCCTATGCCGTGCGCTACTTCCTCACCTTCATGGTGTCCGGCGTGGCGGTGTCGATGATCGCGTTACTATGTGGACGCGGCGGCTTTGCCCTGGTGCTGGGCACCACGGCGGTAATCGCGCTGGGCTTCCTTATAGCCGTCCTGGCAATCGCCTATATCGCCAGCGGCGTCGAGCGGGCGCGCATGCCGCAGCCAGCGCCCGCTGAATAGCCGACGCGAGCCGGTCAGGTCGACGCCGGGTGCCGCGCCGCAAGCGCCATGCCGATCAGCGCCGTGCCGCCGAACACCATATTGATGCCGACCAAAAGACCCAGCGCCCACGCCGCCGTTCCCGGCAGGCCGGTGAGAATGATAGCGGCGAGGATGAGGTCGATGATGCCGCTCAGCAGCATCCAGACCCAGCGCCCGCTAAGCTGATCGCGATGCTCGACCGCGTACAGGATCGAGGCGGCGCCTTCGACCAGGAAGAAAGCGATCAGCACCAAAGTCAGCGATACGGAGCCGGTCACCGGCCAGAGCAGCAGCACGACGCCGGCCGCAATCGCTATGGCCGCCGAGGCAAGCGACCACCAGAAACCGGGGGCGGACCGCATCCAGGCCGTCGTCAGCAGACCGACGATGCCGCTGACGAAAAATATCCAGCCGATGATGATGGTGACGGCGAGCGTTGCGACCCAGGGCAGCAGGATCGCCGCCAGACCGAGAATGACCAGAACGAGGCCCTCGATCAAAAACAGCACCCAATGCTCATGGATCGCGCTGGCGAAGGCGCGGCCCATTCGCTCGACATCCGTCCGCTGCGGCTTTGTCATCGTTTTCACTCCCTGAGGATCAAACAACGGAACTCGAAATTGATGCAGAATAGTTGCATAAAAACGGGGCCTTGCATAATGCCGATAGGGTCCCTATTTAATTTCGCAGTGACGTCGACGCCTTCGGGCTCCGTCGCTGAGCGGCTACAGTTACGCGGGTGACGCCGGATGTACGCGCACCTTCGTTTTGTGGCCGTTAGGATTTTCGGGGGAGCTGCCGCTTATCGTTCGCACCCCCTTTTTTCGCTGTCATAAGGCTGTAATCGTCCGCCGTCATGAGACTGTAATAATCGGGCATGGAGGGGGTTGCGTTATGGCGATGGCGGCTGATACGCCCATTGATTTCGGCTTGCTGGCGGGCGCCGGCGCTCCGACACGCGCATATAAAGCGGGCGAAATCATTTTCCGCGAGGGGATCCGGCGGAGGAGTTGTTCGTCGTCAAAAGCGGAACGGTCGAAATCCGCCTCGGCAACCGGCTCCTCGATACCTTGCCGGAGCGCAGTATTTTCGGCGAGATGGCGCTCATTGATCGTGGTCCACGCAGCGCAACAGCGGTAGCGGCAACCGACGCGACGCTCGTTCCGGTCGGTGAAAAGCAGTTTCTGCTGATGGTCAGCCGGACGCCTTATTTCGCGCTCAACGTGCGTTCTCGTGCAGCGGCTGCGTACGTCGAACAGCGTGATTTATTAGTCGGCAAGCGGCTGCCGCGGCGGACGATCAGCCCTTCAAGCGCTCCATCAGCGCCATTGCCGCCGCCGGCGCACGGATCTTGCCCTCGTGGATGACGTAGACAAAGACGTCACGCGCCGCGGCTTTTTTCGGCGCGTCGTCCGCGCCGACGCGCGGCAAATCTTTCGGCTCCCTTCCCTGCGCCCAGGTTTTCAGCCGTCCCGCCCAGGTATCTAGTTCTTTCGCCGGGTATGCGGTGGGAATCGAATCTTTGCCCCGTTGCAGTCGCGCATAGATGAAGTCGCCGGTCGCGTCGGCAAACGACGGATAGGTTTCGTGATCGGTAAACACAATCGGGGTGGCAAAATGGCGCGCCAGCGTGACGAATTCCGGCGTGCGGAAGCTTGCGTGACGCACTTCCACGACGTGGTGCAGACGTTTTCCGTCGGCTTTGGCCGGCAACAATTCGAGGAACTTTCCGAAATCGCCGGCATCGAATTTCTTGAATGGCGCAAATTGCCACAGAAACGGCCCGAGCCGGTTACCGAGTTCGAGCACGCCGGAATCGAGAAAGCGCTTGATGGAGTCGTGAGCTTCGGCCAGCACGCGCCGGTTGGTGGCAAAGCGCGGTCCCTTGACTGAAAACACGAAACCATCGGGCACCGCGCTCGCCCATTTGCGGAAGCTTTCCGGCTTCTGCGAACCGTAGAACGTCGAGTTGATCTCTATCGAAGTGAGATGGCTCGCGGCATAGCCGAGCTCTTTCGACTGCGCGAGACCCTCCGGATAGAAGGTGCCGCGCCACGGCGCGTAATTCCAGCCGCCGATGCCGACGCGGATGTGACCGGATGAATTCGTCATATCGCCGTCACGCGCCTCCGCCATTGTCGCCGCTGCAACCGACGCGCGGACCTTGGCGCCGGCTGCGGCCAGGATGAGCCGGTGATGCCGGAAGAACGCGCTCCGCTCATTCGTGGTCTCTCACGCATTCTGTCAAGTGTTGTTCCGAAGTGTTGTCCCGAACCGCCACGAAGGCCCGGATTAAGTCCGGGCCTTCGTATTTTCAACGAGATCGGCCTGGACAGGTGCCGGAGCTTTGGGGTTTTCGGCTCATTTGGCCGCATCGAGCCTCGATGGCGCGGTCCGGGCGTCCCTGCTATGAAGCGAGCCCGTCGGCCGGCGCCAAACGTGAGCATGCGCCGCCGCCCACTATGATAGGGACGTGGAATTGGTTGCGGTCGGCACTGAAACTTTGCCGGAACGACGCTACGCTTTTGCGATCATTGCCGCGATCGTCGCTCTCGTCGGCATTCGTCTGATTTGCGCGACAGCCGCCCCGCTCAGCTTTGACGAGAGCCTCTATTGGCTTTGGTCCAAGCATATTGCCGGCGGCTATTACGATCACCCGCCCGTCAATCCTGTTCTGATCCGGCTCGGCACGACTTTGTTCGGCGACACCCAATTCGGCGTGCGCGTGTTCAACGTCCTGCTGGTGCTGCCGGCCAGCTGGGCGCTCTGGCGCGCGGGCGCGATCCTGTTCGACGACGAGAGGGTCGGCGCCACCGCGGCGCTTTATTTCAATCTGACGCTGGTTATCGCGGTCGGCTCCGTGATCGCGACGCCGGACAACGCGGTGGTGGCGGCGACCGCATTCCTGCTCCTCACGCTCGCCAAGCTTTACGCAACCGGGCGCGGCGAATGGTGGCTCGCGATCGGCGTGGCGTTCGGCGTCGGCATGCTGGCGAAATACACCACGATCTTCTTCGCCGTCAGTATCCTGGCCTGGCTATTGCTGGTGCCGCAGCTGCGCAAGTGGCTGGCGACGCCGTGGCCGTGGCTCTCAGGCGTAATCGCGGTCCTCGTATTCTCGCCGACGCTTATCTGGAATGCCGAACATCACTGGGCTTCGGTGCTCTATCAGTATAACCGGCTGGTGGTGCGCGAATGGTCGCTGCACTATCTCGGCGAATTCATCCTCGCGCAGATCGGCCTGGTGACGCCGCCGATTTTTGTCCTTGGTTCAACGGGTCTGGCAGCGCTGATTCGCGGCGCCGGCGGTTCGCTCGGCGCGCGCGTTCTCATCAACGCCATGATCTGGCCGATCGTGCTCTACTTTGTCTGGCATACCTTCCACGGACGGGTCGAAGGCAATTGGCCCGAGCCGGCCTATGTGGCCTTCGTCATTGCCGCCGCGGTCGCCGTGGAACGGATCGGATGGAACGGCGTATTGGCGTTCATCGAACAATGGTCGCGGCGGCTTGCCGTGCCGGTCGGGCTTGTGGTCGCGGCCTGCATCTACGCGCAGGCGCTGTTCGGCATTATTCCACTCGGGTCGGCCGATCCGACCGCGCGCGTCTTGGGCGCGGGCTGGAAAGAACTGGGAGTGGAGATGGATGACGTGCGCGCCCGCATCGGCGCGCCGATCGTCCTGACCATGGATTACGGGCTGGCGGCCTGGCTGTCCTTCTATCTTCCCTCGCACCCGCCGGTCGAGCAGATCAATGGCCGCGTGCGCTACGTGAACGCTCCACCGCCGGACCCGGCGCTGTTTGGCGGCCCGATCATGTATGTTTGCGTCGACGAATGCGGTGACATTCCGCAGGTGCGCCAACGCTTCACGAAGATGGAGCAGGTGGCGAGCTTGCCGCGCACGCGGCACGGCATTGCGATCCAGAATTACCGCGTTTACAGCCTGTCGGGCCCGATTGGGCCTCCGCTCGATCCGCCCTGATCGGATTGACACCGCACCGGCGAAATGCAACGGCAAGGCAGCAAATCGCTGGCCGGAAAAGGTTAACGACAATGGCATTGGATGCGCGCGTTCGCCCGCTTCTTTCCATCGTCGCGCCTTGCTTCAACGAGGAGCAGGGCCTTGCCGAATTCCACCGGCGCATGACTGCTGCGGCGCAGAATACGGTCGGCTCCGACTACGAACTCGTGCTGTTAAACGACGGCTCGACCGACCGTAGCTGGGCGATCATGGCGGATTTGGTGCGCCGCGACCCGCATGTGGTCGCGGTCAATCTCTCGCGTCGTCACGGCCATCAGCTCGCGATCACCGCCGGCCTGTATACCTGCCGCGGCGAACGCATCCTCACCATCGACGCGGATTTGCAGGATCCGCCCGAATTGCTCGGCGAGATGTGGCAGCTGATGCAGCGCGCCGACGCCGATGTGGTTTACGGCCTGCGCCGCGAGCGGCGAGGCGAGGGCATGCTCAAGCGCGGAACGGCCGCTTTGTTCTATCGGCTGATGCGGCGCGTCGGTTACGCCGATCTCCCGGTCGACGCCGGCGATTTCCGGCTGATGACGCGGCGCGTGCTCGACATTCTCAATAGCATGCCGGAGCAGCATCGCTTTATTCGCGGCATGGTGAGCTGGATTGGATTGCGGCAAGTGCCGCTTGCTTACGACCGGGCGCCGCGCCACTCGGGCGAAAGCAATTATCCATTGGCGAAAATGATCGGGCTCGCTTTCGATGCACTCACCTCGTTCTCGATCATGCCGCTGCGGCTTGCGTCGTATCTCGGGCTATTGCTCGGCATTTTGAGCATCCTTGCGCTCGGCTACACGCTCGGCAGCTGGGCGCTCGGCCGCGTGGTCGAAGGCTGGACCAGCTTGTTGACCGTGGTCCTCATCCTCGGCTCGACGCAGCTCATCCTGTTCGGCCTTCTGGGCGAATATGTCGGTCGGATGTATCTGGAAACGAAGCGTCGGCCGCTGTTCGTCATCGATCAGGTGCTCACGCAGGGCGGCTCCGTGCCGGAGCAATATCGTCCGGCGCGCGAGCATTCGACTGTTCCCGGCGACGTCGCCTAAAAGAGAAGGGCGCGGCTTTCGCCGCGCCCTAGTTTAGATTTATCTTGAATGGACTTCGGTTAGAAATCCATCCCGCCGCCCGGAGGCATGGCCGGCATGGAGTCCTTCTTCTTCGGCAGCTCGGCCACCATCGCCTCGGTGGTGATGAGGAGACCGGCAACGGAAGCCGCGCCCTGCAGAGCCTGGCGCACGACCTTGGTCGGGTCGATGATGCCCTTCTTCACCAAGTCGACGTACTCGCCGCCTTGGGCGTCGAAGCCGAAGCCGTAGGCGGGGTTTTCCAGGATCTTGCCGACAATGACGGAGCCGTCCTCGCCCGCATTGCTGGCGATCTGACGGGCCGGAGCTTGCAGCGCCTTGCGCACGATCTCGACGCCGTGCTTCTGGTCCTCGTTGGTGGTGCGCACCTTCTTAAGGGCCTCGGTGGCGCGCAGGAGCGCCACGCCGCCGCCCGGCAGCACGCCTTCCTCGACCGCGGCGCGGGTCGCATGCATCGCGTCGTCGACGCGATCCTTG
>CAYVPC010000124.1:0-10405 GCA_964453555.1 uncultured Hyphomicrobiales bacterium | reverse complement strand
GTTGAGGCCGAAAGTGGCACAATTGGCGTTCGCCCCATGGCCGGGCGAGAGCCGATCCGGCGCGGGTCCAGGCGGGGCGGGACTTTTGCGATGAAAATGTTGCTGCGCTTCCTCGGCTTTCTGTTTGCGGCGGGCACGATCCTGTTCATCGGGGGTATCGCCGCGGTTGCCGGTCTATTGTGGCACTTTTCCAAGGATTTGCCCGACTATTCGCAGCTGCAAAATTACGAGCCGCCGGTGATGACGCGGGTGCACGCCGCGGACGGCTCGCTGCTTGCGGAATATGCCGACGAGCGGCGGCTCTATCTGCCGATTCAGGCGGTGCCCAAGCTCGTGATCAGCGCCTTCATCGCAGCCGAGGACAAAAGCTTCTACCAGCATCCGGGCGTGGACATTTCCGGCATTGCGCGCGCTGCTTTGCTGTATGTGGAGAATTTCGGTTCTAGCCGGCGGCCGCAGGGCGCCTCGACCATTACCCAGCAGGTCGCGAAGAATTTCCTGCTGACTAACGAGGTCTCGATTACCCGCAAGATCAAGGAAGCGCTGCTCGCTCTGCGTATCGAGCACACATATTCCAAGGACAAGATCCTCGAACTCTATCTCAACCAGATTTATCTCGGGCTTGGCGCCTATGGAGTCGCCGCGGCTTCGCTTCTGTATTTCGACAAATCGGTGCATGAGCTGGCGGTTGCCGAGGCCGCCTACCTTGCGGCGCTGCCCAAGGGACCGAACAACTACAATCCGTTCCGCCGCCGCGACGAGGCGATCGCGCGGAGGAATTATGTGATCGACCGCATGATCGAGGACGGCTTCATTACCGCCACAGCCGGCGACAAGGCCAAGAAGGAGCCGCTCAATGTCGCCGTACGGCCGACGGGCGCCCATACCTTCGCCGCCGAATATTTTGCCGAAGAGGTCCGCCGCTACATCTTTGAGAATTACGGAGAGAAGAAGCTCTATGAGGGCGGGCTCTCCGTGCGCACCACGCTTGACCCCAAGATGCAGGTGCTGGCGCGCAAGACCATGATCAACGGGCTGGTCAATTTCGACGAAACGCAAGGTTGGCGCGGCCCGGTCGGCCAGATCGACATTGCCGGCGACTGGGGGGTCGCGCTCGCCGAAATGAAATCACTCTCCGATATCGATCCGTGGCGGCTTGCGGTGGTGCTGCAAGTCGACGACCAGTCGGCGCGTGTCGGTTTACAGCCGGCGCGCGATCCCGGCGGCGCTGTACTCAAAACGCGCGAAGTCGGCATTCTGCCGCTCGAGGGCGTCAAATGGGCAAAGCCGGCGAATGGCCCGAGCAAGCCGATCCAGCGTGTAAGTCAGGTGCTGTCGCCCGGCGACGTCGTCTACGTCGAGCCGGCGAAGGAACAAGGGCAATACAGTCTGCGCCAGATACCGGAAATTTCCGGCGCCATGGTCGTCATGGATCCGCACACAGGCCGCGTGCTGGCGATGGTGGGCGGTTTTTCCTACGACCAAAGCCAGTTCAATCGTGCCACCCAGGCACTGCGGCAGCCCGGCTCGTCGTTCAAGCCGCTGGTCTACGCCGCCGCGATCGACAACGGCTACACGCCCTCGACCATCGTGCTCGACGCGCCGCTCGAAATCGACATGGGACCCGGCGGCGGCGGCGTCTGGAAGCCGGAAAACTATGGCGGCAAGTTCTACGGCCCGTCCACCCTGCGCTTCGGACTCGAACAGTCGCGTAACGTAATGACGGTCCGGTTGGCGCAGGATATCGGCATGCCGCTCATTGCCGAATACGCCAAGCGGTTCGGCGTATATGACAACCTGCCGCCTTATCTTTCCTACGCGCTCGGCGCCGGCGAGACGACGGTGCTGCGCATGGTGACCGCTTATTCCATGCTCGACAACGGCGGCCGCCGGGTGAAACCGACGCTGATCGACCGCATCCAGGACCGCTACGGCCATACCATCTACAAGCACGACCAGCGCGAGTGCGTCGGTTGCGATGCCGATACCTGGCACAGTCAGCCCGAGCCGACCCTGATCGATCACCGCGAGCAGGTCATCGATCCGATGACCGCCTACCAGATCACTTCGATGATGGAGGGCGTCGTGCAGCGTGGCACGGCGACGGTCGTGCGCGATGTCGGCAAGCCGATTGCCGGCAAAACGGGCACCACCAACGAAGAGAAAGACGTCTGGTTCATCGGCTACTCGCCAGACATCGTCTGTGGCGTCTATATGGGCTATGATAAGCCGCGCCATATCGCGCGGCTTGCAACCGGCGGCCATCTCGCGGCGCCGGTCGTGCGCGATTTTCTCAAGGTTGCGCTCGTCGACAAGCCGCCGATTCCGTTCCGCGTCCCGCCGGGCATCAAGCTGATCCGGGTGGACGCGAAAACCGGCATGCGCGCAACTCCGGGCAACACCAAGGTCATTCTGGAAGCTTTCAAGCCTGGCACCGCGCCGCCGGACAGCTACTCCGTCATCGGCGCCGACACACCCAGCGGCGGGCTGATCCCGGTGTCGCCAGATTCAGCGTCCGGTGCCGTGCACCCTGGCACCGGCGGGCTCTACTGAACCTTCGGCGCGTTGCGCGCGCCGCGGCAAAAGCATTACATCGCTCCCCATCATGCGCGCCGAAACCGAGAGCATCGTCGCCGACATCAAGCAGTCCCTGGGCCTGCTGAGGAGGCATCTTTGACGTCGACAAAGCGCGCACGCGGCTTGCCGAACTGAACCGGCAGGCGGAAGACCCTAATCTCTGGAATGACCCGCAGCGGGCGAGTCGTGTCATGCAGGAGCGCACGGCGCTTGACGATCAGCTCAACGTGCTGTCGCGCATCGATCAGGAGCTCGACGATCAGCTCACGCTGATCGAGCTCGGCGAAGCCGAGAACGATCAGAAAACGATCGCTGAGGCGGAAGCGGCGTTGCGCAAGCTCAAGGGCGAGGTCTCCCGCCGCGAGCTGGAGGCGCTTCTATCGGGCGAGGCCGACGCCAACGATTGCTATCTCGAAGTCCATGCCGGGGCCGGCGGCACCGAAAGCCAGGATTGGGCCGCCATGCTGCTGCGCATGTATGTGCGCTGGGCCGAGCAGCATGGCTTCAAGGTGGACTACATCGAAGAGACGCAAGGAGAAGAGGCAGGCATCAAATCCGCCACTATCGAGGTCAAGGGCCGCAACGCCTACGGCTGGCTCAAGACCGAGAACGGCGTACATCGCCTCGTGCGCATCTCGCCCTACGACGCCAACGCGCGCCGGCACACGTCGTTCGCCAGCGTCACCGTCTATCCGGTGGTCGACGACCGCATCAATATCGATATCAAGGAATCCGATGTGCGCGTCGACACCATGCGCGCCGGCGGTGCCGGCGGCCAGCACGTCAACAAGACGGAATCGGCGATCCGGCTGACGCACATTCCGACCAATATCGTGGTGGTGTGCCAGAACGACCGCTCGCAGCATCGCAATCGCTCGCGCGCCTGGCAGATGTTGCGCGCCAAGCTCTATGAGGCCGAGCTCAAGAAACGCGAAGCAAAGGCTGCCGCCGATCAGGCGGCCAAGACCGATATCGGTTGGGGCCACCAGATCCGCTCTTACGTGCTGCAGCCCTATCAGATGGTGAAAGACCTGCGCACCGGCGTCTCAACTTCAAACACCGGCGGCGTCCTGGACGGCGACATCGATCAGTTCATGGAAGCAGCGTTGGCCCAAAAGTCATTCGGCGGCGAGGCCGAGACGGTGGAAGACGCCGAGTAGCGGCGTCACTCCGCGTATCTGTAAGCACCGCCGGTCTGGATCGCGCGCCGGTAAGCCGGTCGCGCATGGATGCGGGCGAGAAAATCCATCAGCCTTGGCCGCGTATGATCGAGTCCGGCGCGGCTGGTGGCGGTTTCCAGCGGAAAGCTCAGCATGATGTCCGCGGCGGAAAACCGCTCGCCGAGAAACCACGGCGCGCCACCCAATTCGGCTTCCAGAAAGTTGAGATGCAGCTTGAGTTGCGATTTGACGAACGGTCGCGCCGGATAGCCCAACATTCCGAGGCGGTCGACAATGAGCTTGAGCAGGAGCGGCGGCATAAGCGAGCCCTCCGCATAGTTGAGCCAGTATTTGTATCGCCAATACAAATCGGAATCGCGGGCCGGCGCGAGTGCGGGGCCGTATTGGTCGACCAGATATTCGATAATCAGTCCGGTCTCGGCGTATATCTTGCCGCCATCTTCGATCACCGGCGATTTGCCGAGCGGATGCACCCCCCGCAATTCTTTCGGCGCCAGCATGTTTTTGTTGCGCTCGTAGCGGACGACTTCGTAGGGCGTGCCCATTTCCTCGAGCAGCCAGAGCACGCGCTGACTGCGCGAGTTATTTAGATGATGCACCCGGATCATGCCGGGTTAATATTTAGGCGGCTAACAGCCGAATAGCGAGGCGGCGATCCGCCGGCGGGCATTATCCGCCGTCGAGCCGCGCGCCGGCGTTGAGGAATTTCTGCGGATCGACCGCTTCGCCGTCGATGCGGGTCTCGTAATGCAAATGCGGGCCGGTCGACCGGCCGGTTGAGCCCATCCGCCCGATGATCTGGCCGATGCGGACCTCGTCGCCCACGTTCACGTCGATCTGTGACAAGTGGCCGTAACGGGTGGAAAGACCGTTACCGTGATCGATCTCGACCATTTTGCCGTAGCCGCCGCTCCAACCGGCGTTGGTCACGGTGCCGGCTGCGGTGGCATGCACGGCTTCGCCGATGTCGCCCCGCAAGTCGATGCCGGTGTGCATTGCCGCGATGTGGAGAAAGGGATCAACACGCACGCCAAAGGTCGAGCTTATGTCGAGTTCGCCGGGCAACGGCTTGCGCACGGGGACAAAAATCAGATTGCGGCTGAGCTGGTCGGCTTGCGCGCGCGCGATATTGATGCGCGTGATCGTGCGCTCGAAGCTATTACCTTCACCCGGCAGTTTAATCGGTACGAAAGGGCCGCCGCTCGCGCCCGGCGTCGGCGTGTCGAGCTTCAGGCCGAGTTCGGCGAGCACGCCGCGCAGCTTGCGCGCCTTGCCTTCGTAACGTTCCTGCATTTGCGCCAGCGCTAGAGACTGGCGGCGATCGACGCGATCGAGTGAGGCTTCGATGCGCAATAGCTTCACGCCGACATCGGCGGCTTTGCGGCCGGACGGCGCCGCGTCGGGTTCAAGCGAGGAGCGGCGATCCCGCGCCTGCTGCACCGAGACGGAGTCGCCGGGCTTTGAAGTCCGCAGCGAGCCGGTCGGCGTGTCGATGATGCCGACTAGAGCCGCCGCACGCGACTCCAAGGCCGTTTGGCGGTGCAATAGATCGTCGAGTTTTTGCTCGAACTGCTCCTGATCGAGCAGCTGGCGGCTGGTGGTGCGGTCGATGCGCGCGCGCAACTCGGCGATGCGGTCTTCGTAGGCGTATTGCTGTTCGGCCTGGCGCGCAATCAGGCCTTTGAGGAGGTCATCGCGAAAGGCGAAATAGGTAGCGGTAGTAACCGACCAGCCGGCCATGACCACGACGGCGCCGACCGCGATCCAGAACGCGACCGGACCGAGCCGGAACTGCCGCCCCGCATGCGTGATCGTGTATCCTGCGCCGGCCGGCGTCCAATTTTCGTTCCGCTCGATCGGCTCGATATGCGCGCTGTAGCGCACCTTCCGCCGCGGTTCCGCCGCTCTCCAGCCCGACATCGACGCTCCCACCCGGGCCGATTTCGGCCGCACAAGAGAGAGATTTGAGGCGTTTATGGTTAATTTTCAGGAAATTGCCGCTAACATTTTGCGGCAATAGGTAAATGTTTCGGCAACTTCAATCGCCCGTGGTTTCAAAGCGCTTGGGCAGCCGCAAGCACTTCTTCGGCGTGTCCGCTCACCGAAACCTTCGGCCATATTTGGACGATGCGCCGGTCCGGCCCGATCAGAAAGGTCATGCGGGCAATACCCATGAACTTCCGCCCATACATCGACTTTTCCCGCCATGCACCATAGGCCTCAAGCATGGGGTGCTTTTCGTCCGAGGCGAGCGCGATCGACAGCTTGTGCTTGCTTTTGAACTTGTCCTGGGTCGGCACCGGATCGGCGGAGACGCCGAGAATTTCAGTCGCGGCTTTCCCGAAAGCGGCCTTGAGCCGGGAAAAATCGATCGCCTCCTTGGTGCATCCAGGGGTATCTGCGCGCGGATAAAAATAGAGCACGAGTTTCTTTCCGGCGAAGTCCGACAGTGAAACGGTAGCGCCGCCGTCGCGGACTAACGTGAACGCCGGCGCTTTCATGCCGGCAGCAAGTTCGCGGGCCATATGCCTTCCTTTCGACGCTTTCGGAGCCTCATTATGACGCAGAGAATATGCTCGCGCGTGCGCGGGGTCGACGGTTGCAGGCCTGCCCGGTGTCGCAGCCTGGGATGGTGGATGGTGGATGCGGGATCGGGAATCCCTTATAGATTGGGTGTCATAGGGGCTTCCGCGCAAACGGTCCGCAATAAAAGTCGCCACGGACGAGGGGACGCTCCAGCGGCATGACCAACCAGCACAGGCAGCGCGCGCCGCTTCCGCGATGGAGGTCGATTGTTCCGCTGCGCCGGCCGCCGCGTCCGGCGGCCGAAGGGCCCCGCCGCGCGGGCGACCGTGCTTCCGTTTCGCGCGTTCGCCTCCTGCTCACGCACTACCGGCGTTTCATCCGGCGCGGCTTAATCGGCATCGGCGTGTTCTGCGGCCTGGTTGTTCTCGGCTGCATCGCTTTATGGTGGCGGCTTGCCGCCGGACCCATTCAGGTCGATATCGTGACGCCGTGGCTCGCGTCCGCGATCGAGGATAATTTCGGCAGCAACCGTCACGTCGAGGTCGGCGGCACTCAGATTGAGCGCACCGGCACGGGTGCTGCCGTGCGCATCCGCGACATCGTGGTGCGCGACGCCGACGGCACGATCGTTGCGAGCGCCCCGAAGGCGGAAGTCCACGTTTCGGGCATGAGCCTGCTGACCGGCCATGTGCACGCCGAGAGCCTCAGTCTGGTCGGCGCCGAGATGGCCGTGCGTATCGAGCAGGACGGCGGCGTCACCGTCTTCGCCGGCGCCGACAAGCATCCGATCGCGACTGCGGCCGTCCCCGCCACCGCCGCCGCTGCTTTGCTGCGCTCGTCGCAGGAAAAGCGGCAAACGCCCGGACCGTCCACCGCCGCCGCGCCGCCGCACCCGGGATCGGCGGACACCCAGCCGGCGACTTCGCGCCGCGCCCGCGACCTATTCGCCGCGCTTCTCTCCTGGATCGATGGCATCGGGGAAACTGGGCTCGACGGTCATGATTTGCGTGAGCTCGGTTTGAAGAACGGCAATCTGACAGTCGACGACGAGCGCACCGGCAAGCACTGGAAATTCGAAGACATCAGCCTGAGCGTGCAACGCGTACACGGCGGAGTCGAATTGACCGTTGGCTCCGATAATCCGGCGCGGCCGTGGGGACTGACGGCCGCGGTCACGCCGATCCGCCAAGGCTACCGCAAGATCCAGCTTGAGGCTCGTCGCGTCTCCGCCAGCGACTTGCTGCTCGCCTCTCGTTTCGGCGACGGCAGTCTGCAATTCGACACGCCATTGTCGGCAAGCCTGAGTGGCGAGATCGGTCCGGATGGGCTGCCGCAGACGCTCACCGGCCGCATTGTTGCCGAGGCCGGCTCGATCGGCGACGCCAATGACGAAGACAGCCGCATCACCATTGAGCGCGCCGAATTCAAGCTGCAATGGGACGGCGAGAACCGCATTCTTTCGGTGCCGTTCCAAATCCTTTCCGGCGGCAACCGCATCACCTTGCTCGGCCGGGTCGAAGCGCCGCCGGAGCCCGGCGGCATCTGGCAGTTCAGGGTCGGCGCCGGCACGGTGGTGCTCAACGCAAAGGGCGAGGGGGCTGAACCATTGGTCCTCAACCGCATCGCGGTGAGCGGCCATTATGATGCGACCAAACAGCGGCTCACGGTCGACGAGGGTGATTTCGGTAACACCGGCGTCGGCGTCGCCATGTCCGGCAATATGGATATTACCGGCGACAACGTTCATCTGGCGGCCGGCGTCGCCGGAACGCGGATGCCGGTCGAGGCGCTCAAGCGGTTGTGGCCGGTCTTCATTACGCCCAAGGTGCGCGACTGGTTCAACGAACACCTCGTGAGCGGCACCGTCGAGCGCATCGTCATCGCGGTGAATTCACCGCTTGAAAACCTCAAAGCGAGCGGGCCGCCGGTCGCCGACGACGGGCTGTCGATCGAAGCGCTGGCGACCGGTTGTGTCATCCGTCCGGTTGACGGCCTGCCGGCGCTGCGCGACGCCGACCTCAACGTGCATATTGTCGGGCGCGACGCGGTAATCTCGCTCGGCAAAGCGGTGGCCGATCTGCCCTCGGGGCGTAAGCTGGGCTTTTCGTCCGGCGTCTTCGAGGTGCCCGACACGGCCCCGCACGCGCCGCCGGCGCGCGTGCATTTCAAGCTCGAAGGGCCGGTCCAGGCCGCCGCCGAACTGCTCCGCATGGATCGCCTGCGCGAAGTCTCCGACGCTCCATTCGAGCCGTCGGCGATGCGCGGGAATTTGAGCGCACAGGTCACGCTCGGAATGCCGCTCAAGTCGGATCTGCCGCCGGGATCGACCAACTATTCGATCGCGGTCGACGCGACCAACTTTTCCGCCGACCGCATGATCATGGGACAAAAAGTCGAGGCCGCGCTGCTAAAAGCGATTGCCACGCCACAAGGTTTCCAGCTCAAAGGCGATGTCAGGATCGCCGGCGCGCCTGCCAGCCTCGAATACCGCAAATCGCGTAGTGAGGCCGACGCCGAAGTCCGCATTTCCGGCATGCTCGACGAGACCGCACGCAACAATCTCGGATTCGACCTCGGCGAAACCGTCAGCGGCACCGTTCCGATCCGCGTCGTTGGCCGGGTCGCGACCGGCTCCGATCGGGAAGGCCGGTTCAACGTCGAGGCCGATCTGACGCCGGCGCAGATCGACGGTCTTTTGCCCGGCTGGGCTAAGCCCGCCGGCAAACCGGCGCGCGCAACCTTCGTGCTGGCGACCAAGCCGCAATCGATCCGCATCGAGGATCTGCTAATCGAGGGCGCCGGCGGCGGCGTCAAAGGCACCATCGACTTCGACGGCTCCGGCGAGGTTCAATCGGCAAATTTCCCGGCTTACGGCTTCTCCGACGGCGACCGTACCAGCCTCAAGATGGACCGCGCGGCCGACGGCGCGCTACGCGTGGTGATGCGCGGCGAGGTCTATGACGGGCGCGCCTTCGTCAAAACCGCGGCTGGAGCGGCGGGTAGTCCGAGCAGCAAGCGCCGGACCATCGATCTCGACCTCGACATGAAGCTTGGCGCGGTGGTCGGCTTCAACGGCGAGGCTCTGCGCGGGCTCGATCTGAAAATGTCGCGGCGGGCCGGTGAGGTGCGAAGCTTCGGACTCAATGCCAAGATCGGGCGCGATGCGACGCTGACCGGCGACCTGCGCGGCCGCACCGGCGGACGCCAGGTTGTGTATCTGGAGAGCACCGACGCCGGCGCATTTTTCCGCTTCACCGACGTCTATTCGCGCATGACCGGCGGACAGATGGCGATTGCGATGGATTCGCCGTCCGCCGTCAACCCGGTGCAGCAGGGCGTTCTCAGCGTTCGCAGCTTCGCCATCCACGACGAAACGCAACTCGAGCGCGCCGTGACCACCGGGCCGCAGAACCGCCGCAACACCAACGCCATCGACTTCTCCAACATGCGGGTTGAATTTGCGCGCATGCCCGGGCGTGTCGGCTTGCGTAACGGGGTGGTGCGCGGGCCGATCCTGGGCGGCACCATCGACGGCGTGGTCGATTACGCCGGCCAGGAAGTGCACCTGCGCGGCACGCTGGTGCCGCTGTACGGTCCTAACAATCTGCTTGGACAAATCCCGCTGGTCGGCCTGTTCATGGGCGGCGACAAAGAGGGGCTGTTCGGCCTCACCTATGAGGTGGTCGGACGGCCGGGCAATCCGGTGCTGCGCATCAATCCGATATCGGCGCTGGCGCCGGGACTGCTGCGCAAGATCTTCGAATTCCCCACCAGCGGCACTGATACCACCGGCGATATACCACACTAGACGGACGACGATGCTCAGACCGGCTTGAGCAAAACGTGGCGCTTTCGCCCGAGCGAGAGCTTCACCACGCCCTCCGTTGTCACGTCCTGTTCGCCGATCGCGGCCTTGTCGCTGGTGACGCGAATGTCGTTGACCATGATGGCGTTGTTGGCGATGGCGCGGCGCACCTCGCCGTTCGAAGTGGCAAGGCCGGCCTTGACGAAAGCGGTCAGCACGCCGACGCCGGCTTTGAGTTCCGCGCGGGAAAACTCGACCGTCGGCAGGCTCGCGCCAAGCCCGCCCTCCTCGAACGTGGTGCGCGCGGTGGCGGCGG
>CAYVPC010000123.1:0-10441 GCA_964453555.1 uncultured Hyphomicrobiales bacterium | reverse complement strand
GACTCCACCAATGGGGTCGAAATAGGATCGACGAGGGCGTAAAGGGCGTGCTTTTTGCTCGGCATGGTTCCGCCGTTATCGGGCCAATTCATAGTTGCAAACGACAACTATGCTCCGGTTGCTCTGGCTGCGTAAGCAGTCCGAAAGACCGATCTAAAGTCCTGGCGTCTTAGCAGCGTCAGGCGGGGTTCGGAGGCACCTGGCAACAGAAGCCTCCACTTTTTCAGGGGACAGGTATCAGGAATCGGTAATCAGCGATCAGAGGTCCGCGCTAATCTGCACCACAGCGATTCACGCCTTATCTGTCTTCTGTTATCTGAAACCTGATTCCTGACATGGCCACCGATCACATTCGCTACGACATTCTCGCGCAGGCGGCCTTGCGCGGCGTTGTGCGCACCGTACTGGCGGATGCGGCCAGGAAAGGCTTGCCTGGCGAACATCATTTCAAGATCACGTTCAATACGACCGCGCCGGGCGTGCGGCTTTCGGACCGCATGCGCACGCGCTATCCGCAGGAAATGACCGTCGTGCTCCAGCATCAGTTCTGGGACCTCAAGGTCGCCGACGAGGCGTTCGAAGTAGGCCTATCGTTCGGCGGCATCGCCGAGCGGTTGGCGGTGCCCTTCGAGGCCGTGACCGCGTTCTACGATCCGGCAGTGCAATTCGGTTTTCAGTTTGAAACGATCGAAGGCGCCAGTGTGGGCGAGAAGTCGCCTGGCGCGTTGAACGGGCCCGCCGGCGAAGCGGGCAAGCCCGAGGCGCTGCCGTCGCCTGCCGCCGATCCGCCGCCGGCCGAGCCGCTCTCCGACAGCGGCGGCGGCGAAGTCGTGCGGCTCGACCGCTTCCGGAAGAAGTGAAGACGCGCAGCGAAACCGACACGTTCGGGCCCATCGATGTGGCGGCCGACCGCTATTGGGGTGCGCAGACCGAGCGCTCACGCAACAACTTTCGCATCGGCGACCAGCGCATGCCGCGGCCGATCATAACCGCGCTTGCCATCGTCAAGCAGGCGGCGGCGGAAACCAATCACCAGCTCGGGTTGCTTGATGCGCGGCGCGCCGACGCGATCGTCGCGACCGCAAAGGAGATCATTGAGGGCAAACTCGACGATCACTTTCCGCTGCTGGTTTGGCAGACCGGATCCGGCACGCAGACCAACATGAATGTCAACGAGGTGATCGCCAACCGCGCCAACGAACGCCTCGGCGGCAAGCTCGGCGCGAAGGAGCCAATCCATCCAAACGATCATGTGAATATGAGCCAGTCGTCGAACGACTGCTTTCCGACCGCCATGCACATCGCGGCCGGGCTGGAGATTTCCGGGCGACTCATTCCGGCGCTGACGCATTTGCAGAAGGCGCTGGACGCCAAGACCAAAGCATTTGCCTCGATTGTGAAGATTGGCCGCACCCACACCCAGGACGCCACCCCGCTCACGCTCGGGCAGGAATTTTCCGGCTACGCGGCGCAAGTGAAATCCGGCATCGCGCGATTGCGTGCCGGGTTGAAAGAGCTTTATCCGCTGGCGCAGGGCGGCACCGCCGTCGGCACTGGACTCAATTCCAAGCGCGCCTTCGGCAAGCTGTTCGCGAAGCGAGCCGCCGCTATCACTGGCTTGCCCTTCGTCACCGCGCCCAACAAATTCGAGGCGCTCGCCTCGCACGGTGCGCTGGTATTCGTGCACGGCGCGCTTAATGCGCTCGGCGCCGATCTGTTCAAGATCGCCAACGACATCCGCTTTCTCGGCTCCGGCCCGCGCTCCGGCTTCGGCGAACTGATCTTGCCCGAAAACGAGCCGGGCTCGTCGATCATGCCCGGCAAGGTCAATCCGACACAGTGCGAGGCGCTGACCATGGTCTGCTGTCGCGTGTTCGGCAACGACACCACCATCGCGGTGGCTGCCAGCCAAGGCCATTTTGAGCTCAACGTCTACAAGCCGGTGATCGCCTATGCAGCATTGCAGTCGATCCGTCTTCTTGCCGACGCGGCCGTGTCGTTTACCGACCATTGCGTCGCCGGCATCCGCGCCAACGAGCCGCGCATCCATGAACTGATGGAGCGATCGCTCATGCTGGTCACGGCGCTGGCGCCGCGCATCGGCTACGACAAGGCGGCCAAAATTGCCAAAGCGGCGCTCGCCAACGACACGACTTTGCGCGAGGAGGCGATCAAGCTCGGATTTGTTTCGGGCAAGGAGTTCGATCGCCTGGTACAGCCGGCGCGCATGACCCGGCCCGACCCGTAGTCGCGTCCGGCGGCCGCAATGCCGCCTTCCGCAACGTCACTGCCGAACGTACGACCGTTGATTGTATTTTTGCTTGGCGCAAACCGCGGGCGCGCTCACTGGCGTTTTCGTGCCCCTTTGCGGCATTATCGTCATACCAGCCGTAAGATGAATTCGTTCAATATTTGCCGCCCGCCGAAGCGTTATTCGTCAAAAATCTCGTGTATACAGACCCGCTGTATGAGATTGCTTAAGAATTATTGGCTCGACAAGCAAATATGGCCGATCCTTTTGCTCTATATTTCTCTGAATTGCCGTATAGACGTCGGAGGTATTTCTTTCATTCAAGCAACCGTGTCTTGCCCGGCGCAGCCGGTATAGCCACACTTCCGCCGGCAACTCGAATTGTGACCTCTTCGGCTGTCAGTTGCCGTGATCCAGCGTCACCGTGTCGGCGTAATTCTTCCAGACCACACAGGCCAGGATGCCCAAACCATAGATCTGGGTACCGCCGAACTTTGCATGGGCGACCTCGTCAATCTCCGCACCGCGCGCAAGCGGGCCAAACGCGTAAGGCCGAACAAAAGGCCGCGTCCAACCGCCTTGCGCATGGCCGCTCGAAGTCCGAACGAGCGCTGGAGCAGTCACAAGGCGAGAAAACCCGCAAAGATTTTGACCGGCACCGGATCGAAACAGGAGACGGGCCATGAAATCGCCGGTCGTCAAGCGCTCCATCGTCATAGCCGGTCACAAGACGAGCGTCAGTCTCGAGGATGCGTTCTGGAGTGGATTGAAGGACATCGCCGTGAATCGGCGCGCGACCCTGTCCGACCTGGTCGGCGCGATCGATGCCGAGCGGCAGCATGGCAATCTGTCGTCGGCGATACGGCTGTTCGTGCTCGACCACTTTCAAACGCGGGTCAACGGCAATGGCGAAGCGGGCCAGCCGCGGCGCGAGCTGATGCTGGTGACGCCGCCGGCCGCGTCAGTTCTGCGAGTGGAATAGCAAATCGAGCGGGGAGTGCGCCGCAGGCTGCGGCGCCGGCTGCGCGGTTCCGGCCGTCGCGGTGGTATTGTCTGGATTCCGCACCGAGCGCGCGGCGGCCGGCTTGGCCGCCGGCGGCACTTGGTGGGGGTACAGGCGTTCGACTCCGCGCGCGCCGAGGACTGCCGGCGGAATGCTGGCCTGTCTCGCTATCTCCATCACCGTTCCTTGCGGAATAAACCGGATCAACGGCGGCACCGGACGTAGGGCGGCGCCCAGGACATCGGCACGCCGGTTGGCTTCGATCGATTCAAGGCGGCGGGTCTGCTGTTCGGTCGCGCGCAACGTGAGCCATCCGACCAACGCCGAGACGTCAAGCCGCCGTTCCGGCGCTGCCAGCGACCCCTTTACGACGACCGCGATTTCCGGCGGCGTATGGATCATCGCATTCGCCGCCGGCTGCTGGGACAAGGTCATGTGCGCCTCGACTACGGATTTGTCGAGACCGAGAACGCCTTCGATCCCGAGCGCGGTACCGCTTTGCCCGTGCAGCGTGACGTTGGCGAGACGGATCTGCCCGGCGGTGATCGTGACTTCCGCATCGGCCTGCGGCACGACAAGGCGGCCTTTGTCCATGACGACGGCGACGACGGGTGCGATTTTTGCGGCTTCGGTCGAACCGGTCTGGTCGGCGGCACGCATGGCGGCCTCGAACGCCGCCGGATCGATGCCGACGAATTGCGCATCGCGAAGTGTGATCGTGCCGTTGCCGTGCAACGATCCGACAAGACCGTCAGGGCTTAATCCGGCGCCGTCGCCCTGCAACTTCACGGTCAACTTGCCGTCGATGGAATTCTTGCCGGCGATGGCGGCTAAATACGCATCGGCAAGCTCGATCTTCCCCTGCGCGAGGAGTTTCTCGGAATCGCGGCGGAAGGTGAGCGCGCCGGTCAGGCGGCCGGCGGCGAGGCTGCCGTCGATGTCGCGCAGGGCGATGCCGCGCGGCTGGAAATGCACGACGCCCTTAAGATCGCGCGCGACCAAGGTGGGCGAGTAGGCAGCGCGATCGACGACGAAGCGGACATCGCCGTTCAGGGCGATGAATGTACCGGCACCAACCGGCGCCGACGACCAGAGCTTGGCGGCATTCGGCGGAGCGCTCGGCAGTCCGAGCAGCAGCGCGCCGACCGTAGCGGCGTCCAGGTCATCGGCCGCAATCTCTCCATCGATCGCCACCGGATTCGCGAGTTTGAGGTCGAACCGGCCGCGCAGCGCCGTTTTATCGGCGGTCGCCACCAGATCCGTGACGGACAGATCGGCGCCGGCCACGCCGATGATCGCGCTCGCCGAAAACGCCGCGGCGGAACCGGGCTGTCCGGTCAGCGCGAGATGGAGCGGCCGCAGATCGGAGGCCGACGCCTTCAATTGCACGCTGCCGGTCGGCGCCCCATCACCGCTGAGATGGAGCGTGCCGGTTGCCGCCGCCGAAAACCCTCCAGCGCTGGCGAGACCGCTGATCTGGACATCGCCATTGAGCGGCCCGCTGGCCGTGATCGTCATCTGACCCGGCAACTGATCGACTGCCAGCACACGATCGAGATTGAGGAGCCGCACCAGCGCGCCGCCGTCATCGGTATCGAGCCGGCTGCTGAGCTGCAGCGCCGCCGCGCCCGCATTCCGCGGCTCGCCGGTCATGCTGCCGTTGAGCGACAGGCGCAACGCCCCCAAATCACCGCCCAAATCGAGCTTGGCGACGGTGCCGGCGCGCGCCCGGTCGACGGTCAGGACGCCGCGGACTTTCGCCGGCGCCAGGCGCTCGGTGAAGGGCCGTAGCGCACACGCGACTTGCGGCGCGAACTTGCCGAGAACATCGGTCAAGCCGGCCAATGTCTTGGCGTCGATATCGAGCGTCAGCCGACCGCGCGGCTGCGAGGACAATTCGTCAATTCGTCCACTGATGCCGAGCGCGGCGCCGCCCAGGTCGCCGATCGAAAGCCGGTCGATGTGGACGATGCCGGCGTCGAATTTCAGCCGCGCGTCGACCATGCGCGCATCCACGCCGGCAAGCGTCGCCTTGCCGACCTTGAGAACAAGCGCGACTTCGCGCGGCGCCGCAAAGACGTTGTCCGCCGCCGCCGCCTCGGCAAAAGCAATGAGCGCGTCGACATTGAGCTTGGTCGCATGCAACTCGCCATCGAGCGCCGCCGGCCGGTCATCGACCGCCCATGTGTAGGCGAGCCGCCCCTCAATATTCTCCTGATCGAGCGCCGCCGATAAATGGTCAAGCGCAAGACGGCCGCCGCCGATCGCCACGTCGCCGCGCGCGACCAAAGTCTCGGTCGGGCCCGATGGCCGGTCGCTGCCGCCACGGCCCTCCAGCCAGGCCACCAGCATCTTCAGGTCGGCCGATTGGAGGCTCGCAGGGCCGCTGAACGCCAGGCCCTGCGGCCCGCTGGCGAGCCGGCCGCTCAGACTGACGTCGGTGAAACCGGGCGCGCGGAACGCAAAGTCCTTGACGCTCCAACCTTGGCCGTCGAACCCGACCTCGCCGTGCAGCGATCCGATGGTGGTACCGCCTACCGTCACCGCCTCGATCGCGACGGCGGTGGCGACCGGGATCGGCGGCTTGATCGCCGCCACGAAGGCCTCGAGGAAGCTCTTGAGCATGACGAACGGCAGCCGGTGCGTCACGTCCGGCGCGGCCAGCATGCGGTCGACGGCGAGCTGCACCGCCGCGATCGCGCCATCGACGCGCGGATGCGCGCCGAAGGTCATCTCAGCCTTGCCGGTGAAATTGACCGCTCGCTCGTCGGGCCCGTATTGCAGGGCGAGGTCGTGGAGCGAAGCCGATGCCGACGTGGCGTGAACCTTGCCCGCGAGTTGCCACGGATCGCTCATGACGCGCTCGCCGCCCGCCAGCGTGACCCCGACCGGCCGCGTCAGCGACAGAGCGCCATCAAATTGCGGAACGCTCCCATCGAAGCTCAGCGTTCCTTCGATCTCGGTCGTCAGCGGATGATTGGCCGGATCGACGCTGAGCTTGAGCTTAAGGCCGGTGTCTTCCTCGGTGCGGCTGCCGGAAATCCGATAGCCGCAGGGTTCATCGCCGACGACAAAGGTGCCTTCGCCGTGGAATGGTCCAGCGAACGAACGGACGTCGCCGTCGAAAGAGAGTTTCTGCAACACCAGCTTCGCGCCGGACCTCGCGTCGGTGAGCGTGACGCGGCCGTCCTCGATCCGAAACCGCGACGTGGTGAGCGCGTCCGCATGCGACGACGGCGGCAAAGCGGGCCAATCGATCGCTCCGGCGCTGTCGAGGCCGAGGTCAATCTGCGGCGCGACGAGGCGAAGCTCGGTGGCGCGGACCACGCCGCGCAGCAGGGGACCCAAGCCGATATCAAGTGCAATAAAGCCGGCCTGCACCTGCGGCCGCCCGGCTTCGCCGACTTCAACCTCGTGCAGCTCGACGCGCGGGGACGGCAGGATGCGCGCGTCGATCCCGCCATTGACGTGCACGGTCAGGCCGGTCAGCCGGCTCGCTTCCGCCTCGAAGGACGAGCGATAGCGATTCCAATCGACCACAAACGGGGCGGCCAGCGCGGACACAAGCGCCAGAATGATGGCAATGGCCAATCCGAGCAGCGTCGTCTGCACCGCAAGCTTCCCTTACCGCTCCTTGAGCCGCGCGCGTGCTCGCCGGAGCCTAGGGCAAGGCAACGCGGAATGCACGCTGGGACGGCCGCAACGGCGCCATTTGCAGTTGATTCTGTGTCGAATTTTTGAGCGCGAAGCCTAGAGCGCGACGATCTTGCCCGGATTCATGATATCGAGCGGATCGAGCACGCGCTTGATCGCGCGCATGCTGGCGAGCGCGGCATCGCCGTGCTCGGCCAGGAGATACTTCATTTTGCCCTGGCCGACGCCGTGCTCGCCGGTGCAGGTGCCGTCCATCGCCAGCGCGCGGTCGACCAGCCGTTCAAGGAAGGCGTGCACGCGCGCGACCTCGTCCTTGTCGTCGAGATCGACCATCAACCCGACGTGAAAATTGCCGTCGCCGACGTGGCCGACGATCGGCGCGACCAGATTGTTGGCCGCGATGTCGCGTTGCGTTTCGGTCACGCATTCGGCAAGCCGCGAGATCGGTACGCAGACGTCGGTCGCAAGCGCATGGGTGCCGGGGCGCAAGCCGACTTGCGCCCAATAGGCGTCGTGGCGGGCCTGCCAAAGCCTGCTGCGCTCTTCCGCCAGCGTCGCGCGCTCGAACGGCCCGCCGCCGAATTCCTCCGCGATCTCGCCGAAACGCCGCGATTGCTCGGCGACACCTGCTTCGGTGCCGTGGAATTCGACGAACAGCATCGGCGTCTCCGGCAAGGAGAGCTTCGAATAGGCATTCGATGCCCGCACCTGCAACGTATCGAGGAGTTCGATGCGCGCCACCGGAATGCCGGACTGGATGGTCTGGATCGTCGCGTTGCAGGCCGCCTCCACCGACGGAAACGGGCAGATGCCGGACGCGATCGTTTCCGGAATGCCGGTAAGGCGCAGGGTAAGCTCGGCGATGATGCCGAGCGTGCCTTCCGCGCCGACGATCAAACGGGTGAGATCGTAGCCGGACGACGATTTTTTCGCCCGCCTCCCGGTTGACATAACCTCGCCGTTGGCGAGCACGACTTTGAGCGCCAGCACGTTGTCCTTCATCGTGCCGTAGCGCACGGCATTGGTGCCGGACGCGCGCGTCGAGGCCATGCCGCCGAGCGACGCGTCGGCACCGGGATCGATCGGAAAAAACACGCCCTGGTCGCGCAGCTGCTCGTTGAGCTGCTTGCGCGTGATGCCTGGCTGGACCACGCAATCGAGATCCTCCGCATGCACGGCCAGCACCCGATTCATGTCGCGGAAATCGAGGCAGATGCCACCGCGCGGCGCATTGACCTGGCCCTCCAGCGAGGTGCCGGTACCGAACGCGATTACCGGCACGCGCGCCGCCGCGCACAGGCGGACGATCTGCTGCACGTCTTCGGTGCTCTGCGGAAACACCACCGCATCGGGCGGCTGGTTGCCGATCCAGGTCAGCGTGTTGCCGTGCTGCTCGCGCACCGCGCTTGAGGTCACCAGCCGGTTGCCGAAATTGGCGGCCAGGGCGGCGATCACCGCCTCGACCGCCTGATGGTCGTGCTTGAGCCCCTCCCTCGCTTCGGTCATTACCATTCGGACCATCGGCTCCGTGCGTTCGCTGCAAAGTGGCCGTGGCGGCCGCGCGGGTCAAGGGCGGCGCGCGCGGGCGGACTTGCATCGCGCGCCGGATTGGCCACAGTGCGGCCTCATGCTCGATCGTCCCGATCCTGAACCCGCTTTTTTCGCGCCCTTCGTCTCGTCGGTGATGCGCGTCGAGCTGGGCTGGATCGATTATAACGGCCATCTCAACATGGCCTATTACAATGTGCTGTTCGATCGCGCGGTGGACGAAGCTTACGAGCTGCTCGGTTGCGGCCTCGCCTATGTAGAGGAGACGCGGCATTCCACCTTCACCGCCGAAGTGCATGTCCGTTATTTGCGGGAACTGCACGCCAATGACCCGGTGCGCGTGACCTTTCAGTTGCTCGATTACGACACGAAGCGCATTCATTATTTCGAAGAGCTGCGCCACGCCGAGGAAGGCTGGCTGTCGGCCACGTCCGAGAACATGACCTTGCATGTGGACATGACTGCCAGAAAGACCGCGCCGTTCCCCGACTTTATCTCCGCGCGGCTGGGGCGAATGAAGGCCGCGCACGCACATTTGCCGATCCCGGACGGCGTCGGCCGGCGCATCGCCATGCCGGGCAAAGCGTAAGCTTGGCGCGGCTTTTCCCTCGCCTCGCAAAAGCCCCGCATAGATGCCATCTTCCGCCTGTGAGAATCACGAAAGCCGCGCGCCTTGGCTGACCCCTTGAAACACGCTCGCGAGCCGCTTGAGCCGGCGCCCGCGCTGCTGCCCGGCGGTATCGCCGCCCGCGCACGCCCGGACGGAGCGGGTGCGCCCTACCTGGTAGGCCTCAACGCCGAGCAGCGGCTTGCGGTCGAGACACTTGACGGCCCGGTGCTGGTGCTGGCCGGGGCGGGGACCGGCAAGACCCGCGTGCTGACGGTCCGTATCGGCCACATCCTGGCGACCGGCCGCGCCCGGCCTAGCGAGATTCTGGCGGTGACGTTCACCAACAAGGCGGCGCGCGAGATGAAAGGCCGCGTCGGCGAGATCGTCGGCCACGTGGTCGAGGGCATGCCCTGGCTCGGCACGTTCCATTCGATCGGCGTGAAGATTCTGCGCCGGCATGCCGAGCTGGTCGGCCTGAAGACCGATTTCACTATCCTCGACGTCGACGATCAGATCCGGCTGATGAAGCAATTGCTCGACGCCGAGAATATCGACGAGAAGCGCTGGCCGGCCCGCGTGCTGGCCTCGCTGATTGATGGCTGGAAGAACCGCGGGCTGACGCCCGAGCAGGTTCCGGCGGGCGAAGCCGGCGTGTTCGCCAACGGCAAGGGCCTAAAGCTCTACAAGGCGTATCAGGAGCGGCTGAAAATCCTCAACGCCGCCGATTTCGGCGATCTGCTGCTGGAGAACATCCGGCTGTTCCGCGAGCATCCCGAAGTGCTGCGCCAATACCAGGCGCGTTTCAAATTCATCCTGGTCGACGAGTATCAAGACACCAATGTCGCGCAATATCTCTGGCTGCGCTTGCTGGCGCAGCGGACGGGCGCCGGTAAGGCCGTCATTCCAGGGCGCCGCGAAGCGGCGAGCCCGGAATCCATAACCCCCGACGCCGGCAATATGGATTCCGGGTCCGCGCCCGACGGCTCGTCCCGGAATGACGAAGCCAAAAACATCTGCTGCGTCGGCGACGACGACCAGTCGATCTACGGCTGGCGCGGCGCCGAGGTCGACAACATCCTGCGCTTCGAGCACGACTTTCCCGGCGCCACGGTGATCCGGCTGGAAAGAAATTACCGCTCGACCGGCCACATCCTCGCCGCCGCCTCGCACATCATCGCCCATAACGAAGGCCGGCTCGGCAAGACGCTGCGCACCGACGACGTGCCGGGCGAGAAGGTTTCCGTCACCGGCGCCTGGGATTCCGAGGAGGAAGCGCGCGCCATCGGCGAGGACATCGAGCAATTGCAGCGCGAGAATCATGCGCTCAACGAGATCGCCATCCTGGTGCGCGCCTCGTTCCAGATGCGCGAATTCG
>CAYVPC010000122.1:0-10467 GCA_964453555.1 uncultured Hyphomicrobiales bacterium | reverse complement strand
TAGAACTGCGCCGCCCACATCTGGTGCTGGCCGACTTCGGTGGTGATGTAGGTATCGCGGTCCTTGGTCAGTTCGTAGAGGCGCTGGATCGCGTACTGCGGCTTGATGATTTCGTTCGAGTTGCGGAACGCGAGCGAATTCTTCGCTCGCCAGGTCCCGATCTGGTCCCACCAGGCCTGCAGCGCCTTCTTGTCCGGTATCGCGGCGCTCGCGCGCCACAGCCGCACCATGTCCTCGAGCACATGCGCGCAATCGCCGACGATGGCCACATCGGCCTTGACGTTCTTGTTGATCGAGGACGGGTCGATGTCGATGTGGATTTTCTTCGAGCCCGGAGAGAAGGCATCGAGTCGGCCGGTGATGCGATCGTCGAAGCGCGCGCCGACCGCAATCATCAGGTCGCAATCGTGCATCGACCAGTTGGCTTCCCAAGTGCCGTGCATGCCGAGCATGCCGAGCCATTGCTTGTCAGCGGCGGGGAAGGCGCCGAGCCCCATCAGGGTCGAGGTGATGGGGAAGCCGGTGAGCTTGACCAGTTCGCGCAGCAGATCGCAGGCGGCACGCCCGGAATTGACCACGCCGCCGCCAGTGTAGAACAGCGGCCGCTTGGCCGCCGCCATCATGTCGATCGCCTCCTTGATCTTGTCGAGATCGCCCTTGACCTTGGGCCGGTAGCCCTTGTGCAGGAATTCCTTCGGCTTGAAATAGCTGCCCTTGGCGAACTGGATGTCCTTCGGGATGTCGACCACGACCGGACCCGGCCGGCCGCTGGCGGCGATGTGGAATGCCTCGTGCAGTGCGCGCGGCAGATCGGCGATGTTCTTGACCAGATAATTGTATTTCGTGCACGGCCGCGTGATGCCAACGGTGTCGCATTCCTGGAACGCGTCATTGCCGATCAGATGCGTCGGCACCTGGCCGGTAATGACCACGAGTGGGATGGAATCGCACAGCGCGTCGGTCAGTCCGGTGACGGCGTTGGTAGCGCCGGGACCGGAGGTAACGAGCACAGTGCCGACCTTGCCGGTCGAGCGCGCATAGCCTTCGGCCGCGTGCACGGCGCCCTGCTCATGCCGCACCAAAATGTGGTTCACCCTGTCCTGCTGAAAGATGGCATCGTAGATCGGCAGCACGGCGCCGCCGGGATAGCCAAAAATGTGCTCGACGCCTTGATCGGCAAGCGCCGCGATCACCATTTCCGCGCCGGTCATTTCAGTCATGGCTGGCTCCACTCCTCTCGGCTCTTTCGTACCCTCAAGTCCCTTAGGAAATAAAAAAGGGCCGCGAGGGGCCCTGTCATTGCGCACCGCCACGTCTCGCGGGTGGATCATCCACCCCCGGCGGTGCGCCTGCTTACGAGGATCAGAGAAACAAAAGTGCCCACGTGCGTGCTTCCTTCTCAGAGCATTTTTATAAGCATTGTGTCAGCTTGGGTCAAGGCAATTGCGGCCGGAATTTGGCTTTCGCGCCGGCCGGCATCTTCAAACTAGCGTTTGAAATCGGAACGGCGGGGCAAACCGCAATCGTTAACCATCGTTAAGCGCCCTAAGGCAGCCGTGATTTCGCGCGCCGGCGGCCTTAAAAATCTCCAGCGCTGTTGCTGAATTATCGCAGTGGGGGCGTGCGCGTTTCTGAAATCTCCGATCACACGCTGCCGGTTTTCTCCGCAGGAGGGGACATGGTTGCAAGAAGTTTGGTTGCAAAACACCCGGTTGCCGGATGCCTGCTCGGTGCCGCTTTCGGTCTGCTCGCTCTCCTGCTCACCGCTGCGCCGGCTGCCGCCGCCGTGCCACGGCCGAATGAGGCGCTGACTTCGACCGACGCGATATTGAAATGGATCAACGCGTATCGCGGCCGGCCTGAGCCGAACGCACTGCCCGCAGTGGTGCATGCGCTGAGCGAGATGCAAGCCTTCAAGGATGCCGGCACCTGCGGCGCCTATATCGGCTTCATCGCCGGGGTGCTTGGTGCCAATCCGGCCCGCGCCCAAGGGCTAATCGCTGAGATGCTTTCGATCGAGCCGGCCGATCAATGGGTGCTCATTCGCGCCATCGCCTATTCGGGCCTGCCGAACTGGAAGATCGTGCTGCTGAAATTCGTGGATCGGATGCCGACGCGGCGCGCCATGATCGACAAATATGTCGACGGCAAATTGCCGACGCTCGATCAGATCGCCTATCAGAATGCCAAGCCCGACATGCTCGACAAGATCAAGCTCGCCCTGAAGATCGGCGACGACCACAAGAAGGTCGTGGCGATCGAGTCGAGCCCGGAGCTGATCGACGTGCTCTGGGGTTATTATCTCGCAACCGGCGCGTACCAGCCGGTTGGACGCATCATCAAGCTCTTGCCGCTCGCCAACGACAAGGACAATGTTGACAATCTCACGACCGGGAGCGCGGCCAAGTTCACGCTCGCGAGCAACGCCGTGCGCGACCTGCATCTGCTCGCCATGCTCAAGCGCGCCCTAAAGGGCCAGCCCGAGGACGTCGTCAAGGTGCTCAACGACGTCGTTGAAACCGCCGAAAATGTCGACACCGCGCGCATGCGCAAGGAGTCGCTGGCCGCGATCGACGAGCTCAAACAGAAGGGACCGAACTCTAAACGCGAGCTGAGCGGCCTTGGGCAGATCGGCCAGGGCGCACTGTCGATGGGCTGTGTGGTCGCCGCCGCGACCGGCCAGATCGAGTTCGGCATTCCGTGCGTGATCGGCGGCGCGGCCTATTCGGCGGGCTTGCAGTATATTTCGCACTGAGCGCTGCCACGATTCTGCTTCTTCCCGCTTTTCGGAGCACGTCCTCGCACGATACGATGGGACGTCAAGCGTGCCTGGACACGGCCCGCGGCGCCAGGGAGGAATGTTGCGTGCCTACGATGCTTGCCGCCCGCCTCTACAAAACCGGCCAGCCCATGAAATTGGAGCAAGTGCCGGTACCGGAGCCGCGGCCCACAGATGTGCTCGTCCAGGTCAAGGCCTGCGGCGTGGTGCCGAACCTGATCAACGTCCTCACGCACTGGGAAAACTGGTTCCCGGAACTGCCGCTGCCGAAGCTACCGGCAATTTTCGGTCTCGACGTCGCCGGCGTGGTCGCGGCGGTCGGCGACCGGGTGCAGAATTTCCGCAAAGGTGACCGGGTCTATGTCAATCCGGGCCTGTTCTGCGGCTCGTGCCCGGCCTGCCGCGCCGACGACACCCAGAACTGCGCGAATTACACATTCAGCGGCTATTTCGGCTTCGGCCCGGATTCGCAAAAGCAGTTCGACGCCTATCCTTACGGCGGCATGTGCGAGTACATGATCGCGCCACAACACAATCTGGTACCGCTGCCGGACACCGTCGCGTTCGAGGGCGCCGCCCGCTTTGGCTATATCGGCACCGCCTACGCCGCTTTACGCAAAGCCGGCGCTGGTCCCGGCAAAACCATCTTCATCAATGGCCTGACTGGAACGCTCGGTCTCGGCGCGACCCTGTGCGCGCTTGGCCGCGGCGTCACCAGGATTCTCGGCACCGCCCGCGATCGCAACCGGCTCGCGCGCGTGAAGGCGCTAGCGCCCGGACGGATCGAGACGCTGGCGCAGGACGAAGGCCGGCCGGCCGCGGAATGGGCGCGCTCCTTGACCAGCGGGCACGGCGTCGACGCGGTCATCGACTGTCTCGGCCCGGGCACGCCGGGCACATTCTTGATGGACGCGATCTATGCTCTGCGCCGCGGCGGCAAGGCGATCAATATCGGCGGCGTCGGGGAGAAGACGGTAATGGACGTGCACTGGATGATGGACAACCAGATCGAATTCATCGGCAGCAACTGGTTCAGCGTCGCCGACGGCGCGGCGCTGGCCGCCATGGTGGCGGCGGGAACCCTCAGCCTCTCGGTTTTCCAGCATGTCCGCGTGCCGCTTGCCGACGTCAACCGCGCGCTTGACGGTTCGCAATTCCGCGACGGCGGATTTACCAACGTTGTGATCGTGCCGTAGGGAGAAGCAGGATGGCGCAGCCGCAACGCGTGATCGTTACCTGCAATAACCCGTCCGGAAAATCGGTCGTGCTGAAAGAGAGCCATGTCGACGTGGCCGGTCCGGGTAATTTCGATTTCTGGCAGACCCGGTCCGGCCAGTCGCCCCATGATGTTCCGATCGGCCGCGCGCCGATGAAATTCTTTCCGGCGCCAGGTGGTACCATGTTCCGCCTGTTCACGATACCACCGCTCGATCCGGCGATGTCGCCGGCGGATGTGGCCAAGCTCCAAGACTGGTTTTTCAACGAAGTCGGCGATCCGGCCGCCCGTGTCGACACCAGCCGCCATCCGATGATGCATGTGACGCCGACAGTCGACTATATCGTGCTGCTGTCCGGCGAAATTTCGCTGCAACTCGACGAGGGTGAGCCGATCAAGCTGAAACCGTTCGACGCCGTCGTGCAGCGCGCGACCAACCACTCATGGATCAATACCGGACGTGAGCCGGCGCTCTTGGTGTGCGTCATGGTCGGCGGCAAATAGCGACAATCCGCCGGCCGCGTCACTGTGCCAAGCCGACAGCTGCGCCTCGACCGCGGCGAGCGCACGGTCCGGCTCGACCCAAACGAAATCCGGCAGCTGGTTGCGGAACCAGGTCGCCTGCCGCTTGGTGTATTGACGGGTATCGCGCTTGGCGCCTTCCACCGCTTCCGCGAGATCAATCCCACCGTTCAAATGCCGGATGAGCCATGGCACGCCATGCGCCTTCATCGCCGGCAATTGCGGATCGAGGCCGCGCGCGGCCAGCGCCCGTACTTCTTCGATCGCGCCCGCCGCGATCATAGTGTCGAAGCGTGCATCGATGCGGCGCAATAGCTCGTCGCGGTCGGGCATAAGAAACACCTTGGCCGCGCGGTACGAGTCGAAGGCCATAGGCGTGTCTGCCTGGTGCCAGTCGATCAGCGAACGGCCGGTTGCCAGCACCACTTCAAGCGCGCGGGTGATGCGCGCGCGGTCGCCGGGCATCAGCCGCGCTGCCGCCGCGGGATCGCGTTCCTTAAGCTCCACATGCAGGGCGTTCACGCCCTCGCTGGCGAGGCGCTCGCGCACCATGTTGCGGACCTCGGGCGGGATCGGCGGCACTGCCGACAACCCGCGCGTCAGCGCATTGAAATAGAGCCCGGTGCCGCCGACGACGATGGCGGCGCGTCCGTAGCGCTCGGTTGCGGCGAGCGTGCCGGCGACGTCCGAGCACCAGCGGCCGACCGAATAATTCTCCGCCGCATCGACATGACCATAGAGCCGGTGTGGCGCGCGTTGCTCCTCTTCCGGCGTCGGCCGCGCGGTGATGACGCGGAGATCCCGATAAACCTGCATGGAATCGGCGTTGACGATGATCCCGTTGAGCTTGCCGGCCAGCGACAGGGCCAAAGCCGATTTGCCGCTCGCGGTCGGGCCGGCGATCAGGATGGTCAGTGGTTTGCTCACGGGCTTGACGTTAGCCGGTTTTGCGCGAATGAAAATGCCGCAAAAGAGAGAGCGGCTTGTCCCTGATAAAACCCTTTCGCGCGCTACGGCCGGCGCCGGGACGCGCGGCAGAAGTTCTTGCGCCTCCCTACGACGTGCTCTCCAGCGCCGAGGCGCGCGAGCGCGCCAAAAGTAGGCCGTGGAGCTTCTTGCACGTCTCCAAGGCGGAGATCGACCTCGACCCAGCGACCAATCCCTACGATCGTACGGTGTACGCTAGAGCCGCCAGGAATTTGCAGCGCATGGTCGCCGAAGGCGTGCTGACGCGCGACGACAAGCCGTTTTACTACGTCTATCGGCTGACCTGGCGCGGTCAGACGCAAACCGGGCTTGCGGCCGTGGCTTCGACCGCCGCGTATGCAAGCAATCGCATCCGCAAGCACGAATACACTACGCCTGCGAAGGAAGACGACCGCGTGCGCCAGATCGAAGCGGTCAACGCGCAGACCGGGCCGGCAATGCTCGCTTACCCGACGACGCCGACGATCGACGGCCTGTTGGCCGGCGCCACCGCCGGCGATCCCGTAGTCGATGTCACCGCCGATGACGGCGTGCGTCATCAGCTCTGGCTGGTCAAGGATGCGGCAACAATCATGGCACTCACGGACGCGGTCGAAAATTTGCCCGCGCTCTACATCGCCGACGGCCACCATCGCTCGGCCGCCGCTTTGCGAATCGCGCAGGCGCGCGGCGGCGAGGGCTCGCACAACTATTTCCTCACCGTGCTGTTTCCGCAAAACGAAATGACGATCCTGGATTACAACCGGGTGCTGCGCGACTTGAACGGGCGCAGCGTGTCGGAAGTTCTGGCGGAAATCGGCAAGCGCTATTCAGTTGTGCCGACCGGCGGCCCGGCGCGGCCGGCCGGCACGGCCGAAATCGGCATGTTTTTGTCGGGGCGCTGGTACCGCCTCACGCTACGCCCAGAAGCAGCGGCCAAGGCCGGGCAAGATCCGGTCGGCCATTTGCCGGTGACGTTGCTTCACCGCAACATCATCGAACCGATTTTCGCCGTCGCCGATCCGCGCCGGGACAAGCGCATCGATTTTATCGGTGGCGGCCGCGGGCTTGGCGAACTCGAACGCGTTGTGGCATCAGGCCAGATGGCTGTGGCGTTCGCGCTCTATCCGACCCTGATGCGCGACTTTATGGCGGTGGCGGACGCCGGCGCGATCATGCCGCCGAAATCCACCTGGTTCGAGCCGAAGCTCGCCGACGGCATGGTCAGCCACGTTCTGGATTGACGTTGCCGCACTAATGCGCCGCGTAAAGGCGGAGGCGCGAAATGCCACCTGCTAAATTGAGCCCGACATTTCCCTCGAGCGACAGTGGTTGCAACGCGAACGACCGGTGCGAGCCGCCGACCAACGCGTTTGCGCCTAGTCCGATGCCGATCGTGACGTCGGCGCTGGCGCCGACATACGTGCCAGCCAGCGCACCGTGATGAAAGCCGTTGGTCGGCGCAAACACCGCCCATACCAGGCGCCCGCCGCCCTTGAAACCGATATCAAGACCCACGGTCGTGAAGTTGCCGTAATAGATTTCCGCAGGCCACGGTCCCTCCGGGGTGTACCGGCAAGACAGCTGCTGCTTCGACGCGATGATGAGACCGATCGTCGGCGCCAGATTGCAGGTCAGCGTTCCGACCTTGGCGCGCGCCTGCGCCGAAGCCTCGGTTGCAAAGCCAGCGGCGCCGAGCGCGGCGACGAGAGCCAGGATGCGAACGACTTTGCTGTCCATTATGTCCTCCCTCAGGTGCGCATACGCCGCACGCCGACCACAAAGGGCTGATGTCTATTCGCAGTCCGGACAGTGAGCAACCCTGAGGAACGCATGTTCGACGAAATGTCGCTGGAGCTTGTCTCACCGGAGTTAGGCAAATGATGCTGATTTCCGGTGGGCAATCCGGCGTCGACCGTGCCGTGCTGGATGCGGCGATCGAAAACGGTATTGATTACGGCGGCTGGTGCCCGAAAGGCGGCTGGGCCGAGGATTTTCCGCAGCCGCCCGGATTGCTGGCCAAATACCCTAATTTGAAAACGACGTCGGTCGCCGAGCCAGCACAGCGCACGGAATGGAATGTGCGCGACGCCAACGCCTGCATGATCCTGATCGATCCCGGCGGCCTCGACGCCTCTGCCGGGACGGCGCTGGCGCAGGACCTCGCACACCGTTATCGCAAGCCGCTGTTCGTCGCCGATCTGGCAAATCCGGATATCATCAAGCACGCGGTGTTATGGCTGCGGGTCCAGCACGGGCGGTACGGCGACGCATTGAAGCTCGCAATCGGCGGCCCGCGCGAAAGCGAAGCACCCGGGATTTACCGGCGCGCCGTCGACTTCGTCGGCGCGCTGATCGAAGCCGTTGAATGACGGCGACGAGCGCCGTCAGCCTGCCCGCACCCGGCCGGTAAAAGCGCTCGCGTCGCGGCTCAGCGCCACCGCCTGACGGTTCAATTCGGCCGCCGCCGCCAGCACCTGATCGGCGCCCTGCCCCGAGCGCTGCACCATTTCGCTTACGCCAGCGATGCTGTCGGCCACCTGCTCGGTGCGCGACGCCGTGCTTTCTACGGATTTGGCGATTTTGCGGGCGACAAAATTCTGCTGGTGAACAGCATCGGAAATCGCACCGGAAATCTCGCTCACCTGCACCATCGACTTCGCCATCATCGCCTCATTGGCATCGCGCACGATCGCGATCACCTGGCCGACCGACATGGTCTTGTGCTTGATCTCGGCCAAAGCCTTCGTGGTCTGCGCCGCCAGCGCCTTCACCTCCTGGGCGACGACGGCGAAGCCGCGCCCGGCCTCACCGGCATGGGCTGCTTCGATCGTGGCATTGAGCGCGAGCAGGTTAGTCTGACTTGCGATCGCCGTGATCAGCGTGGCGACCTGATCGATGTCTTTGACGGTCGTCACCAATGCAGATGTATTGGCGACCGCGAGATCGGTGCAGCGGCTTGCCTCGTCAACGATTCCAGATGCGTTGGCGACCTGCGCGCCGATGTCGCCGATCGAAGCCGAAAGCTCTTCAATGGCGGCGGCAACGTTCGCGGCGGTATCGGTCGTTTCGTCCGCCGTTACAGACGCGTTGCCGGCGTGGCGCTGCGACTCATCGAGCACCGCCGTCATCACGCGCGCGAAGGCTTCCAACTCGGTGGCCGAATGTCCGACCGCGGCGGCGATCGCGAGGATGTCGCTCTCAAACGCTGCGGCTACCGCTTCCAGCGCCGCGGATTTTTCCGCCGCCGCCCGCTCGCGCTCGACCGCCCGCGCGCGATCGGCACCGCGCAGGGCCAAAGCATTGTCGCGAAACACCACGACCGCTCGCGCCATGGCGCCGATTTCGTCGGTGCGGCGGCCGCCATGGATGGCAACGCCGAGATCGCCGTCGGCCATCTGCGTCATCGTCAATGCCATGCGCTGAAGCGGACGGGTGATGAAGAGTTGCGCGAGCAGAAAGGCACCGATCAGCGCCGCCGCGGTGCCGACGCTCAGCACGCCTACGGCGGTGCGATAAATTGAAGCGCTGCGCTCGGCTACTTCACTCTCGGTTTCGAGTGTCTTCGCACCGAGAATGTTGATCAGCCGATCCATTTTAAATGTGACGTCGTCGCGCGCTGGATCGAATTTCAAATCCACGATGAGTCTAGCCTCAGCCGTCTTGCCGGCCTTGAGCGCGGCTTTGAGATCGACGGCGACGGCATGAGCCTGTTCGAGCTTCTGGAAGATGCCCTGGACATCTTCGGCTGCGGCGGCATCGTAGCTCAGCACGTTGTTCAACGCGCTTTTGGCGGCATTGTATTCACCCTCGATCGCATCGGCGGATTCCCTCGCCTGATCGGGGTCGGACACCGAATATGCCTTATAGGTCGCGACGCCGAACGACTCGATGGCCGCTTTGGCCTCGGCCAGCGCCAGCCGCGCCGGCGCGAAATGCCGCGTCACCGCCGCGTTAAGCCGGTCAAGCGCGTCGAGCCGTTGCAGGCAGAACCAGTTGGCTGTGATCGAAAGAAAGCCCAACGCTGCGATGAGCAGAACGCCTTTTATCGCGATCGGCAGATGCAGCGAATTCCATTTGAGCATGGCAGCGCGCGCAAGCTTGGACGCAACTTTTTACGGAGCAATTGTTCCCATCCGCTTAACGGCCGGGCTGTGCTGCTGTAAGCTCGCTGTTACAAACTGCAACGACTGAGTCGCCGGGATTAAATGCGCCAATATCTCGATTTGATGGAGCGCGTGCTCAGCGAGGGCACCGAAAAGCGCGACCGTACCGGCGTCGGCACCCGCTCAATTTTTGGGCACCAGATGCGCTTCGATCTGACCCGCGGTTTTCCGCTCGTCACGACCAAGAAGCTGCATGTGAAATCCATCATCTACGAATTGCTGTGGTTTTTGCGCGGCGACACCAACGTCAAATATCTCGAGGAACACGGCGTCACCATCTGGGACGACTGGGCTGACGAGAACGGCGACCTCGGTCCGGTCTACGGCCGGCAATGGCGCTCGTGGCCCACGCCCGACGGCGGCAGCATCGATCAGATGGCGAATGTTCTGGCCGAGATCCGCCGCAATCCGGGCTCGCGGCGGCTGATCGTCACCGCCTGGAATCCGGCGGAGAACGATTTGATGGCGCTGTCGCCGTGCCACTGCCTGTTCCAGTTCAACGTCGCCGACGGCGCGCTGTCGTGCCACATTTATCAGCGCTCGGCCGATGTCTTTCTCGGCGTGCCGTTCAACATCGCCTCCTACGCACTGTTGACGCTGATGGTCGCCCAGGTGACGGGGTTGCAGCCCGGCGTGTTCGTGCACAGCTTCGGCGACGCGCATCTTTACCTCAATCATCTGGAACAGGCGCGGCTCCAGTTCACGCGCAACCCGCGCCCGTTGCCGACGCTGCGGATCAATCCGGCAGTGACAGATCTGTTCGCGTTCCGCTACGAGGATTTCACGCTCGAAGGCTACGAGCCGCATCCGCACATCAA
>CAYVPC010000121.1:0-10487 GCA_964453555.1 uncultured Hyphomicrobiales bacterium | reverse complement strand
CTCGGCGCTCTACGCCCGTTTCCGCTCGCGGCAGGAGCATACTTTCGGCGAAAAGGTGCTCTCGGCCATGCGCTTTGGCTTCGGCGGGCACGTCGAGGGTAAAGAGCCGATTGACCCCCAAACAAAGCCGAAGGAATCGCAGCGTCACTCGGCAGCGCAACAGGCCGCTGAGTAGCACCATGCTTGACAAGCTTCAGACCCGGACGCCGCAGACAACGCGAGCGACTGCGCGCGCGCCGCTGCGCCAAGCCAAGCCGGCTGACCCCTGCGCCATGGTGATATTCGGTGCAACCGGCGACCTGACCAAGCGCCTGATGATGCCGGCACTCTACAACCTCTCCCACACCAAAATGCTGCCGGAGCAATTTGCGTTGATCGGCGTGGCCCGCGCGGACGGAACCGCGGAAAGTTGGCGGGACGGCCTTTACGACACGCTGAAAAGCTTTGTCGGTAACGCTTCCTCGGAATTCGACGTCGAACAAATCGACGAGGCTGCGTGGCAGCGGCTCGCGGAGAAAATGGTGTATGTCCGGGGCGACCTGGCGAAGCCGGAGCTGTACGACAGGCTTCGCGGCGCGCTTGCGGAGGCCGACAAGGTCCATGGCACCCAGGGTAACGCCATCTTCTATCTCGCAGTCGCGGATCGGCTCTTTGCCGCTGCCGTGGAGCAGCTCGGCAAGGCGAAGCTCACCGACGAGGACAAGGACGAAAACGGCAAGCCTCAATTCTGGCGTCGCGTCGTGATCGAGAAGCCGTTCGGCCACAGCCTGGATTCGGCACGGAAGCTAAACGCCTTCGTTCAGCACACTGTGCACGAGGACCAGATTTTCCGGATCGACCACTTTCTCGGCAAGGACGCGGTGCAGAGCATCATGGCGTTCCGCTTCGCCAATGGGCTGTTCGAACCGATCTGGAACCGCGACCGGATCGATCACGTGCAGATCACCGCAGCGGAGACGGTCGGCGTCGAGAAACGCGGCAATTTCTACGAGGCGACCGGCGCGCTGCGCGACATGGTTCCCAATCACATGTTTACATTGCTCTCGATGGTAGCCATGGAGCCGCCTACCGGTTTCGGTGCCGCGGCAATCCGTTCAAAAAAAACCGAACTGTTGGCCGCGATGCCCGCCGTCAAGCCGACAGAGGCGGTGCGCGGCCAGTACGGGGCCGGCATGGTGCTGGGCGAAAAGGTGAAGGCATATCGGCAAGAGCTCAATGTGGCGCCAAATTCGAACATCGAGACTTATGTCGCGATGCGGCTTGAAATCGATAACTGGCGTTGGGCCGGCGTGCCCTTCTACATCCGCACCGGCAAATACATGTCGCTACGGAATACCGAGATTGCGATCCGCTTCAAGCAAGCGCCCTACGGGGCGTTCCCGGACACGCCTGTCGACGCGCTGCCGCCCAACTGGTTGGTGCTGCGCATTTCGCCGGACGAGGGAATCTCGCTGCAATTCGAGGTCAAGCGCCCTGGGCAGGTGGTGGACCTTGCTGCCGTAAAAATGGACTTTCGCTATGACGACTGGTTCCCCAAAGAACCGAACGCCGGATACGAGACGCTGATCTATGACGTCATGATCGGCGACCCGACATTATTCATGCGCGCCGACATGGTTGAGCAGTCTTGGCGCATCGTGCAGCCGGTGATCGACGCCTGGGCCAAGGATGGTGGGGCAGATTTGCCGATCTATCCGGCAGGAAGCACAGGACCGAGCGAAGCGGACGCGCTGTTGGCGCGAGATGGCCGACGCTGGCGGAGCATCCACAGCGATGACGATGGACATTCGTCATGAGTCGCGCGCGCCCGTCGCCATTCAAATGTTCGGCCGTGATTTCGGATGTCGATGGCACATTGGTGACTGATGACAAGAAGTTGACCGCGCGCGCCCAGTCGGCCGTCGCGGAGTTGCGCGCCCACGGAATCATTTTCTCGATTATCAGCAGCCGGCCACCCCGCGGCTTGCGCATGCTGCTCGAGCCGTTGGAAATCACGACACCGGTGGGCGGATTCAATGGCGGGATCATAGCGGCGCCAGATCTTACGATGATCACCGAACATCTGCTGTTGCCTCAGGTTGCTCGGCGCGTCGTCGACATACTGAGTGGGCGCGGCGCACAGGTGTGGATTTTCAGCGGTCAGGATTGGCTAGTGCGCGACCCCGACGGCCCCTATGTGCCGTTAGAGCAGCGCACGGTGGGGTTTCCGCCGACAATCGTCGAGGATTTCGGCGCTGCTCTCGACGTCGCCGCCAAGATCGTCGGCGTCACCAAGAATTTCGGTCTTCTCGAACAGTGCGAGCACGATGTGCGGGCGGCGCTTGCCGACAGTGCTTTCGTCGCCCGTTCGCAGCCCTATTACCTCGACATTACCCACCCGCTTGCCAACAAGGGCGCCGCATTCTCGGAGATCGCGAAGCTATTGCGTGTTCCTTTGGCGGAAATCGCCACCATCGGCGACGGCGCTAACGACGTCGCAATGTTCGAGCGGAGCGGTCTAAGCATCGCCATGGGCAATGCCAGCCCGCAGGTGCGCCGGGCAGCGGATTTCGTGACGGAGAGCAATCGCGACGATGGCTTCGCTCTCGCGATCGACCGGTTCATCCTCGGCGACAACCGTTCGAACGAACGGGTTCGGGCGCGAGCCGGAGATCGCGCATGGTAGGGCCCGCTCGCGCCGCATCGAAAATCTCGCTCGTCCTGGCCGATGTCGACGGCACTCTGGTCACTGCAGAGAAAGTGCTGACGTCGCGCGCGGGAGCCGCCGTGAAGGCGCTCCATACCGCAGGCATCGCCTTTGCGATTACCAGCGGCCGACCGCCGCGCGGCATGGCGATGCTGATCGATCCGTTGGCGCTGCGAACCCCGGTTGCCGGATTCAACGGCGGGATCTTCGTCAAGCCCGATATGACCATCATGGAGGAGCGCGTGCTTGCCGCCAATGTCGCAAAGCACGCGGTCGAGGTCATCCTCGAGAACCACATGGATGTGTGGGTCTATAGCGGCAAGGATTGGCTTATTCGGAACGCCAACGCGCCGCATGTCGCGCGCGAGCAGTGGACCGTCAAGTTCGCCCCGACGGTCGTCGAGAATTTCGACGACGCGCTCGGTTGTGCGGTCAAGATCGTCGGCGTAAGCGACGATCTTGACCTGGTCGCCCGCTGCGAAAAGGACGCCCAGGACGCGCTCGGCGCGAATGCTTCGGCGGCTCGTTCGCAACCCTATTATCTCGACGTCACCCACCCGGACGCCAACAAAGGAACCGTCGTTGCCACGCTGTCGAAACTGCTCGCAGTGCCGGCCGACGAGATTGCAACGATCGGCGACATGCCGAACGACGTTCTGATGTTTCGCAAGAGTGGACTGAGCATCGCGATGGGCAATGCCAGCCCGGAGGTGCAGGCTCAGGGCGATCTGGTCACCGACTCCTATGACAATGAAGGTTTCGCCAAGGCGATCGAGCGATTCATCCTGCCCCGCGCCAGCGCGGCTCTATCGAGGGCGTCATGAAGACGATCGTCGTCGCGCCGTCCATTCTCGCCGCCGATCTGCGGCGACTCGGGGAAGAGGTTCGCGCCGTCGATGCGGCGGGCGCCGATTGGATACATATCGACATCATGGACGGCAGGTTCGTGCCGAACATCTCCTTCGGCCCTGCCATCGTGAATGCGGTGCGCCGCTCGACCGCGAAGCCGCTCAACGTGCACCTGATGATCGTCGAACCGGAGCGTTATCTCGGCGACTTTGCCAAAGCCGGCGCCGATCATCTGCTTGTTCAGGCCGAGCCATCGTCGACGATTCACCTTCATCGCGTGCTGTCGCAGATTCGCGAGCTTGGCAAGAAGGTCGGCGTGGTGCTCAACCCAGCTAGTCCCATCGCCTTTGTCGAGCATGTGCTGCACCTCTGTGACATCGTCCTGGTAATGACCGTCAATCCCGGTTTTGGCGGACAGAAATTTCTCCCGGAAATGTTGCCGAAAATCCGCGAGCTGCGGCGGCTTTGCGAGTCAAGAAGACTAGACCCATGGATCGAAGTCGACGGCGGAGAGAACGGTGAAAATGCCGCGTTGGCCATTGCGGCAGGCGCAGACGCAATCGTTGCTGGGTCGGCAATATTCGGTTCCGGCGATTACGCGGCCGCCATCGCCGAAATTCGAAACAGCAGGTTACCCACGAGGGTTGTCGCGTAATGACCGCCGCCGATGCACTGACCGAGAATCGGACTTTCGCGAGCGCTGAAACGCTCGCGCACGACGTCGCCGAATGGCTGTGCGGTCTTGCGCAAGCGAGCGATCGCGCCTTCGCGGTTAGTCTGTCGGGCGGCTCGACGCCCCAGCGTCTCTACGAGTGTCTGGCGGCGCCGGAAATTGCGTCACGCTTTCCGTGGAAACGTGCGCACTGGTTCTGGGGCGACGAACGATTCGTGCCGCACGATCACCCCGACAGCAATTATCTGATGGCGTGCGAGATCTTTCTCTCGCGGGTTGCCGTTCCCGCCGACAATATCCATCCGGTGCCGACCGAGGGTTTGTCGCCCGACCAAGCCGCCATCGCCTACGAGGCGACGCTCAAACGCTTCTACGGCGCCGATACGCTTTCTCCAGGTCGGCCGCTCTTCGACGTCACGCTGCTCGGAATCGGAGACGATGGACACACCGCATCGTTGTTTCCCGGTCAACCGGCTTTGCAAGAAACGCGACGCTGGGTGGTTGCTGTCATCGGCGCGAAACCCGAGGCGCGCATCACTTTGACCTACCCGGCGCTCGACAGCAGCCGCGATGTCGCATTCGTGGTGACGGGGCAGGAAAAGCGGGATGTCGTCGCCCGCGCCCAAGCGGGAGATCGGACGATCCCCGCAGGCGTCATTCGCCCGGTAGGGCGCCTCCATTGGCTTATGGATCGCGCTGCGGCGCCAGAACGAGCGAAATGACGTCCACGCAAACCCGGCTGACTGAAGACACCTCACCGCCTGCCCCCAAGGTGGTGATCGTGATGGGCGTTTCGGGATGCGGGAAGTCGACCGTCGGGGCGCTCCTCGCGTTACGCCTGCGATGGGAGTTCGAGGACGCTGATTGGTTCCATCCTGCCGCCAACGTCGACAAAATGCACAGCGGTATTCCGCTTACCGACGAGGATCGGTGGCCATGGCTGGCCGCGGTAGCCGCCTGGCTCGACAAGACGCGCTGTTCGGGCGGACATGACGTCATCGCATGTTCCGCGCTAAAGCGCCGCTACCGCGATGTTCTGATCGGCGATCGTGCCGACGTCCGCCTTGTCTACCTCAAGGGCGACGAGGCGCTGATTGCGCGCCGTATCGCCACCCGTCACGAGCATTTCATGCCGCGTACCCTCCTTCACAGCCAATTCGAAGCACTAGAGGAACCGGGGCCGGACGAAAATCCAATCGTCGTATCGATCGAGCCGCGGCCGCGCGAGATCGTGGGGCGAATTATATCGGCGCTGAACATGGTCGAAGGCGCGAAGCCGCCCGAGCGAGCATCTCTAAGATCATCCGGTCGGAGCGCGTGAACGAACCTCCAGGGAGTCGCCGATGCATGCCGCGCTGTCGCCCGATTTGTTGGAGAGTTTGCCCGCCCCGCCGTCGGCGGGTCTGATAGAGAAGACGCCTGCCCTCTCGCCCGATCTACTGGCGAAGATGGACGCATATTGGCGCGCCGCAAATTACCTCACGGTTGGCCAGATCTATCTGCAGGACAACCCACTGATCGAAACGCCACTAAGGTTGGAACACATTAAACCTCGTCTACTTGGGCATTGGGGCACTACCACCGGGCTCAATTTCATTTATGTCCATTTGAATCGATTGATCAAAGAGCATGATCTGAACATGATTTATGTGATCGGCCCGGGTCATGGCGGTCCGGGGCTGGTCGCGCACAGTTATCTCGAAGGGTCGTACACCGAACGCTATCCGGCAATCGAGCGGGACCGGAGCGGTTTGCGTCGGCTGTTTCGCCAATTCTCCTGGCCTTACGGAGTTCCCAGCCACGTGTCGCCGGAAACACCCGGCTCAATTCACGAAGGTGGAGAACTGGGATATTCACTGGTCCACGCCTATGGCGCGGCTTTCGACAATCCGGATTTGATCGTCACCTGCATCATCGGCGACGGGGAGGCAGAGACGGGCGCACTCGCCACGAGCTGGCATTCCAACAAGTTTCTCAATCCCGCACGTGATGGTGCGGTTCTTCCGATCCTTCATCTCAACGGGTTCAAGATCGCAAATCCGACCGTACTCGCGCGCATTAGCCGCCAGGAATTGACCGCCCTGATCCGCGGATACGGCTATGAGCCGCATTTCGTGGAAGGCGACGTCCCCGCGCTGGTGCATCAAAACCTGGCCGGGACGCTTGATACGGTCCTGGCGGAGATTCACGCGATCCAAAAGGCGGCGCGTTCCTCGCCGGACATGGTTGAGCGGCCGCGTTGGCCCATGATCGTGTTCCGCACGCCAAAAGGCTGGACTGGACCGAAGTTCGTGGACGGCGAGCTGGTCGAGGGCACGTGGCGCGCGCATCAAGTCCCGCTCACCGATCTCAAGAACCCCGAACATCTCAAGCAGCTCGAAGAGTGGATGAAAAGCTACCGGGCGCACGAGTTGTTCGACGAACGAGGCAAGTTCCGCGACGAGTTCGCAGCGCTTGCGCCGACGGGCCGCCGCCGCATGGGCTTCAATCCGCACGCCAATGGCGGGGAATTGTTGCAGCCGCTCGCGATGCCCCACTTCCATGATTACGCCGTGAAAGTGCTTAAGCCAGGCGGCGTCGAGGCGGAATCAACGCGGGTTCTCGGAAATTTTCTGCGCGATGTGATGAAACTCAATCTCGACAAAAGGAATTTCCGGCTCTTTGGCCCTGACGAGACGGCGTCGAACAGGCTGGATGCCGTCTATGAAGCCTCCGGCAAGGAATGGATGGCCGACGTCGAAGATATCGACATCAACCTCAGCGTCACCGGGCGCGTCATGGAGGTGCTGAGCGAGCATCTGTGCGAAGGCTGGCTCGAAGGGTATCTCCTCACCGGACGCCACGGCTTTTTCTCGTGCTACGAGGCGTTCATCCACGTCATCGATTCGATGTTCAATCAGCATGCAAAATGGCTCAAAGTCAGCAAGAAGATCCCCTGGCGGAAGCCGATCGCATCTCTGAACTACCTGCTCACGTCGCATGTCTGGCGGCAGGATCACAACGGCTTCTCCCACCAGGATCCGGGCTTCATCGATCATGTGGCGAACAAAAAAGCCGACATCGTGCGTATCTACCTGCCGCCCGACGCAAACTGCTTGCTGTCTGTGGCGGATCACTGTTTGCGCAGCCGTAACTATGTCAATTTGATCATCGCCGGCAAACAGCCGGAGTGGCAATGGCTCGACATCGATTCGGCGGTTCGCCACTGCACCGCCGGCGCGGGAATTTGGCGGTGGGCCAGCAACGACGCCGGCGATCCGGACGTGGTCATGGTCTGTGCCGGCGACGTGCCGACTCTTGAGACGCTCGCCGCCGTGACCTTGTTGCGCGCACATGTCCCCGACATCCGTATCCGTGTCGTCAACGTGGTGGATTTGATGGTGTTGCAGCCTCAATCGGAGCATCCGCACGGCCTGGAAGATCAGGATTTCGATGAGCTGTTCACGACAGACAAGCCGGTGATCTTCGCCTTCCACGGCTATCCCGCGATGGTTCATAAGCTGACCTACCGGCGGCACAATCACGACAATATTCATGTGCGCGGCTACAAGGAGGAGGGCACCACTACGACTCCATTCGACATGGTCGTGTTGAATAATCTCGACCGCTATCAACTGGCGCTGGATGCCATCAATCGAATTCCACGGTTCAGCGATCAAACAGGCAAGGCGGCCGCGCGTTACTGGACGGCCATGGAGCGCCACAAGCTCTATATCAGCGAGCATGGCGACGACATGCCGGAAGTCCGCGATTGGCGCTGGACCTTGTGAGCGCGATGCTTCCACCGCAATACGCATGACGGACGCTGAGCCACAGTTGAATGTACTTGCGCTGAATAGCGGCTCTTCCTCGCTCAAATTCGGATTGTATTGCGTTGGGTCTTCACGGATCGAAAAGCTGCTCTCGGGCGAAGCCGAATCGATCGGCGACAAAAACGGCAAACTCCGTGCAGAAGATTCGCACGGAAAAATGTTGCTCTCCGAGACGGGTTCCATTCCCAGCCAGCGGGAGGCAATCGCTCGTATCGGAAAGTTGCTCGTTGACTCTAAAATGCCGATGCCGGCTGCGCTTGGGCATCGAATTGTCCATGGCGGGCCAAAACTTCGGCAGCATTGTCTCATCGACAACTCGGTTTTGACGCAGCTCGAAGCGGCGACGATCTTCGCGCCGCTGCATATTCCGCCGGCTCTATCTGTCATCCGTTTTGCACAACAGCATTTTCCGGGGCTGCCGCAGGCGGCGTGTTTCGACACAACTTTTCACGCTGAATTGCCGGATATCGCGCGGGTGCTTCCAATTGCCAAGGAATTGCTATCGGAAGGAATTCAACGCTACGGATTTCACGGCCTTTCGTGCGAATCGATCGTGAGGCAACTGGCGAACGATCTGCCGAGCCGCCTCGTGATCGCCCATCTCGGCAACGGCGCAAGTGTGACGGCGGTCAAAGCCGGTAAATCGATCGATACTAGTATGGGATTGACCCCGACCGGTGGTGTGATCATGGGCACGCGCAGCGGCGACCTCGATCCGGGCGTCCTGGTCTATTTGATGCGCGAGAGGAAATTCGACGCCGCCATGCTCGAAGACCTGATCGATCACCGCTCTGGCCTTCTGGGAATTTCGGGGGTCGACAGCGACATGCAACGGTTGCACGAGGCGGCTTCGTCAAACGCCGATGCGCGACTTGCCATTGCGATGTTCTGTTATTCCGTACGCAAGCAGGTCGCCGCGATGAGCGCGGCGCTCGGTGGAGTCGATCTGCTCGTGTTCACCGGCGGTATTGGAGAAAATGATTTCGACGCGCGAGCGGTAATCTGTGGCGGCTTGTCCTGGCTCGGCGTCACCCTCGACCAAGCTCGGAACCGGTCTGCGAGAAATCCGATCAATGATTCCGGATCGCGCTGCGCGGTGCAGATCCTGGTCTCGCAGGAGGACGAGCAGATCGCCCACCATACAAAGGCCCTGTGTTCCCCCAAGGTCGTCCTAATAGCCGCCCAGACGTCCCGTCGACCTATCGTTGCACTTTGAAACAGCTCACAGATTCACTCGTTTACTGACTTGATTCTGTAGGTCTCAAAGTTTCCGAGACTGCGAGCCTTGTGGCAGTCGCCGCTCCCAAGATCGTCAAGCGCCTCAGCTCTTAATCTGCGGCTGGTCGCGCAGAACGACATTGAGCAATGAACTATGGATTTCGATGCTGCCGTTGTAATCAATCAAGCCGAGTTTACGAAATTTGTTCATAAAGAAGCTCACGCGGGACCGGGTCGTGCCGATCATCTCTGCAAGCGTCTCCTGACTGACCTTTGCGATGATCGGCTCCGGCCGACTTTCCTTGCCAAAATTCGCCAGCAGCAGAAGCGTCCGCGCCAGGCGTTTCTCGCTCGAATTAAACAGTTGATCCCAGGTCCTCTTCGACCCGGCTGTTGCGGGAGAGGAGGTGCGAGATAAACAACTCGGCAAACGCCGGCTCTTCGTGGATCACCCGAGTGATGTCGGCCTTCGATATTCGCGCAATCGTACTTTTGGTCAGAGCGGCGACCGTCGACAAGCGCATCGCCTCGCCGGCCAAACAGCCCTCGCCGAAGAAATCGCCAGCTCCCAGAAGTGCGACTACGGCTTCCTTGCCCTGCTCGGAGACCACGGTCTTCTTGACCCTGCCGCTCTGAATGTAGAAAACGGCATCCGCAGGGTCGCCCTGCCTGAATACAATTTGATCTTTTCGATAATCGAAAACGCGTTGCCCGCCGTTTACTTTCGAGAGAAATTCTTTCGGATCGAACGGCAGCTTTGCTTTGCGTTTCATTGCCGGGCCCACATTCCAACGACGGCGCTCATCCTCCATAGCAGGAACACGATCTTGCTGGAGAGCTACCTGCGCCGCCCACCCTGCGAGCCGCGATTCTACGTTAGCTTAAGGGATGTTGTCGGTAATGTACATTACCGTACCGGCAGAGCGACTATCACACGTATGTTTTGGGCAGGTGAAAAGCCAGGCGCGCCCGAACCAGCTGATAACATTCACAAGATGCCGCCGTGAGGCCCCGCCGATCGAATATGGTGACTTGCCGCCGTCCGTGTTTGATCAAACCGGCACGTTCGAACTCGCGCACTGCATTCGTGATGGTCGGCCTCTGCACACCCAGCATTTCGGCGAGCAGGCTTTGGGTGATTGGCAGCGTGTTACTGTCACTGCGATCACGCATCATGAGCAGCCAGCGCGCCAACCGCTGCTTGAGGCTGTGCGCACCGTTGCATGCAACCGACACCATGACCTGTTCG
>CAYVPC010000120.1:0-10655 GCA_964453555.1 uncultured Hyphomicrobiales bacterium | reverse complement strand
AGCGCCTTGGTGATGGCGAGAATTCCCTCGCCGCGGAATTCCTCACCCTCGCCGAGCTTGAGGTCCTGCACTTCGCGCGCGAACGACCGTTCCGCCATGAAATCCTCCGCGACGTCGCTCGATCAGCACGTCCCGCCGGTGCAATACATATGAAACCTTCCAATTGGTCTTGCAACGGCTCCCGGCGCGCCGCCGCCCCTCACGCACGCGGCGGCGGCGCGGTTGGCGTCACCGTTGGCATCGGCTCCGCGGCGGGCAAAACAGTGCCTAAAAATGCGGAAAAAAGCCCAATGCGTCAGCTTGTCCGCCTGTTGCTTTAGGCTTAAAGTAACTGCCCAAGGTGCCGACCTGCTATGCGCTTCCGCGTAGAGTCGAGTGCACGAGTTGCCGCCTCCTCGGCGGTCATTGGGGGAGTGTCATCATGTTCAACGTCACGCGTCGTCAGGCCCTCGCGGCAAGCGGCGGCCTCCTTACAACGTTGCTTGCGCCTCAACGCTTTGCCGCTGCGGCGGTCGGCAGCACGCTCAACATCGCCTACAACCTGCCGCTTCCGTCGTTCGACCCGGACGTCGGTCCGTCCTCGGTCAATCCGACCATTCAGGCGATGTATCGCTCGATATTCGATCAGTATGTTGGGCAGAAACCCGATCTCGCGTTCGAGCCCAGTTTGCTCACCGGTTGGGGCTGGAACGACGACAAGACCAAGGTCTGGATGGACGTGCGAGAGAATGTCGTCTGGCACGACGGCAGTCCGTTCACGCCCGAGGACGTTGTTTGGTCGATTCAGCGCGAAGCAAAGCCTGACGGCGGCAATCCGGTTTCGTTCATTTGGGCCGGCATCGATAACTTCAAGATCGACGGCAAGCGCATCACCGCCGACGTGAAGCAGTACGATCCGGTCATCTTCAAATGGATGGCGTTCCTTACCGGCTACGTGCTGCCGAAGAAGTATTTCGAGACGGTCGGCCCGCAAGGTTTCGAGAAAGCCCCGATCGGCACCGGCCCCTACATGGTCGATGCCTACGAAGGCAACGCCTATTTGCGGCTCAAGGCCAATACGAAATACTGGGGCGGCAAACCCCCGTTCGAAACGGTGGTCTTCAAGTTCGTCCCGGACGCGACGAGCCGCGTCGCCGAAATCGAAAGCGGCTCCTCGGACATCACGCTCGAAGTGCCGTACGAAGAGTATGACCGGCTCAAGAGCAAGGCCGGCCTGGCGGGCGTCTGCACGCCGATTTCCGACATCGCGCAGATCTTCATCACCAATGGCGGCGTGATGGACGACAAGAATGTTCGTCTCGCCATGTGCCACGCCGTCGATAAGGAGGCAATCGTCAAGCGGCTCCTGCGCGGCTACGGCGTCCCCATCGCCACGCTCGAAGCGCCGGAATACGCGGCCTTCGATCCGACGATCAAAGTGGCATACGATCCGGCGCTCTCGGCAAAGCTTCTCGCGGCCAGCGGCTTTTCGAAAGAAAAGCCGGTCAAGTTCACTATCCAGACCACACGCGGCTTCAAGCCGAAGGACTACGAAACGGTCCAGGCGATCGTTGGCATGTGGCGCAACGTCGGCATCGAGGCGAATATCGAGATTTACGAGATCGCCAAACACTTCGAGTTGCGCATGACGCATAAGCTCGCGCCGGCGGCGTTCTACAACTGGGGCAACGCGATCGGCGATCCGACCTGTTCGACCGGGTTCGCGATGTTCTCCAAGTCGCCGCACTCGGCGTGGCACTCGGACGATCTCGACGCCAAGATCGGGCCGCTCTGGGGCGAGAAGGACGAAGCCAAGCGCATCCAGGGCTGGAAGGATGTGGATCGCTACATTGCCGAGCAGGGCTATATCCTGCCGTTGCTGCAATACGCGCAGCCGATCCTGTACAAGTCCGATCTTAAGGTGATCCCGAACATTTCGGGTGCCTTGCAGCCGGCGACATTGGTCTCGAGGGCGTAAGGTCGAAGTCGATGCGGTCCACCGCCGCGCCCGGGGGGCGCGGCGGCCCATCGTCAGGTTTAAGGACCGTTCATGCTGCTTGCCGTCATCGTCAATCGCGCGGCTATGGCTCTGGTAACGCTTGCCGGCGTGGCGGTGATCGTGTTCGTGCTGCTGCGCGTCGTGCCGGGCGATCCCGTTGCTATGATGATTTCACCCGGCGCGGGTCCGGCCGATATCGCCGCGCTCAAGGCGCATTACGGGCTCGACGCACCGCTCCTCACGCAATTTTGGATCTGGATCAATGGCGTCGTCACCGGCGACTTCGGTACCTCCATCACCCTGCATGTCTATGTGACGGACGTGCTGGCTTCGCGCTTGCCGGCGACGATCGAACTCGCGCTGATGGCATTATTCGTCGCCGTTGTTTTGGGCGGCAGTATTGCCGTCGTCGGAACGCTGTTGCGGCGTACGCCTGGCGAGGCGGCGATTGACGGATTGAATTCAATCCTGCTGGCGGTGCCTGATTTTATTTGGGCGCTGGCGCTGGTTCTGCTGTTCGCGGTGGCAATCCCGGTGCTGCCGCTGACCGGCCGCATCGATCCGGCGCTGGCGAAGGGCTTTCACACCAGGTTTTATCTGGCCGAGAGCATCCTCACCGGCCGCTTCGCCGTCGCCGGCAATATCCTGAGCCATATGACAATGCCGACTTTGGCGCTGGCCCTGCCGCTCGCTGCGGTGATCGTGCGCCTGCTCAAGCAGTCGTTGAAAGAGGCCATGGTGCAGGACTACGTGTTGCTCGCGCGCATCAAGGGCTTCCGCGAGCTGCGGCTGGTGTTGCAAGAGGCGCTCCGTAACGCCGTCGGCCCGACGCTCGCGCTCACCGGCGTGCAGTTCACATTCCTGGTCGGCGGCACGGTGATTGTCGAGCGTATCTTTGCTTATCCCGGCATCGGCAATTTGGCGATCGATGCCGTCATCAACCGCGACTTTCCGCTGATCCAGGGCCTCGTTCTGCTGTTCGGACTGATCTTCATCCTCATCAACATCGCGGTCGATCTCATGGTCGCCTCGCTCAATCCGCGACTGCGGCACGCCTGATCCGGGACCGCACGACGTGGAACACTGGTCACTAGCGTCGAAGGCGTCCGCGCCGGACAGCGATCCGCAACCGCCTTCGGTCGGGGCCCGGCTCGCATCCGATCCGAAGGTCGTTTGCGCCGGTGGCTTCATCGTTATCCTGATCGTCCTTGCCGTCGGCGCGCCGCTGATCGCGCCGCAGGATCCGCTCGCGCAAAATCTTCTCATGGCAACCGTGCCGCCGGCGGGCTTTGCCGGTTCCGAGCCGGGCTTTCTGCTCGGCACCGACGGGCTTGGGCGTGACGTGCTGTCGCGCGTCATCTTCGGCTCGCGCGTATCGTTGACCGTTGCGTTCGTCGCCGCCGGGCTGGCCTGCCTGATCGGATCGGTACTCGGCCTCATGGCCGGTTATCTCGGCTATGTCGTCGATATGCTTATTTCGTGGTTGGTCGACGTCTGGATGTCGTTCCCGCCGGTGCTGCTGTCGATTCTGCTGATCGCCGTCATCGGCACCGGCTTGCACTCGGTGATCGCAGCCATCGTCATCATCGACTGGACGCGTTTCTGCCGGGTCGTGCGCACCGAGACCAGGAGCCAGGCGCAGATGGACTATGTCGTCGCCGCCCGAACCATCGGCTTCTCGCGGCCGGCGATCCTGTTCCGCGAAATCTTTCCTAACGTCGTCCCGGTGCTGATTGCGTTGCTGACACTGGAGATGGGCATCGCCGTCGTGGTCGAGGCGATCTTGTCGTTTGTCGGGCTCTCGGTGTCGTCGGATACGCCGACCTGGGGCGGCATGATCGCCGAAGGGCGTCAGATCGTGCACGAGGCGTGGTGGGTTCTGGCGGCGCCGCTGGCGGCTCTGTTCGCCACGGTGGTCGCCTTCAACCAGCTCGGCGACGGTCTTGCCCGCAGCCTCGATCCGGTGTTGCGGCGATGACGGGGGCGAGGCTCGCTATCGAGGCGCTCAGCGCCGTTTCGCTCCGCGACGGCAACCGGCCGATCCTGCGCCGCGTCGCGCTCGATGTCGGCACCGGCGAAGTCCACGGCCTCGTCGGCGAAAGCGGGGCGGGCAAGTCCACCATCGCCAAGGCCATTCTTGGGATCATACCGTCGCAGGTCAGGGTGACCGGCGGACGGATCGGATTTGAGGGCCGCGATCTTCTCTCACTGTCGCCCGGCGAGCTGCGCGCGGTGCTTGGCCGCGACATCGCGCTGGTGCCGCAGGATCCGTCGACGGCGCTCAACCCGTCGCGGCGGATCGACGTGCAAATGACCGATGGATTGCGCTTAAAGCGCGGCCTTTCCGGCAAGGACGCGCGGCTGCGGGCGCGCGCGTTGCTCGAAGAAGTGCAGATTCGCGATCCTGAGCGGGTGCTCAATTCCTATCCGCATCAGCTTTCGGGCGGCATGCGCCAGCGCGTGCTGATCGCCGCCGCATTCGGGCTCGAGCCCAAGCTCGTCATCGCCGACGAGCCGACCACCGCACTCGACGTGACCGTGCAAAAGCAAATTCTTCGGCTGATCCGCGCGCTGCAGGAGCGCCACGGCACCAGCGTTTTGTTCGTGTCGCACGACCTCGGCGTGGTCGCGAAAATCTGCGACCGCATGACGGTCTTGTATATGGGCAAGGTGGTCGAGCAGGGGGCGACGGCGGAAGTGCTGGACGCGCCGCGCCACCCCTACACAAGAGCGCTGCTCGCGGCTAATCCCCGCTACGACCGGCCCGATGCGGGGCTTGAACCGACGCCGCCCGACATCATCGCGGCGTTGCGCGCGGAAATCGCCGCCTTCGACGCCGGTATCGCGGGGTCGCGCGATGGCTGACGATCTCCTGGCGGCGCGCGGGCTGGTGGTTTCGTATGGGCGGCGAGGGGCGCCGCCGGTGCTCAACGACGTCGACATTCGCGTCGGCGAGGGTGAAACGGTCGGCATTGTTGGCGAATCCGGTTCCGGCAAGACGACGCTGGGGCGCGCGCTGCTCGGCCTGGTGCGGCCGGTGCACGGATCGGTCGTGTTCGACGGCAGCGAGATTACCGCGCTTGAGGAGTCCGCCCGGCGGCCGTTGCGCCGGCGCATGCAGATGATTTTTCAGGATCCGATGTCGTCGCTCAATCCGCGGCATACCATTGGGCGAATTCTGATCGAACCGATTCTACTGCACGGTTTGGCCGACAACCGGCATACGGCGCATACGTTGGTGCACGGCGTGCTCGACCGCGTCGGACTGCCGCGCAATTCGGTCGACCGCTATTCCTTCGAGCTTTCCGGAGGGCAGCGGCAGCGGGTCGGCATCGCGCGCGCGGTGGTGTTGCGGCCGGATTTTGTGCTTGCCGACGAAATCGTCTCGGGGCTCGATGTCTCGACCCAGGCGCAGGTGCTCCAACTCCTCAAGGAACTGACCGGCGAAATGCATCTGGCGCTCGCTTTCATCAGCCACGATTTGTCGGTGGTTCGCTCGATCTGCCAACGGGTCGTGGTGATGCGCGAAGGCCGCGTGGTCGAGGAAGGGCCGTGCGAGCGCGTCTTCGCTGCGCCGCAGGCCGCCTACACGCGTATGCTGATCGACGCCATTCCGCTGCCGTCGGTCGATCCCGGCTGGCTCACGCGCGGTCCGGCGGTGGAGGCTGCTGCGACCGCCTAACGGCAAGCGAAGTCCGTTAACGCGCTTTGGATTGCTCGCGCACGAGATTGATGATCGCGGAAAAATCGAATCCGCTGTGGCCTTCCTGCGCAAAGTGCTCGTAGATGTCGGCAGCCTGCGCGCCGAGCGAAGTCCTGGCTTTGACCGACTCGGCCGCCGCTTTCGCCAGCTTGAGATCCTTCAACATCAATGCGGCAGCGAACCCCGGCTTGTAGGCATTATTCGCCGGGCTTGCCGGCACCGGCCCCGGAACCGGGCAATAGCTGGTCAGCGACCAGCATTGGCCCGACGATGCGGAGGCGACGTCAAATAATGCCTGGTGCGACAGGCCGAGCTTTTCACCCAGGACGAAGGCTTCGCTGACCGCGATCATCGAGACGCCGAGAATCATGTTGTTGCAGATTTTGGCGGTTTGGCCGTTGCCGGCCTCGCCGCAATGCACGACGCGCTTGCCCATACGCTCGAGCACCGGCTTGCCGCGCGCAAACGCATGCTCCGAGCCGCCGACCATGAAAGTGAGCGTGGCCGCTTTCGCGCCGCCGACGCCGCCGGACACCGGGGCGTCGAGCGTCGCGATTCCGCGCTCCGCCGCGAGCTTATGCGCCTTTCGTGCGCTCGCCACGTCGATGGTCGAGCAATCGATGAACAGCGTGCCTTGCCGGGCATGCGGCACGACCTCATTCCATACCGACAGAACATGCTCGCCGGCCGGCAGCATGGTGATGACGATGTCGGCGTCATCGACCGTCCCGCGGGTGTTGGCGACGATCTGCACGCCGTCTTTGGCCGAGGCTTCGCGCGACGCCGGCACGACGTCGAAGCCGAGCACGTGCTCGCCGGATTTAACAAGGTTGGCGGCCATAGGGCCGCCCATATTTCCAAGACCGATGAATCCAATGGCCGGCATTTGCGTAACCTCCTTTACTGGGCGAGCGTCAGTTCCAGCGCGCCGATGGACTTGAAGTGCCGATCGACGATGGCGGGCGTGACGTTCGCGAGTTGTTTTGGCTCCCAGGCCGGATTGCGGTCTTTGTCGACGATCTGTGCGCGGATGCCCTCGATGAAGTCATGTCCGGCAATGCAGGCAAGCGAGATGCGATAATCCTGCTGGAAGCTTTGCTCTACGCGCGCGAATGATAAAGCCGCGCGGATGTTGTGCAACGTCACTTTCAGCGAGGTGGGCGAAGCCTTCTGCATCGTCGCCAGCGCGGCTTTTGCCGAATCGTCTTTCGCGGCCGCCAATCGAACGACGATTTCCTCGGCGTGATCGGCTCCGTAACAGCTGTCGATCCATGGCCGTTCGCCCTGCAATCTGCCGGGCGACGGCGCTGCGGACATTTCGGCGAGTTTCCTCCGCACCGGATCCGCGGTGCGGCAATCGGCAAGCGCCGCCGGCAGCTCCGCAAGCCGCGCCGCCGGCATAGTAATGTCGGCCAGCCCGCAATAGATCGCGTCGGCGGCGCCGATACGGTCGCCGGTCAGCGCCAGATAAGTGCCGGTATAGCCCGGCGCGCGAGCCAACAAGAAGGAAGCCCCAACGTCGGGAAAGTACCCGATCCCGACCTCCGGCATTGCGACGGCCGAGCGTTCGGTGACGACGCGGTGCGCGGCATGCGCTGAAAGTCCGACGCCGCCGCCCATCACCATGCCGTCCATCACCGCGATCACCGGTTTCGGATAGCGCGCGATCAAGACGTCGAGTCGATATTCCGTCGCCCAGAATTGCGCGGGAAGCAAGCTTCCGGTCTTGGCTCCATCGTAAAGCGCACGGATGTCGCCGCCGGCGCAGAAAGCCCGCTCGCCGGCGCCGTCGAGCAGAACGGCGCCGACTTGGGGATCCGCCGCCCATTGGCGCAGCAGCGCCGTCATGCGCACGGCCATGTCGAGCGTAAGGGCGTTAAGCGCCTTTGGCCGGTTCAGGGTGATCCGCCGCAGCGCGCGCTCACTCCGAACAATGAGCTCGCCGTCCTGAAAATCGTCCGCACTCATCGTCCGACAAGGCTTCGCGCCACGATCAGACGCATGATCTCGTTCGTACCCTCGAGAATTTGATGCACGCGCAAATCGCGCACGATTTTCTCGATGCCGAATTCGGACAGATAGCCGTAGCCGCCATGCAGCTGCAGCGCCTGGTTGGCGACGTCGAAGCAGGCATCGGTGACGAAACGCTTGGCCATGGCGCAAAGCGTCGTCGCCTCGGCGTCGCCGCGGTCGAGCGCGGCAGCGGCGCGCCACAACAGCGTGCGCGAGGCCTCGATCGCAATCGCCATATCGGCGAGGCGGAATTGCAGCGCCTGGAACTCATCCAGCCGTTTGCCGAAGGCGCGGCGCTCTTTCATGTAGGCCAGCGACTTTTCCAGCGCGATCTGCGCGCCGCCGAGCGAGCAGGCGGCAATGTTGAGCCGCCCGCCGTCAAGCCCGGCCATGGCGATCTTTAAGCCGATACCTTCTTCGCCGAGCCGGTTCTCCGCCGGCACGCGCGCATCCGTGAACACGACCGCGCGCGTGGGCTGCGCATTCCAGCCCATCTTGCGTTCGTTGGCGCCGAGCGAAATGCCCGGCGTGTCACCGGGCACGACGAAAGTCGAAATTCCGGCCGGTCCGGGGCCCCCAGTTCGCGCCATCACCACGTAAAGGTCGCCGGCGCCGGCTCCGGAGATGAACTGCTTTTGGCCGTTGAGCACGTAGGCGTCGCCCTCGTGCGCGGCGCGGGTCAGCAGCGCGGCGGCGTCCGAGCCGGCCGACGGCTCGGACAGGCAATAGCTCGCCAGCAATTCCATCGTGCAAAGCTTCGGCAGCCATGTCTTGCGTTGGGCGTCCGACCCGTAAGCGTCAATCATCCAGCCGCACATATTGTGGATCGACATATAGGCCGCGACGGTCGGGCACCCGGTGGCGAGCGCCTCGAAGATCAGCGTGGCGTCAAGCCGCGACAGCGCCGAACCGCCGACATCCGAAGAAATGTAAACGCCGCCCATGCCGAGCTCGGCCGCTTTTCGCATTTCGGCGACCGGAAAGTGCTTGGCCTCGTCCCAGGCGACGGCGTGAGGCGCGAACACCTCGCCCGCGAAGGCGCGGGCGGTATCGCGAAGGGCGATCTGGTCCTCGCCAAGCGCGAACTGCGGCGGTGGGGAAGTGCTTGAGGATGGATCGAGCATGGCGCCGTGGCCCCACCCCTGTTTGCTGCCGGGTCAGCAGCTTGGAGTCCCGAGGGAATTTGCGTCAAAATGACTGAGCTTGGGGCGTGAAATAGCATTGTCGTTTTAGCCCAGCAATGCGAGAATTCACCGGTATAAAGAGCAAAATAGCCATCCGCCGGTGACCATGGATTTTGGGGAATCTACGGTTTCCGCGCTTGTGCGCGGTTTATTTGCCAGCGTCGGGAGGTCGGCGGCCTATTTGGGCCGCGCGAGTGGTATTCCTGCCCCATCGTGACCGCTGCCCGATCGGAGCGGTGTCATTCTGCAACAGCGGCGGAGGAAGCCCGGTGCCGACCATTGACCCTGTCCTCGATACGCTCCCCAAGCTTCTGATCCACAACGCCGATACGTTTGGTTTGCGGCCGGCCATGCGGCACAAGGATCTCGGCATTTGGCAAACCTGGACCTGGGCGCAGGTCCTCGACGAGGTTCGCGCCTTCTCGGTCGGGCTTTCGGAGCTTGGTCTTAAGCGCGGCGACAAATTCACCATCGTCGGCGGCAATCGCCCGCGGCTTTATTGGGCAATGTGCGCCGGTCAGGCGCTTGGCGCCATTCCCGTGCCGGTCTACTCCGATGCCGTTGCCGACGAGATGGCTTATGTGCTGGCGCACGCCGAAGTCACGCTCGCCGTGGTCGAAGATCAGGAGCAGGTCGACAAGCTAATCACGATCGCCGATCGGCTCCCACGGCTCGCCCAGGTCATCTATGACGAGCCGCGCGGATTAAAGGATTACAACCACGCCCGGTTGTTTTCGTTCGAGGACGTGCAGGCGGTCGGGCGCAAAAAGCTTGCAAGCGACCCCGAATGTCTGCGGCGTTGGGAGGCGGGGTTGCGCGAAGGCAAGGGCGGTGATCTGAGCGTCATCCTCTACACCTCGGGCACGACCGGTCGCTCCAAGGGAGTGATGCTCACCTATGCGAACACCATCATTTCCGCGCGCAATGCGAATGAATTCGACAAACTCGACGAGCGTGAAGAAGTGATCGCGTATTTGCCGCTTGCCTGGGTCGGCGACTACGTTTTCTCTTATGTCCAGGCCTACACGGCCGGCTATTGCGTCAACTGCCCGGAAGCCGCCGACACCGTCCTCCAGGACCGGCGCGAGATCGGCACGACCTACGCGTTCGCGCCGCCACGGGTCTACGAGAATCTGTTGACGTTGACGATGGTGCGAATGGCGGATGCCGGCGGACTCAAGCGTAAGATGTTCGATTTTTTCATCGCGGTAGCGCGGCGCTGGGGCGAAAAAATTCTCGACCGGGAGAAAGTGCCGCTATACGGCCGTTTCCTCTATGCGGTCGGCAATCTGCTGGTTTACGGGCCGCTCAAGAATCAATTCGGGCTATCGCGCATTCGCATCGGCTACACGGCCGGCGAGGCGATCGGACCGGAACTGTTTCGCTTTTATCGCGGCATCGGCCTTAACTTGAAGCAGCTTTACGGGCAGACCGAGGCCTCGGTCTACGTCACCGCGCAGCCGAACGGCGAGATTTACTGCGACACGGTCGGCAAGGCATCGCCCGGCGTCGAGGTCAAGATTTCGGAAAGCGGCGAGGTACTTTATCGTTCGCCCGGGGTGTTCATCGGCTATTACAAGGATCCGGAGAAAACCGCCGAGGTGCTTACGCCCGACGGCTGGGTCCATACCGGCGATGCCGGGTTTTTCGATGCGAAAAACGGCCAATTGAAAATCATCGATCGGTCGAAGGACGTCGGCCGTCTCAGGGACGGCACCGTCTTCGCGCCGAAATACATCGAGAACAAGCTCAAATTCTATCCCAACATCCGCGAGGC
>CAYVPC010000119.1:0-10709 GCA_964453555.1 uncultured Hyphomicrobiales bacterium | reverse complement strand
GCGTGCCGCAGATCGAAGTCACCTTCGACATCGACGCCAACGGCATCGTCAACGTCTCGGCCAAGGACAAGGGTACCGGCAAGGAGCAGCAGATCCGAATCCAGGCGTCCGGCGGCCTTTCCGAAGCCGACATTCAGAAGATGGTGAAGGACGCCGAGGCGCACGCCGACGAGGACAAGAAGCGCAAGGCCCAGGTCGAGGCCAAGAACCGCGCCGAAGGTCTCGTCCACGACACCGAGAAGATGCTGGCCGAGCATGGCTCGAAGGTCGGCGACGCCGAACGGCGCGCGATCGAGAACGCCATGGCCGACCTCAAGGAGGCTTTGAAGGGCGCCGATGCGGACGCGATCAGCGCAAAGGCCAGTGTGTTGCAGCAGGCCTCGATGAAGCTGGGCGAAGCCATGTACAAGCAGTCCGCCGAGCAACAGCCGGGTGGTCCTGCCGGGGGCGCCGGCGGAGCCGAAGCCAAGAAGGACGACGTGGTCGACGCCGAGTTCACGGAAGTCGACGACGACAAGAAGAACAAGAAATCGGCTTGATTTCGGCGAGGCGCTTCATGCACCCGCACCGTGAAAAAATCGCACCCCCGTTTCGCATCCGGGGGTGCGTTTTTTTAGATCGGCTGCCGTGACTGGAAATGATTGGACGTCATAAGGGGAAGTGATGGCCAAGCGCTGCTATTACGAGGCGCTCGCGGTCGAACGCACCGCCAGCGACGGCGACATCAAGGCCGCTTTCCGCAAGCAGGCGATGGCCTGCCATCCGGATCGCCATCCCGGCGACACCGAAGCCGAGCATCGGTTCAAGGAAATCAACGAGGCCTATGAGGTTCTGAAAGACCCCGACAAGCGGGCGGCGTACGACCGTTTCGGTCACGCCGCCTTCGAGCACGGTAACGGCATGGGCGCCGCGCACGGCTTCGGCGCCGACTTCGCCACCACCTTCTCCGACATATTCGACGACCTGTTCGGCATGAGCGGCCGGCGCGGCCGCGGTTCCGGACGCGAGCGCGGCGCGGATCTGCGCTACAACATGGAGCTTTCGCTGCTCGAAGCCTTTTCCGGCAAGACCGCGCAAATCCGCATTCCGACCTCGGTCACCTGCGAGGCTTGCTCCGGCAGCGGCGCCAAGTCCGGCACCAAGCCGAAGGCCTGTCCGATGTGCGGCGGCCAGGGCAAGGTCCGCCACGCCCAAGGCTTCTTCACGCTTGAGCGGACCTGCCCGAACTGCCACGGTCGCGGCCAGGTGATCGAGAGCCCCTGCGGCTCGTGCGCGGGCTCCGGCCGCGTGATGCGCGAGCGGACATTGTCGGTGAATATCCCCGCCGGCGTTGAGGACGGCACCCGCATTCGCCTCGCCGGCGAGGGCGAAGCCGGCGTACGCGGCGGGCCGCCCGGCGACCTCTACATTTTCCTGTCGGTCGGCGCGCATCCGTTCTTCCAGCGCGACGGCGCCGACTTGCATTGCCGTGTCCCGGTCTCGCTGGTGACGGCGGCGCTCGGCGGCGAATTCGAAGTGCCGACCATCGACGGCGGCAAGACGCGGATGAAAGTGCCCGAAGGCATGCAAACCGGCCGGCGCTTCCGCCTGCAGGGCAAGGGCATGCCGGTGCTGCGGTCGCGCCAAAGCGGCGACATGTACGTCCAGGTCGTGGTTGAGACGCCGCAGAAGCTTACCAAGAAGCAGCGCGAGCTTCTGGCCGAATTCGACCGCCTGTCCTCGACCGAGACCCACCCGGAATCCTCGGGATTCTTCGGCAGGGTCAAGGAGTTCCTGGACGGCTTGGGCGGCGGCTCGGCGTAAACATTGGGCTGCCGGCTGGTCTTGGCGGCGGCAATGTTCTAAAACTACGGGGTATTTTCGCCGCGTGTGATTAGAGGTCATGTCTCTTCCCGCCCTGCTTAATTTTGAACAGAAGATCGAACGGCAATTGCGCCTTTTCGAACTCCGCAAGGCCCTCATCGAGCGCAAAATCGAACGCCAGATCAGGCTGTTCGAGAGGAAACGCGACGGCATCGGCAAGAAGATCGAAGAGCAGATCCGGCAATTCGAGAAGAAGCGCGGCATCCGGCTGGACGACGAAGTGCGCTTCATCCGCTCCTGGATCGAGCGGCCGCTCTCCATCGGAGCGGTCACTCCTTCGGGAAAGATGCTGGCCCGTACCATGGCGCGTTATGTCGATCCGCAAAGCGACGGGCCGGTGGTGGAATTGGGGCCGGGAACCGGGCCGGTCACCGAAGCTCTGGTCGAAGCCGGCGTCGCGCCGGAACGCCTGGTGCTGGTCGAGTTCAATCCGAGCTTCTGCCGCATTCTGCGCGCGCGCTATCCGCAAGCCACTTTAGTGCAGGGCGATGCCTATGGCATGCGGCGGCTCCTGGAAACGCTGTTGCTGCAGCCGGCCGCCGCCGTCGTCTCGGGACTGCCGCTGGTGACCAAGCCGATCAAGATGCGCATGCGGCTGATCCGCGACGCCTTCGATCTGATGCTGCCCGGCGCGCCGTTCGTGCAGTTCACCTATTCGGTCGCGTCGCCCCTGCCGCGGCGGCTCAGCGGCTTCTCGGTGGAAGCGTCCGGGCGCATCTGGATGAATCTGCCGCCCGCACGGGTGTGGGTTTACCGCAAGACCTGAAATCTCGCCGCATGCTTGCCCCAAAAATCCTGGTGATGGCCGGCTCGCTACGCAAAGGCTCGAGCAATGCGCGGCTCGGCGCGCTGGTGACCAAGGAACTCGCGCTCGCCGAAGCCGACGTATCGCGCATCTCGCTTGCCGATTATCCGCTGCCGCTGTTCGACGCCGATCTGATGGCCGATGGCGGCCTGCCGCGTGCTGCGATCGAGCTCAAGAATATGCTCACCGCGCATCAAGGCGTGTTCATCGCCAGCCCCGAATACAGCGCCTCGGTATCGCCGCTCCTGAAAAACGCCGTCGACTGGATGTCGCGTCCGCGCGACCGCAACGAAGCGAACTACGCGACGTTCAAGGACCGCGTCTTCGCGCTCGGCTCCGCCGCCAACGGCGCGGCCGGTGGCGTGCGCGGGCTTATGGCGCTGCGGCAGATCCTCGAACTCGGCTGTGGCGGCCTGGTGATTCCGGAACAGATCAATGTCGGCCGTGCCGGGGCGGCGTTCGACGACATGGACAACCTCAAGGATGAGGCGCTTGCCGCTTCGCTGAAGAATCTGGTACGCCGCCTCATCGAATTGGCGAGCCTGATGCCGCGCGCTGCGGCGTAGGACGGGAAATGCAGATTGCGCCGCGCGAGCGCCTGATCGTCGCGCTCGATCTGTCGTCGGTCGAGGCGGCACAAGCCATGGTGGCGCGGCTCGGTGACGCGGTGACGTTTTACAAGATCGGCTATCAGCTCGCTTTCGCCGGCGGCTTGCCCTACGCGCGCACGCTTGCCGACGCCGGCAAGCAGGTCTTCCTCGATCTCAAGCTGCACGACATCGGCAACACGGTGGCGCAGGGCGTCAAAAGCGTAGCGCGGCTCGGTGCGACCTTCCTCACCGTGCACGCATATCCGCAAACCATGCGCGCCGCAGCCGAGGCGCGGGAAGGGGGCTTGCGTATTCTCGCGGTCACCGTGCTCACTTCGTTCGACGACAACGACCTCAGAACCGCCGGCTATGCGACGACCGTGCGCGAACTAGCCGCCAAGCGCGCGGCGCAGGCGCGCGATCTCGGCGTCGACGGCCTGGTCTGCTCGCCGGAGGAAGCCCCGAGCCTGCGCGCTATCGTCGGAACTAAAATGGCGTTGGTGACGCCGGGCATCCGGCCAGCCGGCGGCGACAAGGGCGACCAGAAGCGCGTGGCCACGCCGGCCGCGGCGATTGCTGCCGGCGCCGATTATCTGGTGGTTGGCCGGCCGATCCTGTCGGTGTCCGATCCGAAGGCCGCTGCCGAAGCGATCGTCGCCGAAATTGCGCAAGCGGCGAAGGAGAAGTGAACATGGCGAAGGGATATTGGCTCGCGCAGGTCGATGTGCGCAATCCGGACAGCTACAAGCATTATGTTGCCGCGCTCCAGGACGTGTTGCGCAAATTCGGCGGCCGCTATGTCGTGCGAGCCGGCCAGACCGAAGTCGTAGAAGGTAAGGCGCGCAGCCGGATCATCGTCATTGAATTTGCCAGCTATCAGGTCGCGCTCGATTGTTACCGCTCTCCTGAATACGCCAAGGCGATCCCGCAGCGTAAACCGCACGCCGACGTCGATTTGCTGGTGATCGAGGGTTACGACGGCCAGCAGCCATAAGGTTGCTGGCGCTGCCCCGCCCCGCTATACCCGCCGCCACCGACACCGGGCTAGAGACCAATGGCTGCGGCCAATTCCGATATGCGGCTGGTGATCGCCGGCGCCGGCGGGCGCATGGGGCGAACGCTGATCCATGCCATCGCCGCCGCCAAGGGCGTCACCTTGGCCGGCGCGATCGAAGCCCCGGATTCGGCGGCGATCGGCCGCGATGCCGGCGAGCTTGCCGGGCTCGGGCCGAACGGCATCAAGATCGCCAGCGACCTCGCGCCACTCCTCAAGTCGGCCGACGGGTTGATTGAATTCACCACGCCCGCGACGACGCTCGCATTGGCGGCGCTGACCGCAAAGGCCGGCCTCGCGCACGTCATCGGCACCACGGGCCATTCGGCGGAGCAGGAGGCGGCGATCGGCAACGCCGCGAGCCGCACGCCGATCGTAAAATCCGGCAACATGAGCCTCGGTGTCAATCTCATTGCCGCCCTGGTCAAGCGCATGGCGCAGGCCCTCGACGATGCCTACGATGTCGAAATCCTGGAGATGCACCACAACAAGAAAGTCGACGCGCCATCGGGCACGGCGCTCATGCTCGGACGCGCGGCGGCGGCCGGTCGCGGCATCGATCTCGCGCAGCATTCAATACGCTCGCGCGACGGCATCACCGGCGCGCGTAACGCCGGCGATATCGGCTTTGCATCGCTGCGCGGCGGCACCGTGGTCGGCGACCACAGCGTGATTTTCGCCGGACCGGCTGAGCGCATCGAGCTGACGCATCGCGCCGAGGACCGCATGATCTTCGCGAACGGCGCGCTGCATGCGGCGCTGTGGGCGCGCGGCCGGAAGCCGGGCCTCTATTCCATGGCCGACGTGCTCGGGCTGGGGACGATCTGATGGGTGATCGCCTGCTCGTGCTGGTGCGCCACGGCGAGAGCGAATGGAACAAGCAGAATCTGTTCACCGGCTGGCGCGACGTTGGGCTCACCGACAAAGGCGTCGCCGAAGCGCGGGCGGCCGGGCAGAGGCTCAAGGCGGCGGGGCTCCGCTTCGACGTTGCGTTCACCTCCGCGCTCGTCCGCGCGCAGCATTCGCTCGATCTGATGCTCGAAGAGATCGGCCAGAAGGATCTCCCGATCGTCAGGGACAGGGCGCTCAACGAACGCGATTACGGCGAGCTGTCCGGGCTCAACAAGGACGCTGCGCGCGCCAGATGGGGGGACGATCAGGTCAAGCTGTGGCGGCGCTCCTACGACGTCGCGCCGCCCGGCGGCGAGAGCTTGAAAGATACCGCGGCGCGCGTGCTGCCTTACTACCGGGAGAAAATCCTGCCGCGCGTCCTTCGCGGCGACAACGTCATCGTCGCCGCGCACGGCAATTCGCTGCGCTCGCTGATCATGGTGCTGGAAAAGCTGTCGCCTGAGCAGATCGTCGCCCGCGAGATCGCAACCGGCGTGCCGCTGATCTACCGGCTTAATGCCGACGCCAGCGTCGCGGGGATGCAGGAACTGGCAGCGTAAACTTATTCACCTCTCCCCGCTGGGCGGGGAGAGGGAGAACCTACGCCGCCGAGGCGACCTGGCCGGCTTCCCAGCCGAGCATGGCGCGCTTGCGCGTGATGCCCCAGTGATAGCCGGTGAGGTCGCCGGACTTGCCGACCACGCGGTGGCAGGGGACCACGAAGCAGATCGGATTTTTGCCGACCGCGGCGCCGACCGCGCGCGCCGCCGCCGGTATGCAGACCTTGCCGGCGATGGTCGAATAGGTGGTGAGCCGGCCCATCGGGATCTTCAGCAGCGCTTCCCAGACGCGCACTTCCCAGTCGGTGCCGATCAGCACGATGCGGAGCGGCTGGTCCGCCCGCCACTGCGTCGGATCGAAAATGCGGCGCGCGAGCGGCGCGGTGGCGGCGACGTCCTCGGCGTATTTCGCTTTCGGCCAGCGGCGCCGCATGTCGGCGAGCGCTGCGCGCTCCTTGCCGGCATCGGCGAGAGCGAGGCCGGCGAGCCCGCGTGGCGTCGCCATGATCAGTGCGGTGCCGAACGGCGAAGGGTGGAATCCATAACGCATATCGAGGCCCTCGCCGCCGGACTTCCATTCGCCCGGCGACATTGCTTCGTGCGTGACGAATAAATCATGGAGCCGGCCGGGGCCGGAAAGCCCGACTTCATAGGTGGTGTCGAGCACGCTTGCGGAGGAGCGCAACAGCGCCCGTGCGCCGTCGAGCGTGAGCGCCTGCAAAAATGCTTTCGGCGTCAGTCCGGCCCAGCGACGGAATAGGTGGTGCAGTTCGGTCGGGGTGACCCCGGCCGCTTCCGCGATCGCCTCGATCTCGGGCTGCTCGCGCCAGTGGCCGCGGATGTGCCCGATGGCCTTGCGCACCACGGCGTAATCGTCGGCGGCGGCCGCGAGCGGCGACAAATCGGGCAGGCGATCGGGTGACAGCATGGCGGCCTCCATCATCTGGCTCCGATATTTTGGAGCATGATCTTTTCCGAAACCGGAACTCCACCCCGGATCAAGTCCGGGGCAGGCTTTTCGGCATCATGCTCGCATCTAGGCCCTGATAGGGGCCCAAACCACCCGATTTCTGGCTATTCCACCACCGTCCGGGTCGGGCCGCGCCTGGCCTCGCCGAGCGCATCGGCAAGCGCCCGCGCGAAGCTTGCCTTCTCGTCCGGGCCGAGAAACGAAGCGATCGAGAGCCGCCGGCCGCGCGATACCAGGAACAGCCGCTCGATGCCGAATTCCGCGTGCACGATGCGGTCGAGCCGCACCCAGACAGGGTTGAGCGTCCATTCCCGCACGCCGCCGCGATGGCTGACCTTGCGCACGGTCAGTTCCGAGGCGGTGACCTTCACCTCCTCGTAGGCGCGCGCGGCGCGGAAATTGGCGCGGAACGCGACATAGACCAACAGCACGTCGAGGCCGAGAAAGCCGAACACCGGCCAGGCGCCGAGCAGCAGGAACACCATGCCGGAGACGAAACTCAAGCCGCCGATCGCCAGCATGAGGACCAGGAAACCAGTCGCGCCGAGCGAACGGTGCGGCGTGATCAGCGCCGAAAAGATCGCCGGTTCAGTGGATATGCCGTCGCCGGGGTGGCTGTTGTCGTCGTTCATGGCGCTCACTATACGGGAAAGATGGCACGCAAAACTACCGCCCGGAAGACCACGCGGCAAAGTCTCAAAGCCGCCCGCAAGGGCAGGGCGGCGGGCGTCAAAGGCGGCAAGGCGCGGAGCAAGGCCGACGCCAAAATCAGCGTGAAGGCCGCGCATGGCGCACTGCCGCAATGGACAAAGCCTGAGGTCGAAGAAGCGTTCCGCCGTTTCGCCGCCGCCAATCCGACCCCGCGCGGCGAATTACAGTCGATCAATCCATTCACGCTCCTGGTCGCCGTCGTCCTCTCCGCGCAGGCGACCGATGCCGGCGTCAACAAGGCGACGCCGGCTTTGTTCAAGCTCGCCGACACGCCGGAGAAGATGGTCAAGCTCGCCGAAGCGCGCGTGCGCGATCTGATCAAGACCATCGGGCTTTACCGCACCAAGGCGAAGAACGTGGTCGCGCTGTCGCGCATGCTGGTCGCACAGCATGGCGGGGCGGTGCCGCACGACCGCGACGCGCTCGAAGCTTTGCCCGGCGTCGGCCGCAAGACCGCCAACGTGGTGCTCAATGTCGCGTTCGGCGAGCCGACCATTGCGGTCGATACTCACATCTTCCGCGTTGGCAACCGCACCGGGCTTGCCGTCGGCAAGACGCCGTACGATGTCGAGATGAAGCTGATCGAGGTGGTGCCGGAGAAATACCGCCTGCACGCGCACCACTGGCTCATTCTGCACGGGCGTTACACCTGCCTCGCCCGCCGGCCGCTGTGCGAAAAATGCATCATCGCCGACTTGTGCAAGTGGCCGGGGAAGACGACGAACGTGCCGTTATCCTGAGACGCGCGCCGTAAGGCGCGCTCGAATGTGCTCTAACCGACATCCAGCCAACGTTGCGGGCTCGTTGGCCAAGCGACAAGGAGTTCCGATGCGCAAATCCCTTTGGCTGTTTCTCATGCTGGCCTTCGCCGTCATTGCGGCCGCGCCGGCGCGCGCCGCCGACGAGCCAGACCTGATTTTCCGGCGTTCCACGGTGTTCAAGCTGTTGACGCCGAACGACAAGCTCGCGACCTATGGCATCGACGATCCCGAAGTCGAGGGCGTCGCCTGCTACTTCACCGTTCCCGAAAAGGGCGGCGTGAAGGGGTGGCTCGGCGTCGCCGAACAGGTCTCGGACATTTCGCTGTCCTGCCGGCAGATCGGCCCGATCCGCATCAAGGCGAAGTTCGAACAGGGCGAGGACGTGTTCCGCGCGCGCCGCTCGCTGTTCTTCAAGAAAATGCAGATCGTGCGCGGCTGCGACGCCAAGCGGAACGTGCTGGTCTACATGGTCTATTCCGACCGCCTGATCGAAGGCTCGCCGAAGAATTCGACCTCGTCGGTGCCGATCATGCCGTGGGGAGCGAACGATCAGATCCAGAAATGCGCCGACTTCGTCGAGAAGTGACAGGTCGGGTGTCATTCCGGAATGACGAAATGGAAATCATCGCCTTCGCGCGTGGTTCGTTCGGGAGCTCAGGGTATCTCGTAAACTGCTACCTCGCCGGCGACGCCTTTGAGCTTCACGTTCTGGGGCGCCGGCGTGATACCGGCCTTGGCCAAGAGCGCCGCCACCGGCGGATACTCGACCACCGGCTTGGTGGCGAAGATCGCGTGCGCGACCGCGAGGCCCTGCACGCGGGCGGCGATGTTCACCGTCTGGCCGAAATAATCGAGCCGGTCGTTGAGCACGACCGCAAGACTCGGCCCTTCGTGGATGCCCATTTTGAGGATGAGGTCCTCCTGCCGCGTGTCGACGCCGACCGTGCCGATCGCGTAGCGCATGTTCAGCGCGGCGGCGACCGCTCGCTCGGGGGTCGGAAAGGTCGCCATCACCGCGTCGCCGATGGTCTTGACCATCGCGCCGCCGTTCGCCGCGACGATTTTGTTGAGCAGCAGGAAATGCTCGCGCACCAGCTCGTAGGCGACCAGATCGCCGACGCGCGCGTAAAGCTCGGTTGAGCCCTTGAGGTCGGTGAACAGGAAGGTGAGGCTGATGATTTTCAGCCCTTGGTCGATGGCGAGCGTGTCGGCGCGATAGAGGTCGCGGAACGTCTGGTTGGTGAAAATGCGCTTCGCCGTGAGATGCGGCCGGCGCTTGCCGACCAGCTCGTCGAACTTGCGGTTCTCGTTCCAGACCACCGGCAAGGCGCGCATGGCGGTGCGGTTGGCGACGGTCAGCCGCAACGGGCCGGCGCGCAGTTCGGTCGTTGCGGTCGGCTCGCGCGCGCCCTTGATCGCGACGGTCAGTTCCTGGACTTCGGCGGCGCGTTCGGGCGCGACTTTCATGTAGTGGCCGAAATGCGATGCAGGGTCGAACAGGATGACCCAGCCTGCCGGCAGGTCGATCGTCACCGTCGCCTCGTCGCCGGGGTCGAGCACGCGCGCGTCCAGCGTGAATTCGGCGATCAGCCTTTCGAGGTCGGCGTCGGACACATCGACGGCGGAGCTCCAGAACACCTGCCGGTAATAGTCCCAGAACGGTAGGGTCTGCGGATCGTGGGCGGCGATTTTGCGCAGGCGCGGGCTGACCGTGAACACGATCTCGATTGTCTCGTCGAGCGAGACCTCGAACGAGCGGCTGCACAGCGAGCAGGCGTAGGGTTCGCGATGGACGTCCTGCAGCGTTTCCGTGACATCCAGTACGCCACGGCAGGACGGGCACAGCACGTCCCAGGACAACTCGAAAATGCCGAGCTTGGCCGCATGGAGGAAGGCGGCGATGGTCTTTTCCTCGTCGAGCCCGTGTGCGGCGGCAAATGCGAGCACATTGATGCGGACAAGGTCGCGGTCGGCCGCCGACGCGATAGTCTGCTCGATGGCCGCCGCCGCATCGGCATCGGCCGTCTCGCGCAACGCGGCGAAAAGAGGTCGGCTATCGCTCACGCGGCGAAGCTTACGGCAAAAACGCCGGGCGGAAACCCCCGCGGATCAGAACAGGAAATACCGTTGCGCCATCGGCAGACTTTCCGCCGGCTCGCAGGTGAGCAATTCGCCGTCGGCGCGCACTTCGTAGGTTTCCGGGTCGACTTCAATATCGGGCGTGGCGCCGTTGTGGATCATGCTTTTCTTCGAGATTTTGCCGCGGGTGTTAGCCACGGCGTAGAGCTCTTTCTGGATGCCGAGCTTCTTGCCGAGGCCGGCCTTCACTGCCGCCTTGGATGCAAACACCACCGACGACGCCGTGAGTGCGCGGCCGAAGGCGCCAAACATCGGCCGGTAATGGATCGGCTGCGGCGTCGGGATCGAGGCGTTGGGATCGCCCATCTGGGCGGCGACGATCGAGCCGCCCTTGATGATGCAATCGGGCTTGACACCGAAGAAGG
>CAYVPC010000118.1:0-10767 GCA_964453555.1 uncultured Hyphomicrobiales bacterium | reverse complement strand
GTCGCGCTGATCGGCGGCCCGGATTTCGGCGTGCTCGGCGAAGGCTATGTGCGGGTGTCTTACGCCAATTCGACCGCGAACATCGTGCGCGCGCTCGATCGCATCGGCGAATTTCTGGCGAACCGCAAGGCGGCGTGAGCTTCAGCCGCGCTGCGTCAGCTGGAAACCGACGACAACGATCACCAGCCCGGCAAGCTGCGAGACGCTCGGCACCTCGCCGAGCGCAAGAAAGCCAACCAAAAGTGTGAACGGCGAAACCAGCGAGGGAAACAGGGCGGCGCGTGAGGCGCCAAGCAGCACGACCGCACGCGTGAACAGATAAATGGCGCCGGCGCCGGCCAGCCCGCCCTGGACCACCGCCTGCATCAGGTTTTCGTAGAGGCCCGCCGCCATCAGGTTATCGAACTTGAACAGGAAGATCGGCAGGCCGAGAAGCGACAGCACGCTGGTCGTCATCGCCGCGCGCAGCGCGTCGATACGCCACATCCGCACCAGCATGCCGAAGATGGCGAAAAAGCTTCCGGCCGCGACGAACAGAAGGTCGCCGCCGATGCCGTGCGCGCCTATGGTGTGCAGAGCTTCTGCGCCGATGATGCACAGGCCGAGAACCATCGCGAGCGCGCCGACGACACGGCGTGCCGGCAGCGGCTCTTTCAGCACCAGGCGTGCCAGCACCAATCCGCCAAGCGCCGCGCAAGCAGGCTGGATGATGCCGCCGTGACCGAGCGGAACAAACAAATAACCGAGGTAGCTTAGCAGCGCCAAAGGCAGGCCGCCGAAAATGGCGAGCGTAAAACCCCGGCGCCAGCCGACGCCGCCGAAATCGCCGACGCCATTGGCGATGAGGAACGGCAGCAGCGCCAGTCCCGGCCAAAAGTAACGGTGGAGCGCGATAACGAGCGGCGACAGGCCGACATTGATGCCCTGGCGCGCCGCGACAAAGCCGAGCGCCCAGAACAGGGCAGCACCGACGCCGCACAACAGGCCGAGCGCGGCCGAAGATTTTGCCGGCGGCGACGGGGAAACCATCAAGCTACAGGAGTTGCAAGCATCAGCCGTAAGCGATCAAGGCGGTGCCAAGCGGACGGAATTTACGCATGGTGACGATGATAAGCCCAGGCGACTTTCTTGATAAGCGTCGGTTCGGCGAAACCAGCCTTCGCTCAGTCGAGAAGCTCGATGCCGCCGCTCGCTACGACGCGCCCGGCATCGAGCCGCACCACATTGGTAGCGATCTGGCGGAGTTCCGCGGCGTCGTGGCTGACATAGACCATTGGTACATGCGCATCGTCGCGCAAGCGCACGAGGTAGGGCAGGATCTCCTGCTTGCGGGCCGCATCGAGCGACGCCAGCGGCTCGTCGAGCAGGAGGAGGAGCGGGCGCATCAAGAGCGCGCGGCCAACCGCAATGCGCTGGCGCTCGCCGCCCGAGAGCGTGCGCGGTCGGCGATCGAGCAAATGAACGACATCGAGCAGTTGCGCGATCCGTGCGAATTCTTTCGGGTTGCGAGGTTGCCGGCTCATGCGTCGGCCATAATCGAGGTTTTGCCGCACGCTCAGATGCGGAAACAGGCGGCCCTCCTGGAAAACGTAGCCAATGCGGCGCCGATGCGGCGGCACGTCGATTCCGGCGGCGGCGTCGAACAGCACCGCATCGTCGAGCATGATCGCGCCGCGATCGGGCGCGACCAGTCCAGCGATCATATTGACGATGGTGGTCTTGCCGGCGCCCGACGGGCCGAACAGCGCCGTTACGCCGCCGACTGCCTTGAAGCGTGCGGCGAGCGTGAACGCGCCGAGTTGTTTCTCGACGTCGACCGCGAGCACGCTCATTCACCCTGAAAACGCATGCCGGCGCGGCGGGCGAACCATTCGGAGGCAATGAGCGCGGCAAGCGCCAACACGATCGCGACCAACACCAGCCGTCCAGCCGCCGCTTCGCCACCGGGTATCTGCAACAAGGTATAGATCGCCGCCGAAATGGTCTGCGTCTCGCCCGGAATGTTGGACACGAAGGTGATGGTGGCGCCGAACTCGCCGAGCGCGCGGGCAAAGCACATCACTGCGCCCGCGATGATGCCGGGCAAGGCGAGCGGCAGCGTGATGGTCAGGAAGACCCAAAAGCGGGCAGCGCCAAGCGTGGCGGCGGCGTCTTCGAGCCGGCGGTCGATCGCCTCAAGCGCCAGCCGGATTGGGCGGACCATGAGCGGAAAACCCATGACGCCGCAGGACAATGCCGCGCCGGTCCAGCGGAACGAGAAGACGATGCCGAGATAGTCGGCAAGGAAAGCGCCGATCGGCCCCCGGCGGCCGAACGATATCAGCAGCAAATAGCCGGTCACGACCGGCGGCAATACCAGCGGCAGATAGACGATCCCGTCGACGATGATCTTGCCCCAGAAATCCTTGCGCGCCAGCAGCCAGCCGATGGCGATGCCGAACGGCAACGCGACCAAGGTGGCAACGATGGAAACGCGCAGCGACAGCTCGACCGCGGTCCATTCAGCAGGTGACAGGTCAAACACAACGGCACCCTAAAATTCGGTTGGTCACGGCGCCGGTTTTACCAAAACACTGAAGCCATAGCGCTCGAAAATGGTCTTGGCGGCCGGCGTGCGCAGGAAAGCCAAATAAGGCACGGCGTCGGGCTTTGCATTGGCCGTCAGCGCAACCGGATAAATGATCGGCGGATGCGAATCGTCGGGAAAGACGCCGACGACTTTCACGCCGGGATCGACCTTGGCGTCGGTCTCGTAGACGATGCCGAGCGGAGCTTCGCCGCGCGCGACAAGAATGAGCGCGGCGCGCACATTCTCCGCCATCGCCAGTTTCGGCTCCACGGCGGCCCACACGCCGAGTTTTTCCAGCGCCGCCTTGGCATATAGGCCGGCCGGGACCGCGCGGACGTCACCGACGGCGATCCGGCCATTGCCGGCGAGGCCGGCGAGATCGAAGCCGGGCGCGATCGTCACGCTGCCCACTTTGGAGTCCTTCGGCGCAATCAACACCAGCCGATTGCCCAGCAGATCGACGCGGGTCTCCGCTTTGATGAGGTTGCGCTCGGCGCCGTAGTCCATCCATTTGAGATCGGCGGACAGGAAGACATCAGCAGGCGCGCCTTGCTCGATCTGCCGCATGAGCGCCGAGCTCGCGTCATAGCTGGCGACGACCTTGACGCCCGCTTGCTTCGTAAAGGCGTCATCGACGTCGTCGAGCGCGTTCTTCATCGAGGCGGCGGCGAAGACGGTGATCGATTTTTGCTGGGCTGTGGCCGGGTGCGGCGTGGCCGCAAATACGACAGCTGCGGCCATCGCCGCGGCAATGCGCGTTGACGAAAGCACGGCGGTTCTCCGAACAAGAGCAATCGACGCGGACGCCTTGCGGAACCGTCGTTCCAGGCTAGCACGGCACGCGCCCAGCGCGCCGCACGTCGCGTTGCGAGAATAGCAGCCGGCTCACAGCGTGGCAAAGTGCGACAGACGGGCTATCATTCGCCCGATCATGTGGAGCGCTTTATGGCCCGGGCCGAGGCGATCGATGGGGAATACGACTACATCATCGTTGGCGCCGGCTCGGCCGGCTGTCTGCTGGCCAACCGGCTATCAGCGGACGCGAACCAACGCGTGCTCATTCTCGAAGCCGGCGGCCGCGACAACTGGATCTGGTTCCATATTCCGGTCGGTTACTTGTTCGCGATCGGCAATCCGCGCTCGGACTGGTGTTTCAAGACCGAGCCGGAAGAGGGCCTCAACGGCCGCAGCCTTTCCTATCCGCGCGGCAAGGTGATCGGCGGATCGTCCGCGATCAACGCTATGGTCTACATGCGCGGCCAATCAGCCGACTACGACCATTGGCGTCAGCTCGGCCTTACCGGCTGGGGCTGGAGCGACGTTCTGCCCTTTTTCAAATGGCATGAAAACAGTTTCCTGGGCGAAAGCGATCTGCACGGCGTCGGCGGTGAGCTGCGCGTCGAAGCGCCGCGCGTGCGTTGGGACGTGCTGGACGCGTTCCGGGCCGCCGCCGAACAGGCCGGAATCAAATCGGTCGCCGATTTCAATACCGGCGACAACGAGGGTTGCTGTGCCTTCCACGTCAATCAAAAGCGCGGCCGCCGCTGGTCGGCGGCAACCGCCTTCCTCAAGCCCGCGCTCAAACGCGCCAATCTGCGGCTCGAAACCGGCTGCCTGGTGGAAGGCATTGTGTTCGACGGCCGCCGCGCCGCCGGCGTGCGCTGGCGGCAGGACGGCCAGACGCGAACGGCGCGCGCACGGGGCGAAGTCATTCTCGCCGCCGGTTCGATCGGCTCGCCGCAGATCATGATGCTGTCCGGCGTGGGGCCGGCGCAGCACCTGCAGGAGCACGGTATCGCGATCGTGGCCGCCCGGCCCGGCGTCGGCTCGAACTTGCAGGATCACCTGCAACTTCGCCTGATTTACAAGATCGACGGCGTCCTTACGCTGAACGAGCGCTATCACGCGCCGCTCGGGCTCGCCCGCATGGTGGCGGAATACGCGCTGTTCCGGCGCGGGCCGCTGACCATGGCGCCGTCCCAGCTCGGCCTGTTCACCCGTTCAGATCCCGACCAGACGCGCGCCAATTTGCAGTACCACATCCAGCCGCTGTCGCTTGAACGCTTCGGCGAGCCACTGCACCAGTTCCCAGCTTTTACCGCGAGCGTCGCCAACATCCGGCCGACCAGCCGCGGCGATGTGAAGCTGCGTTCACGCGAACCGGCCGATGCACCGGCCATCAAGCCGAATTATCTGTCCACCGACGAGGATCGACTCATCGCGGCGCGCGCAATCCGCCTGACACGCCGCATCGTGGCGCAGCCGGCGATGGCGTCGTTCCATCCCGCTGAATATCTGCCGGGTGATGCTGCGCCAGACAACGACGACCGTGCGCTGGTGAAAGCCGCGGGCGACATCGGCACCACCATTTTTCATCCGGTCGGTACTGCCAAGATGGGATTGCCCAGCGATCCGTTCATGGTGGTCGACGAGCGCTTGCGCGTTGCCGGTGTCGAGCGGCTGCGCGTCGTCGATGCGTCGGTAATGCCGACTATCACGTCGGGAAATACCAACGCCCCGACTATGATGATCGCGGAAAAGGGCGCCGCCTTCATCCGCGCCGACGCCAAGGCGCTTGCATGAACGCCGCGTGGCGCGCGTACCGCATTCTCGCTGATCCGTCCGCCGAATGGCTCAGGATCGATAATGAATCGGGAGATGCCGCCTATCTGCTGGCGAACTATGTGGCGCGGCTGGCGCTGATCCCGGCGGTGTTCGGCTTCATTGGTGCCTGCGTCGTCGGCGTCGTCGTGCCCGGAACTGGGACCGTCCGGGTGCCGGTTTTTGACGGCTTGTTCGGCGCCGTATTTGGCTATGTTCTGACCTGCGCCACCGTGCTCGTTCTCGGGCTCCTGATCAACGCGCTCTCGCCGCTATTCGGCGGGCGGCGGAATTTCGACAATGCCTTCAGGCTCGCGGTCTATTCCTACACGCCGGTGTGGCTCACCGGTATTTTCCTCTTGGCGCCGGGCCTGCTTTTCCTCGGGCTTCTTGGCTTCTACGGCGCATATCTGTTGTGGGCCGGTCTGCCGCAGATGATGAAGACGCCGGAATCGTCGGTGTTGACGTTCGCAGCGATCATGGTGGTCAGCGCCTGCGCTCTCGTCGCCGCGACCGGTGCTGCCCAACACGCGTTGTTTGGGCTTGCGGGCTTCTGACGAAAACCTACGGCGCCATAAGCACCTGGCGGCAGGCGGCCGGCAACTGCGCCAGCGTCAATCCCGGCTTTGGCTTCGCCGGCTCTTCCGCCGCCTTTGGGTGCAGCACCGCGTCCGAGAACCAGTAATCAAGCTCGTGCCCGCAGCCGTCGCCCGGCTCTGGCGGTGGTTGTGGTTTGCATTGCGGGCTGTCGGCCGGACAGTAGATACGGACGTGGAAGTGATAATCGTGCCCCCACCACGGCCGCACCTTGGCGAGCCACGCGCGATCCGGTCCCGCGTCGCGGCACAGCGCCTTTTTGATCGCAGCATTGACAAAGATGCGTTCGACATCCGGGTCTTCCGCCGCGGTGCGGATCAGCTCGGTATGCTCATGCGTCCACACCGACGTATCGACGTCCAGCCGGTCGAAGCGCACCACTTCGGTAGCCGACATGAATTCGCGCTCTTCGGCGGAGAGTTTGCGGTCGGGCATCGGCGTCAGCCAGATGTCGGCGTCGAGCCCAACCTGGTGGCTGGCATGGCCGGTCAGCATGGGGCCGCCACGCGGCTGCGACATATCGCCGACCAGCAGACCGCTCCAACCGGCCTTCTTGGCCTTCTCCGCCAGGCGTTCGAGGAAAGCGACGAGCTTGGGATGCCCCCAGTTGCGATTGCGCGACAGCCGCATGACCTGCCAGGTCGGGCCGTTGATCGGCAGCGCTTTAGCGCCGGCGAGGCACCCCGCCGAGTAGAAGCCGATCGAACGCGCGGCGAGCGGAACGGGCTCGCGCTCGCGTCCGAACAATTCCCTGGCCGGCGTCGATGGCGCGTTTGGATGTTCGAGCGGCGGCAGTGGCTTAGGCTCGAGCGTGCCCGCATCCTGCGCCGCCGCCGGACCGATGCCGGCGAGCAGGAAGGCCGAAAGCAGAGCCGGCGAAATCCGCATCATCCATTCTCCGCCACGCCGCGCGGCGTGGGAACTTTTTGCCGAAACGCAACGGCGCGCGCCCGGTGGCGATACGCTGCCGCGAGTCGTTCGTGCTGTCTAGCGTCGAACAAGTCGCAGACATCGCCTTCGAGCGCCAACAGGCGCTGTTCGGTTGCCGCGTGCGGTTCGATTGTGCCGTCATGCAGGATGTGGCCGACAATGAGCCCGCGCTCGGCAAGCCGGCGCGCCACCAGGAGGCAACGATGGCAGTCGAGCGGTTCGCGCTCGGCGCAAAGAAGGCAAATGCGCCAACGCGCCGCGCTGTCGTTCAGGCGATCCAGGCTGCGGCGAAATTCCGGCTGCATCGCCATCGCCTCATAATCGGCAACGCCGTCGCGGTAGAGGTTTTCGTCGCGCGGCCGACCGCCGAGCGTATCGCCCGTCAAATCGTAGACGATGCCCGCGTCCTTAAGCAGCGCGGCCAGCGCCTTTTGCGAAAACCATGGAAAGAAGCGCGAAAACGGCACCGAACGCACGTCGGCGATCGCATTCACACCGGCGTCCTGCAGCATGGCCAGGAAGCGACCGGCGGGGACATTGGAATGACCGATGCTGAACAGATCGAATGCCGGCATGAGGTTCTTGTGTCTTCGTGCGGATGGCCGCTTTACACCGCCCGGGCGGCGCCTCAATAATGTACTGCCGGGCTGGGGCTTGCCATGAGGCGTATCGTTTGTGCGGCTTTGCTGGCCGCCGCATGTTTTGCATTGTTACCTGCGGCCACGCCCGCCGAGGCGGCCGTACTGGTGCGCGTCGATCGCTCGAACCAGACCATGGAGGTCAGCGTCGACGGCGCCAGCGTCTATACATGGCGGGTGTCGACCGGCCGAACCGGCTGGGTGACGCCGCCGGGCGTTTTCCATCCGCAATTTATGGCGGTGCATTGGTTCTCGCGAATCTTCAACAACGCACCGATGCCGCATTCGATCTTCTATAGCGGCTCGTTTGCCATCCACGGCACTGCCGACATTGCCCGGCTCGGCAGCCCGGCTTCGCACGGTTGCATTCGCCTTAATCCCGCCGACGCGGCCGTGCTGTTCGGCCTGGTCGAGAAGGAAGGCATGCAGAACACGACCATCGTGGTGCAGTAGCCTTCGCTCCCGCCTTCGCAAAGTCGGGGCGGGACGGGCGTTTGGCCGCCATCTGGCCGGCTGGTTCCATTTGAACGAAAGGCTCAATCTGATTGTCACACAGTCGCCATATTGTATTGCGGACAGGACGCCTGTTCGCAAAAGTATCGCTGATATTCGCCGGCCTGAGATCGAGAAAAATCCATGTCTTCCATTCCCGCCATCTGGATTTGGCTTGGCATCGCCGCATGCGTAACCCAGTCCGCGCTGTTTGCCGGTCTCAACCTCGCGGTTTTCAGTCTCAGCCGATTGCGTCTTCAGATTGAGGCCGACGGCGGCGACGTCGATGCGGCTCGGGTCCTCGGCCTGCGGAAACATTCCAATCAGGTTCTAGCCACGGTGATCTGGGGCAACGTCAGCACCAACGTATTCCTGACGCTGCTGTCGGATTCGGTACTAGCCGGCCTTGGCGCCTTTTTCTTCTCTGCGGTCGTGATCACATTAGTCTGCGAGATTGTCCCTCAAGCCTATTTCTCGCGCAACGCGTTGCGGATGACCGCGCGATTTCTGCCATTTATAAACTTCAACCGCATTCTTCTGTTTCCTTTGGCCAAGCCGACCGCCCTTCTGCTCGATTGGTGGCTCGGAGAAGAAGGAATCACCTATCTCCGCGAGCGAGAAGTTCGCTCCTTGATCGTGCAAAGCGCCAAAAGCGGCGGCGACATTGGGCGGCTGGAAGCCATCGGAGCGCGAAACTTCCTCGATCTCGACGACGTGCCGGTCACTGAAGAGGGCGAGCCGGTTCATGCGCAGAGCATCATCAGCATGCCGCTGGTCAACCAGCGATGCGTTCTGCCGAAATTCGATCCCTCTCCGGGCGATCCATTTCTGCGGCAAGTCGATGCCTCGGGAAAGAAATGGATCATCGTGACCGATCTCGTCGGTGAGCCGGTCTTCGTGCTGGACTCCCATTATTTTCTGCGCGATGCCTTGTTGAATCAGCTGGAAAGCAACCCGGGCGCTTACTGGCATCGGCCGATTATCGTCCGCGACATGCAGGCAAAGCTCGGCGATGTCATCGGACTAATGACGGTCGCGCCGGAACGGCCGGACGACGACGTGATCCATCACGACCTGATCCTGGTCTGGGGGGCGCAGCGACGGATCATCACCGGTGCCGACCTTTTGGGCCGCCTGCTGCGGGACATCGTGACGCGGGAAAAGGCAACGGGGGCGGATTCGAAGGATGCGCTGCAAATTCGCAGCGCTTAGTAACGCGGCCTCACACGTCCACCTTCAGCGCGGCGATGAAGGCCTCCTGCGGGATGTCGACCTTGCCAAACTGGCGCATGCGCTTCTTGCCTTCCTTCTGCTTCTCCAGCAGCTTGCGTTTGCGGGTGACGTCGCCGCCGTAGCATTTGGCGGTCACGTCCTTCCTGAAGGCACGCACGGTCTCGCGCGCGATGATCTTGCCGCCGATGGCGGCCTGGATCGGCACCTGGAACATGTGCGGCGGAATGAGTTCCTTGAGCTTCTCCGCCATGGCGCGGCCGCGTTGCTCGGCGCGCGTGCGATGCACCAGCATGGCGAGCGCATCGACCGGATCGCCGTTGACGAGCATTTGTAGCTTGACCAGATCGGCCGGCTTGTGATCGGTGAGGTGGTAGTCGAACGAGGCGTAGCCGCGCGATACCGATTTCAGCCGATCGTAGAAATCGAACACCACCTCGTTGAGCGGCAGATTGTATTTCACCATGGCACGGTTGCCGACATAGGTCAGCTCTTTCTGATCGCCGCGCCGGTCCTGGCAGAGTTTCAGCACCGAGCCGAGATATTCGTCGGGCGTGAGGATGGTCGCCTCGATCCACGGCTCCTGCATTTCCTCGATGTGGTTCGGGTCCGGCATATCCACCGGATTATGTATCTCCAGCTGCTGTCCGTTGCGCAATTTGATCTTGTAGATGACCGACGGCGCGGTCGCGATCAGGTTCAGGTTGAATTCGCGCTCAAGCCGCTCCTGGATGATTTCCAGATGCAATAGCCCGAGGAAGCCGCAGCGAAAGCCGAAGCCGAGCGCGGCAGAAGTCTCCATCTCGTAAGTGAAGCTCGCGTCGTTGAGCCGAAGCCTGCCCATGGCGGCGCGCAGATTTTCGAAGTCCGCGGCATCGACTGGAAACAAGCCGCAGAACACCACCGGGATCGCCGGGCGGAAGCCTGGCAACGGCGCCGCCACCGGCCTCTTCTCGTCGGTGATGGTGTCGCCGACGCGCGTGTCGGCCACTTCCTTGATCGAGGCGGTGAGGAAGCCGATTTCGCCGGGCCCGAGCTCCTCTAGCTCGACGCGCTTGGGCGTGAATACGCCGACGCGGTCCACCTCGTAGGCGGCATTGGTGCCCATCATGCGGATGCGCTGGCCCTTTTTCAGCACACCGTCGACGACACGGAACAACACCACGACACCCAGATAAGCGTCGTACCAGGAGTCGACCAAGAGCGCCTTCAACGGCGCCGCCGCGTCGCCCTTGGGCGGCGGCAGGCGGTGTACGATCGCCTCCAGCACCTCCGGCACGTTCTGCCCGGTCTTGGCCGAAATCAGGATGGCGTCGGACGCATCGAGCCCGATTACGTCCTCGATCTGCTGCTTGACCTTGTCGGGCTCGGCCGCCGGCAGGTCGACCTTGTTGAGCACCGGTACGATCTCGTGGTTGTTGTCGATCGCCTGATAGACATTGGCGAGCGTCTGCGCCTCCACCCCCTGGCTGGCGTCGACCACCAAGAGCGAGCCCTCGCAGGCAGCGAGGCTGCGGTTGACCTCATAGGCAAAATCGACATGGCCGGGCGTGTCGATCAGGTTGAGCATGTAGTTCTTGCCGTCGCGCGCGCGGTAATTCAGCCGCACGGTCTGCGCCTTGATGGTAATGCCGCGCTCGCGCTCGATGTCCATCGAATCGAGCACCTGCTCGACCATTTCGCGCGCTTCCAGCCCGCCGGTGAGCTGGA
>CAYVPC010000117.1:0-10789 GCA_964453555.1 uncultured Hyphomicrobiales bacterium | reverse complement strand
CCGCTGGTCGAGGTCAGCCGGTCGCGCGCTTCGCGCACGTGCTGGGTGGCAAGCCTCCGCTTGGTCGATGGCGCGTCGGCTGCGCCGGGCGTGACGAACTCGCGCGGTTCGCTGGTCGTTGTGGGCATTACAATCCGCGGCTGGCGACAATTTGGGTTAAAAATCGCCCAAATTCCTTAAGAGGAGGCTTAAGGCGAGCCCGACGGCCGGCGCTAAGGGCAAGCTGGCCTTGATATTTCAGTCGTCGAGCGGTCCGGCGGGCGCGCCGGCCGATCGCCGGTTCCAGCGATAAGGCCGTGCCATCAATGGGATAGGGAGCCACCGAACCGGCGAAGACTCGATAACGCTCGCTTGCCGGCGCGACGGCATAAAAATCGGCCTGGTGACGGCGGGGAAGGTGCCGTCACCAGGCCTGGGCGCGCGATGCTCGTCCGAGCGCGCTAGAAAGTCGTATATTTCGGCGCCGTGCAGCCGCCACAAGCCCACGGCCACGACCAGTCCGCGACCTTGCCCTTGTTCGCTTCGACGTAAGGGCTCCATGCGCGCGGCAGCAAGGCCTTGCTCTGATAGACAATGGCGAATTGGCCGTTCGCCTGCACTTCACCGATCATCACCGGTTTCGCCATGTGGTGATTGGGCAGCATGGTCACCTCGAAGCCGGACGGCGACTTCACTTTCTGTCCGATCATCGCCTGCCGGACGGCGTCGACGTCGGTCGTGCCGGCCTGCTGCACCGCCTGCGCCCACATATGGAAGAGGATGTAGGCCGATTCCATCGGGTCATTGGTGACGCGCTTGTTGTCGTGCATGTACTCGTGCCACTTGGCGATGAACGCCTTGTTCTCGGGCGAGTTCACCGACTCGAAGTAACTCCAGGCCGCCAGGTGTCCGACCAGCGGCTTGGTATCGAGCCCCGCCAATTCCTCCTCGCCGACCGAGAAGGCGATGACCGGAATGTCGGAGGCCTTGATGCCCTGGTTGGCGAGCTCCTTGTAGAACGGCACATTGGCGTCGCCGTTGATGGTGGAGATCACCGCCGTTTTCTTGCCCGTCGCGCCGAACTTCTTGATCGCCGCCACTTCCGTCTGCCAATCGGCAAAGCCGAACGGTGTGTACTTCTCCATGATGTCGTCATCCGACACGCCTTTGTAGTGCAAGAATGCGCGGATGATCTTGTTGCTAGTTCGCGGATAGACGTAGTCTGTGCCTTCGAGGATGAATCTCTTCACCTCGCCGCCGTCCTTGCTCATCAGATATTCGACGGCGGGGATCGCTTTGTTGTCCGGCACTGAACTGCCGTAGAAGATGTTGTACGAGGCTTCCTCGCCCTCATATTCCAGCGGATAGAACAGCAAGCCGTTCAGCTCCTCGAACACCGGCAGCACGGATTTGCGCGAGACCGAGGTCCAGCAGCCGAACACGGCGGCCACCTTGTCCTTGCTGATAAGCTCGCGGGCTTTTTCGGCGAACAGCGGCCAGTTCGATGCCGGGTCGACGACGACCGGCTCGACTTTCCTGCCCAGGAGCCCGCCATTGGCGTTGAGTTCGGCCACCTGCATCAGCATCAGGTCTTTGAGGATTGTCTCGCTGATGGCCATGGTGCCGGACAGCGAGTGCAGGATGCCGATCTTGATGGTGTCTTCGGCGGCGGCCCCTTTGGCGACGCCGCCCAGTATAAACGCTGACGCGACCGCGGCATGAAGCCAGGAGTTTCGTGCGAGTGTCATGAGTTCTCTCCATTCGAAGGTGCGAATCGACCGGGCCGCTCCCGGCCAAGTCTTCGCGCTGCTCCGGCTGGGCGCGATCATGCCGCGGGAACGCCATGGCACCGAGAGCCACGGCGGAAAAATGCGATGGCACCGGAAAATAGCGGCTTCCGGCCGCCCTATTGCGTCAAATCTGCGCAACGGGCGGCTCAACCTTCCAGCTTTCGTGCATTTCGTGCCTTGGTCTTAGGCAGAAGCGCCGCCGACGGCGGTCAATGAGTCCAGTTGGCTGCGGATTCACGGGACCAGTCATTGCACCGCTTTGAAAGAACCGGCGTCAGTCGATAAGATCGGTGCGCCGGGTCGATCGAAAACAAGGCCGCACAGACGGCGTTTTGGCGAATGCAAATACCGGTGCTGCTGGATCGCTCCCGGCGCGAACCACTGACCAGCCAGCTTGTCGAGCAGCTTCGCGATGCGATCCGGCATGCCCGCATTCGCGCGGGCACGCGGCTGCCGTCGTCGCGGCGGCTGGCTGAGCAGCTCTCGGTCTCACGCAACACCGTGATCCGCGCCTATGACACGCTGATCGTCGAGGGTTACGTCGAATCCCGGCCGGCCTCGGGAATTTTCGTCGCCGAGAGCCTGCCGGGCTTTTTAGACAAGGCGGCCGCCGGGGCGCAGGAACCGGTTCGCGTCGGCGCGCTCTCGCACATGCCGATGCCGCCGCTGCCGCTGCGCGTGCAGAACGTCGTCGATCAGCAAAGAAGCCGCCTTTCGTTTGATTTTTTTCCTGGCCGTCCGAGCCCGGCGTTGTTCCCGGTGAAAACCTGGCGCCGGCTGTTACAGGCGAATCTTTCGCATGGCGGCAGCAGCGGCCTCTCGCAATACGGCGACCCGGCCGGCTTGCCGGCGCTGCGCTCGGCAATTGCCGATCATCTCGCTACCACGCGCGGCATCGCCGCCGATCCGGCGCGCATCGTCATCGTCAACGGCGCGCAGGAAGGCATCAGCATTGCCGCGCGGCTGTTTCTCAATCACGGCACGCCGAGCGCGATCGAGGATCCCTGCTATCAGGGCGCGGCCTTTGCGTTCGAAGCGACCGGCTCGGAGGTTACCAGCGTCGCCGTCGACTTCGAGGGCTTGAATCCGGACGAGCTGCCGCAGCGCCCGACAGCGCTGCTTTACATCACGCCGTCGCATCAATATCCGACCGGACACACGCTGTCGCTGAGCCGCCGGCACGCCATCGTCGCTTGGGCCCGCCGTTACGGCTGCTACGTTCTGGAAGATGACCGCGACGGCGATCCGCACTACGAAGGCTCGCCCTTGCAGGCGATCGCGGCCACCGCGCCCGATTGCACGATCTATCTCGGCACATTCTCGCGCACGCTCGGCGCCGGGCTGCGCCTCGGCTATATGGTCGTGCCCGAACATCTTGCCGGCGTCGTCGCCGCGGCAAAGGGGCTCCTTAACAACGGCAATCCCTGGCTCGAACAGGCCGCGCTCGCCGAGATGATGCGGGCGGGCTCCTACGCGGCCCATCTGGCGCGCAGCCGCGCCCGCTACAAGGAAAGCCGCGATTGTCTCATCATGGCGCTCCGGCGCAACTTCGGCGACGTCAGCGTCACCGGAGAAGCCGCCGGCTTGCAACTCGTCTGGTATCTGCCGCCCGGCGTTCCCAACGCCGCGACCGTGGAAGGTTTGGCGCGGCGCGCGCGCATCGGGGTCTATTCGTTTCCGTCCGGTGGCGCCTACGTGGCGCGCGCCTCTACGCTCACGCAGCGCGGCCTGATCCTCGGTTACGCCGCGCTTTCGCGCAAACAGATCGAGCAGGGGATAGCGCGCCTGTCGGACGCGATCGACGACGCCGTCGACGATCCGAGCGCAGACGTGAATGCTCTGCTGGTCAAGGCAAGCGTGCCGCCACCGCCGCTCCCGAAGGCCGCCAGAAAGGCAAACGGTCTGGACTCCAGCTTTCTCCGCCAACCGGCTCTAACGGCAAGACGCCGCCGCCGCCGACAATTGGTGTTCGGCACGGTTCGCCAAGCGAACAACGTCATGGTCTCGGTCAGCAAGATCTATCGCTATCCGATCAAGGGACTGAGCGCGCAACCTTTGTCGAGAGTGATCCTCGAAACCGACAAGCCCTTTCCGCACGACCGTATCTTCGCGCTGGCGCGGCCGGGCGCGCCGATCGACCGGGACGATCCCAAATGGGCCAAGAAAGGCCTGTTCGTCATGCTGATGCTGGATGAGAATCTGGCGCGGGTGAACACCTCGCTCGATCTTGAATCGATGCGTCTCACGGTCCGGCAGGGCAATCAACAAATCGCCTCGGCGCAACTCTCCGACGCGGCGGACCGCTCGAAGATCGAGGAATTCTTCTGGCAATTGCTGCCGACGCTGCGGACGGCGCCGGCGTTGGTCCGATCGGCCGGCGGGCATTTCATGGACAAGCCTGACAACGTCATCTCGCTGATCAATCTTGCCACCGTGCGCAGCCTCGAAGAGCAATGGGGCGTCGAGATCGATCCGCTGCGCTTTCGCGCCAATATCTACATCGACGGCGCCAAGCCCTGGGAGGAATTCGATTGGGTCGGCAGCGAGATCAGGATCGGCGGCACAGTGTTCGCGGTCGACCGCAAGAACGGCCGCTGCGGCGCCACCAACGTCAATCCCGCGACCGGCCGCCGCGACCTCGACATTCCGAGCTCGCTGCGCGCCGCCTTCGGCCATAAGAACCTCGGCGTGTATCTGATCGTGCGCGACGGCGGCGAGATCGCCATCGGTGACTCTGTCTTTGTCCCGCGCTCCGAGCCGGCGGCGCCTGTCGCCTATACGGCGCCGGCGTTCAACGGTTCGCAACGGCGTTTCATCTGCCGTGGCTGCTATTTCATCTACGAGGAAGCGAGCGGTCTGCCGCAACAGTCGATCCACCCGGGAACGGCGTTCGCGGACATTCCCGCGGGCTGGCGCTGCCCTGACTGCGGCACCGAGAAGACAACCTTCCGGCCTTACATCGAGAAGGCGGCGGCGGGCTGATGCCGCTCTTTGGACTTAAGCCGCCGTCCGCTCGGGACGGCCGAACGTGATTGCGGCCGGCGCGTTCAGCGCTGCAACAGTGCGATCAGGCTCGACGTATCCCAGCGCTTGCCGCCCATCTTCTGCACCTCGGAATAGAATTGATCGACCAGCGCGGTCAGCGGCAGATGCGCGCCGTTCCTGCGCGCCTCGGCGAGGCAGATGGCGAGATCCTTGCGCATCCAGTCGACCGCGAAGCCGAAATCGAATTTGCCGGCGGCCATGGTCTTGTAACGGTTCTCCATCTGCCAGGACTGCGCCGCGCCCTTGGAAATGGTGGCAATGAGCTTTTCGATTTCGAGATCGGCGTTTTGTGCGAAGTGCAGTCCCTCGGCGAGGCCTTGCACGACGCCGGCGATGCAAATCTGATTGACCATTTTGGCGAGCTGGCCGGAGCCCGACGCGCCCATGAGGTTGCAGGCGCGGGCATAAGCGGCGATCACCTTTTCAGCTTGCGCGAACGGACCGGAATCGCCGCCGCACATCACCGTAAGCGCGCCGTTCTCCGCGCCGGCCTGGCCGCCGGACACCGGCGCGTCGATGAATTCAAAACCGCGTTTTTTTGCTTCGGCGTAAAGCTCGCGGGCGATTTCCGCCGACGCGGTGGTATGATCGACGACCATGGCGCCCTCGCGGACGCCGTCGAACACGCCGTCGCTCCCGAGCATGACTTCGCGCAGGTCGTTGTCGTTGCCGACGCAGGCCATGACGAGGTCTTGGCCGGCAGCCGCTGCCTTTGGCGTCGGAGCGCTTTTGCCGCCGTGCTGGGCCACCCATTTTTCGGCTTTCGCTGCAGTGCGGTTGTAAACCGTGACTTCGTGGCCGCCTTTTGCCGCCAGATGTCCCGCCATCGGGTAGCCCATCACGCCCAAGCCGACAAACGCTACTTTCGCCATGACCGCCTCCAACATAATCCGTCACCCTGAGGTGCGAGCGAAGCGAGCCTCGAAGGGCGACGGCCCCATCCTTCGAGGCGCGCCTCTGACGCGCGCCTCAGGATCACGGGAAGAGTGAATGACCTCAGAAACTGTCTTCGTCAACGCAGAGCCAATTGAGCCGCTACCTGCGCCGTCCTATCTATTCAACATAAAGCGCCCGGAGGAGACATGGCATCGCTCAAGGATGACGTTCTGGCCAAGCTCGCGAGCGTCTCGGGCCCGGACGGCGTGCCGCTCTCCGCCTCGGCAAGGCTTTCCGAGATCGTCGCCGGCGACGGCAAGGTGTTTTTTTCCATCACGGTCGACGCGGCCCAGGTGAAGGCCTGGGAGAGCGCGCGCGAACACGCCGAAGCGGCGGTGCGCGCGCTGCCCGGCGTGCAATCGGTGATGATCGCGCTCACCGCCGAACGCGCCGGCGGCGCCGGTGCTGCGTCTCCTCCGCGCCGTCCACCGCCGGCAGCCGGTGCGACGTCTCCCCGCGAGGCTCTCCACGCGTCGCCCGGGCCAGCGGGCCCGGCCGGCATTCCCGGCGTCGCGGCGATTATCGCGGTCGCTTCGGGCAAGGGCGGCGTCGGCAAATCGACCATCGCGGTCAATCTGGCGCTCGGCTTGCGCGACCTCGGGCTCAAAGTCGGCATCCTCGATGCCGACATCTACGGGCCGTCGCTGCCGAAACTCCTGGCGATCAGGGAAAAGCCGCGGACCGTCGGCGGCACCCGACTTAGGCCGATCGTGCGGCACGACATGCCGGTGATGTCGATCGGCTTCCTGATCGAGGAAGAAACGCCGATGATCTGGCGCGGGCCGATGGTCATGTCGGCGCTGACGCAAATGCTGCGCGAGGTGGAGTGGGGCAGTCTTGACGTCATGGTTGTCGATATGCCGCCCGGCACCGGCGATGCGCAGCTCACCATGGCCCAGCAGGTGCCCTTGAAAGGCGCGGTCATCGTCTCGACGCCGCAGGATCTCGCCTTGATCGACGCGCGCCGCGGTATCGCCATGTTCCGCCGCGTCAACGTGCCGGTCATCGGCATCGTCGAGAACATGAGCATGTTCATTTGCCCGCATTGCGGCGAACGCTCCGACATTTTCGGCCACGGCGGCGCGCGCCGCGAGGCCGAACGGCTCCACGTGCCGTTTTTGGGCGAAGTGCCGCTCGCGCTCGATATCCGGGAAAAGTCCGACCTGGGCACGCCGGTGGTGGCGAACGATCCGGACGGCGCGCACGCCAAAGCCTTCCGCGCGATCGCGGCGCGTGTGCGCGACGCTCTGGCGGCCGAAAGCCGCCCGGCGCCGAAGATCGTGATCGAAGCGTAGCGCGAAGCCTTTACGGCTTCATGCACAGCGCTAGCGCCGGGCCGGACGAATTGCTGCACGTCGCCGCTTCCGGATCGACCGCTTTGCCGATGCGGATGACGCCGCCGGGACAGGTGACGGAGACAAGTTTTTCGCCGGCGTTGCATGCGAGTTCGCAGCTTTTGCCGCAGGCGTCGATCGTGACCGCATGCAGTCCGGCTGTGCCGGCAGGGCTGGCCGGACCCACCGGTCCCGGTGGGCCGGGCGGACCGATCGGACCGGTCTCACCCGGCGGTCCGCGCGAACCGGTTTGGCCGATCGGGCCGGCGTCGCCTTTCTGGCCTTGCGGTCCGCCAGGTCCGGCCGGGCCTTGCGCTCCCTGCGGACCGGGAGACCCCTGCGGGCCCTCGAAACATCCCGCGAGCGAGAAGGCGGCGATCAGTGCGACAATGGCGATGGATACGCGCATCGAATTCCCCCGTCGTGCGACGGCTTTCAGCGTTTCACCGCGAAAACCGTGAGTCAATCAGTCAAGACGGCGCGCTGACAACGCGCGGCGCGGGCGCCGAAGCCACGCGCCTATTGCTGGTAGTTTTGCGCCAGGAATTTGACCGCGGATTCGCAAAGCGCGTTGCGGTCGCGCTCGCCGCGCTGCGCCAGCTCGATGATGCATTTGGCGAGGACTTCACGCGCGCCGCGCTCATAAGCCGGCCGCGCGAAATTGGAGCCCGATTGCTGGAGCTTTTCCCACGCGTCATCGAACGCGGCGCTCAAGATTTCGACGGCCTCGGGATCGAACGACGTATTTGCCAAAAGCGGGATGATTGACATGGACGCTACTCCTCCGTCAGGCGGGAGTGCGGCTCTGTCTTTCGGCCGCCGACGCCAGGGACGCGGTCGCTGCCGGCGGTGGTTGAAGATATGCCGGCAAGATGACGTGCAAGCCGCGATTTGTTCCATCCGCGGCGCGGCGCAAGCGCGGGCTTGGCATCGAGGCCGGAGCGATGCGGCGACGGGCTAGGGATGGTTTGGCTAGGCTTGCAGAGAATCGAACGTGCAACTTGCGAGCCTGCCGCGCGTGGTGCAAGACGCGGTTTGTGGCCGCCTTGGCGCCAAAAATTAAAGGGGATATTAGACTTTGCGTACCCATCGCGATAAACTACCCGCTGAACCTGATTCCATTGGGGAGTTGGCTGAGGCGCTTTTGCACCGGAAAGCGCCGGAGGCGCTTTTCATGATTCTGACCGCGTATATGGACGAAAGTGGAACCCACGGACCGTCTGCGGTTTCCGTGATGGGGGCCTGCGTCGCCGACGTGCGCCAGTGGCGTAAATTCGAGAAGCGCACACTCAAGCTATTCCGCCGCTACGGCGTAACGGTCTTTCACACGATAGACCTAAAGCGCGGCGATGGTGATTTTCGCGGATGGTCGGTCGATAAGAAAATTGAGTTCCTTGACGAGCTTGCTCACATCAAGAACGAAACAATGGAGTTCGGTTACGCCGTCGTGCTGAAGCACGCGGATTACCAGGAGTTCTATGCAAACCGGGAGCGACCAAAAAAGGTCGTTAAGGACACTAAATATGCGATTTTGTTCCGCGCTGCGCTCGCTTACACCCTTCAAGGAATTTTGAAAATTCCCCGATGGGCGAATGTGAACGATCCCATACGAGTTCGGGTGGTGATGGAAAGCGGCCATCCAAACGCCAAGGATGCGGTGCGCCTTTACGAGTTTTTTCGTTCTAAAGGCGAGCGGACACAGGACGGTTTATTCGCCGGAATTGGGAATCGCGCATTCGCGGGAATTGCCTTCGAATCGAAGGACGCATGTTTGCCGCTCGGCATTGCCGATCTTCTTGCCTACAACACATACTTAGTTGAGATAGGCGGCAAGCCGATTGGAATGCCAAAAGGGCCGCTAAAAAGTATGCAATCGTTTAAGAGCAACAGCGTCCGGGTTCCGATTGATCGGAAAGCATTGGAGGCGCTTTACAAACAATCTCTGGATTTTCACGAAGAAAGACAGAAATTCGGCCGTCGCACTAGCCTCGACGTAGCTCACGCTTCGACTTCGGCGGCACTATCTTCCGAAACTTCACCTGAAAATCCTCCATACTCTCATTGACGCCAAGTTTTCGAGCGGCTTGGACAAACCGCTCGAATTGCTCTTTGTCAGTCTTTTTTGGCCGCTTTTTCTTTGCGACGACTTTTGCCATAGGGCCACTCAGTGACGAGCCGTTCGATAGGTGAGGCGCTTGCCGACGATACCTTTGACCGCGCGGGAAGCGCGCTCACCGTCATCTACGCCGAGCTTGGCGCGGTTGCTATAGCGGAAATCAAACTCGGCGAGATAGCGGTGCAAATGTTTCTCGCTGCAATGCTGATAAGTGCCGTGCATCCCGCGCTTGAAGATTGAGAAAAAACCTTCGGCAGTATTGGTATGCACCTCGCCGCGGACGTATTCCTCGCGCTTGTGGTTGACCATTTCGTGCCGGGCCATTTCGCGGCCAACCTCGCCGTAATACTGCGCTTCATCGGTCATCATGCGTGACTCTCGCGCGAGATTGGCGCGGACCACGGGATTGATGTCAGCCATGCGAGTGCCCTCAACGTGAAAGCTGCGGGCCGCACCCCCGCGCTCGATCAAGCTCAGGACGACGTGCTTGTGGCCGGTGCCCCGGCGCTTGGGTTCGCCCTTCACTTGGCCGTAAAAGGTTTCGTCCACCTCGACGATCTTGCCTTCGCCGCCGAGCGGGCCGACGCCGACAACGCGCATGGCCTCGCGGATGCGATGCGACATGAACCATGCGCTCTTGAGGCTGACGCCGAGGACGCGGTGAAGCTGGTTGCTGCTGATGCCCTTCTTGCTGGCGGTCATCAGCACCATCGCCTGTAGCCACACGCGCATTGGGATGTGGCTGGACTCGAAAACGGTGCCAACTTTCACCGAAAATGGCTTGCGGCATTGGTAGCACTTGTAAACGCCAATGCGGGTGCTTTTGCCGCCCATTTTGCTGATCCGATCGACCCCGCCGCAGTGCGGGCAAACCGGGCCGTCCGGCCAAACTTGCGATTCGATCCAAGCGTAGGCGGCGGCTTCATTTTGCAAGGCTTTTGCATTGAGAACAGAAGTGGACATGGCCTGAATCCTTATTGTGATTCAAGGTTATCACGGATAAATGGGTACGTCAAGTCTAATATCGCGGTTGCGAACATCGAACAAATCGTGTACATTATCGCGATTGCCAATGCCAATGACGGGGCCAAGGTGCCGGTTTGGGGTCCACTTTGGCGTCCGTTGTGAGGCTATCGAATCCCGGCCATAAGGAGCACGGATTATGAGTGCAGCGCTTCGTCTCGTCGAAGGATCGTCCATGGACAAATCGAAGGCCCTTGATGCCGCGCTCTCGCAGATCGAGCGCAGCTTCGGCAAGGGCTCGATCATGCGGCTCGGCAAGAATGACAAGTCCATGGACATCGACGTTGTGTCCACCGGCTCGCTCGGCCTCGACATCGCCCTTGGCGTCGGCGGCCTGCCGCGCGGCCGCGTGGTCGAAATCTACGGGCCGGAATCCTCCGGCAAGACCACGCTGGCGCTGCATGTTCTCGCCGAAGCGCAGAAGAATGGCGGCATCTGCGCCTTTATCGATGCCGAACACGCGCTCGACCCGATCTATGCGCGCAAGCTCGGCGTCAATGTCGACGACCTGTTGATCTCGCAGCCGGACGCCGGCGAGCAGGCGCTGGAAATCGCCGATACGCTGG
>CAYVPC010000116.1:0-10871 GCA_964453555.1 uncultured Hyphomicrobiales bacterium | reverse complement strand
GCAGAAACGGCGAATAGGTCTGCGCCCGCTCCTCGCGCAGCGACGGCAGCATGATTGCCATCACCCGCTCGAAATGCGCCAGAACCTTCAGCAGCGCGGCATCGAAGCGGCCCGACGTATAGCATTCGGTCGACGACAGGAATTCGTAGTCGAAGCCGAATTGATCGAGGAAGGCGCGCAGCCGCGCATTGTTATGTGCAGCGAAGCTTTGATGCGTGCCGAACGGATCGGGCACCCGCGTCAGCGGCTGGCCGAGATGCCGCTCCATCATCTCCTTGTTGGGGACGTTGTCCGGCACCTTGCGCAGCGCATCCATGTCGTCAGAGAACGCGATCAGGCGGGTCTTGATCCCGTCGCCGGTGAGCACGCGAAAGGCGTGGCGGACCATGGTGGTGCGCGCCACCTCGCCGAAAGTGCCGATATGCGGCAGGCCGGACGGGCCGTAGCCGGTCTCGAAGATGACTTCGGCCTTTGGCTGCTTCTGCAGCCGCGCGACGATCTTGCGCGCCTCCTCGAACGGCCAGGCATGCGACTGCCCGGCGAGCTCGCGCAGATCGGACGGATTATCGGTAACCGCGACGGTCATCATCCAAGTTCATAGATACCGATCGGCCGCACCGCAATCAAAACGGGCTGATCGGGAAATAGCGCAGCCACAAATCGGTGAAGCTGCCCTTCTCCCACAGCTGGAACAGCGACCAGTTGAGCGCGAGCCGGAGGAGGTCGTTGCCGGGCTTGACCGCAATCCCGATCCCTTCGCCGAAATAGCGGCTTTCCAGAAACGGCCCGCCTCGGAAAACGCAGCAGCCGGCGGAATCGGTGCCGTTGAGCCAGAAGGCGAGCGCGATGCCGTCGCCGAACAACAGATTGACATCCTTCCGCCGCAGCGCCTCGCGCGCCGCCTCGGCGCTCGGATAGGGCCGCACGTCGGCCTCGGTGAACATCGCCTTGAGATAAGCCTCATGCGCGGTGCCGGCGATCACCGCGATCTTGGTGCCTTCGAGCCGTTCCGGCACGACATCGGCGATCGGGCTGTCGACACGCGCCACAAAGCGCGCCGGCGCGCGGTAATAGGGATCGGTGAAATCGGCGCGCCGGCGCGTCTCCACGGTCGGCGCGATCGAGGCGATCACGGCGTCGCCGCGATTGTCGTTGAGCGCGTCGAGCAAGGTGGGAAACGGCCGCGCCTGGATGGTGCAGACGGCCTTGATCTCGTCGCAGATGACCCGCGCCAGATCGACATTGAATCCGACCGGATTGCCATCGGCGCCGGCATAGTCGAACGGCGGATAGTCGAGGTCGGTGAGGAAGCGGATGGCGCCGATGCGCGAAAGGTCCGGCCGTTCCGGCCGGTGGCGCGGATCCCAAAAGCCCGGAACGACCACGGCGCGCGGGGCGGTAACGGTCTCACTGGCCGCCGGCACCAGCCGCCCGGCGGCGCTGACGGCGATCAACGCGCAGACGAGGCACACGAGCCACCGCACCGATCGTTGACGGCGACCGGGCCGGCCGTCCGATGGCGTGCGGACCATTGGCATCTCTCGCGGGCCAACCTTTGCAACCGAGGCGCCCGCTTAGCGGGATCGCACGGAAAAGTCGAGACAGGACCGCGCGTTGAGGCGTTTGACCGCGCGCGCAACACGATGCTACGAAAAATAGCGTAATTCTGCATTCTGCCGCGGTTCGATCTGGGACGCGCCCGGCCATGAAATTACCAGCTTTCGACTATGTCCGTCCGGCCAGCCTCGCCGAAGCGCTTGCGCTGTTGGCCGCGCATGACGGCGACGCGAAACCGCTGGCCGGCGGGCAGAGCCTGGTGCCGATGCTGGCATTCCGCGTTGCCGCGCCGTCGCTCATCATCGATCTCGGCAAGCTCGAAGAACTCGGCCGGATCGCGATATCCGATCAGGGCGTGACCCTCGGCGCCATGGTGCGCTGGCGCGATATTCTCGGCGACGGCCGCTTGCGCGCCGCGCATCCCCTGCTGGTCAAGGCTATCGAGCACGTAGCGCATTATCAGATCCGCAATCGCGGCACGGTCGGCGGCAGCATCGCGCACGCCGATCCGGCCGCCGAGATGCCGTGCGTGGCCGTGACCTGCGAGGCGGCCATCACCGCCATCGGCAAAGCGGGTCCGCGCACAATCGCGGCGGCGGACTTTTTCCTCGGGCCGCTGATGACGACGCTTAAGCCCGACGAACTCATCACCGAGATCCGCTTGCCGGCCTGGCCGGCGGGCCGGCGCTTCGGGTTTGCCGAGTTCGCCCGCCGCCACGGCGATTTCGCGCTGGCAGGCGCCGCAATTTTTTACGACCCGGACGCCGGCGGAACGGCGCGCAACGCGCATATCGGCGTCATCGGCGGCGCCGACCGCCCGCTGCGCATCACCGCGGCAGAGAACACCGTCAACGGCAATGCGATCGACGATCGAACGATCGCGGCGGCCGCTGAAGCCGCGCGCTCGGCCGTCGAGCCGCCGGACGATATTCACGCCAGCGGCGCTTATCGGCGCACGCTCGTCGGCACCATGGTGCAGCGCGCGTTCACAAGCGCCCTTGCCGATTTTTCTTAAAGTCGCTTGCGCAAGAGTAACCGCAGCGCCCCCTCTTGCGCGCCGCGGAGCCCGGCCAGGAACTAAACAAAGCTCGATTGCCCCTTATATTAGCCGGGCCGCCGGTACGATTGCCGGCCGAGCGGGGAGGCAACGGGCATGGACCAGGCTTACGTCAAACACGGCACGGCCAAGGAGCCGCCCAAGCTGCCGGGCCAGGTCGTCCTGGTCTTTCAGGGCGGCGGCGCGCTCGGCGCGTATCAGGTCGGCGTTTATCAGGCGCTGCATGAAGCCGGCATCGAGCCGAACTGGGTCGTCGGCACTTCCATTGGCGCGATCAACGCCGCCATTATTGCCGGCAACGACGTCGGCGAGCGGTTCGAGCGCATGAAGGGATTCTGGACCCGCCTCGAGCGCAAGCCGCAGTGGCACGAGACGCTGTTCGGCGAACAAGCGGCCGCCAGCGCCGCTTCCATGGCGACGCTGTTGCAGGGCGTCGCCGGATATTACCAGCCCAATCACGCGATCACGTTCGGCGGTATCAATGCCGAGGTCGGCATCGAGCGAGCCGCCTTCTATACGATCAAGGATTTCCGCAAGACGGTAAGCGACGTCGTCGATTTCGGACGCATCAACGGCAAGCAGACCCGCCTGACCGTCGGCGCGGTCAATGTGCGGACCGGCAAGATGCATTATTTCGACAGCCGCAGCATTCCGATCACGCTCGACCACGTGCTCGCCTCCGGCGCGCTGCCGCCCGGATTCCCGGCGATCCGCATCGACGGCGATCCGTACTGGGACGGCGGGCTATATTCGAACACGCCGATCGAAGTCGTGTTCGACGACAATCCCCGGCGCGATTCGGTTGTGTTCACGGTGCAGATTTTCCCGATCAGCGGGCCGGAGCCGGACTCGATCATGCGCGTGATGAGCCGGCAGGTCGACATTCAATATGCCAGCCGTGCCGACAGCCACATTCCGCGCCAGGAGCATATCCACCAGCTCCGCCACATGGTGCGCGAGCTCGTGCGCATGCTGCCCGAAGAAAAACGCAACACGCCGGAAGTGAAAGAGATGGCCGGCTACGGCTGCGGCACGTTCATGCACATTGTGCGCATCAACGCCAATCCACGCGAGAATGACGACCTGCTGCGCGAGATCGATTTCACCGCCGCGGGCATCGGCCGGCGCTGGCAGGCCGGTTATGAGGACACGATGCGGACGCTCGATCGCCGGCCATGGGAACGTCCAATCGATCCGATGGTTGGCGTCGCCGTGCACGATTCCGACGCTCCGGATCTGCCCAGCAGCCTGGAAAAGGCAAACTGAAGGCCGCTGAACCCGCCGGCGGCGCGGCGATTTGCCATGCCGAACCAATGATTTTGGGCCGCCGGACCGCCCGGTTTTACCCTGAATTAACCAGCCACGTTAATCATGCCCGGATTGCCAACAGGCCGGGCGATGGCTGCTTACGATTTTTCGATTCGCACCAAGCTCGCCATTTGCGCCGGCGCCGGCATGCTCTTGGTGACGGGCATGCTGGCCAATCAGCAAATCGGCGATTACTGCGCGGCGCTGCAGCGTATCGCCGCCGACAGCAAGCAATTGGCCGCCGTCGAGGCGTTGCGCGCAGCCGACGATCTGCGCAGCATGCAGCTAGAGACGCGCGAAATTCGCCTCGCCATCGCGCCGAGCGAAGTTGATCGCGCGCTCAACAGGCTGAACGCCGCCAAAGCGGCGGCAGCCGGGCACATCGAAGTCGCGCTGGTCATCTCCGACGACGACGCCGACAAGGCGCGGCTCGAAAAGCTCGCCGGGCTGGTCAACAGCTACGGCCGCGTCGCCGGCGATCTCGCCGCCGCGGCAAAGGACTACGGCGACACGGTCGAAAGCGTCAAAACAAGCGCCGAGCTCGGCGCCGAGATGAACACGCTGATCGAGTCGACCACGGTCGCATTGATCGCCGCCGCCGAGCAGCGCAAGGCCCAGGCCGATGCCGAAACCGTCTTCGTCAGCCGGCTCGATTTCGGCATCGGCCTGTTCGTTTTCGCGGTTCTGGTCGGCGTCGCGGTGTTCGGCGCGGTCGCGATCAGCCGGCCGATCCGCCGCATCAGCGAAATCCTGATAGAGCTCGCGCGCGGCAACAAAGACGTTGCCGTGCCCTATACGAGCCGCCGTGACGAGGTCGGCGGCAATGCGCGCGCGGCGCAGACCTTCAAGGAGAAACTGATCCGCATCGAGCAATTGGAGGCCGCGGAAAAGGAAACCGCGCGGCGGACGGGCGAGCAACGCAAGGCCGACATGCAAACGCTCGCCGGCGCGTTCGAAAACGCGGTGGCGAGCGTCGTGCGCTCGGTATCGGCGTCATCGACCGAATTGGAAGCCGCCGCCGAGGGTTTGAGCGCGACCGCCGGCGCGACGCGCGATCTGTCTGGCAAGGTGCTGTCGGCGTCGACGCAAGCTTCGGAGAACGTGCAGTCGGTGTCGGCCGCCACCGAGCGACTGATCGCTTCGCTCGGCGAAATCGGCCGGCAGGTGCAGGAATCCACCCGGATCGCGCTCGAAGCGGTGACGCAGGCGGAGAAAGCCGATGCCCGCATCGCCGAGCTGACGCGGGCGGCCGGCCGCATCGGCGACGTGGTCAATCTGATCACCGCCATCGCCGAGCAGACGAACCTCCTTGCGCTCAATGCTACCATCGAGGCGGCGCGCGCCGGCGATGCCGGCCGCGGCTTTGCCGTGGTCGCGCAAGAGGTCAAGGCGCTCGCGGCCCAGACCTCGAAAGCGACCGAGGAGATCGGCCTGCAGATCGCTGGCGTGCAGGCGGCGACGCAGGATTCGGTCGGCATCATCAAGGAGATCGGCGCGACGATCTCGCGCATCTCGGAAATCGCCGCGGCGATCACCGGCGCCGTCGACCTGCAAGCGGCCACCACCCAGAAGATCGCCGCCAACGTGCAAGCAGCGGCCGGAAGCGCCGCGCACGTGGTCGCCAATATCGCCGAAGTCAACGACGGCGCAGCCGGCATTACCTCGGCGTCCGCGCAGCTGCTCACCTCAGCGCAATTGCTGTCACAGGACGGCACCCGGCTGTCGAAGGAAATGGAAAAGTTTCTCGCCGCCGTCACCGCCGCCTGAAAACGCCTTTGGATTTCAGGCGATAGCGCGGAAACCCTTGCGGGGTGCCGTGGCGCTTGGCATGCTGGCAGCGTTGGCGGGCGTAGTTCAGTGGTAGAACATCAGCTTCCCAAGCTGAGTGTCGTGGGTTCGATTCCCATCGCCCGCTCCAGGCATCGACAAAGCCGGTCAATAACGGCGTTCGGGGGGAGACGATGAATCAGCAAAGCGAGCGGCGGAGCGGGTGGAGCTGGTGGTACCTGCTGTTTTTGATTCAGCTCATCACCGTCGTCTGGCCGCCCTTCTACAACAGGGTCGATCCCACCTGGATCGGCGTGCCGTTCTTCTATTGGTACCAGCTTCTCTGCGTCATCATCGGCGCGATCCTTACCGCCATCGTTTATTTCGCCACCGACGACTAGGCGCGCGACGCCGACGTTGAACAATCAAACAATAAAACGCTGGGGGAGGGCCGCCGTGCAGGATATCAATTGGACCGCGCTGATCGTCTTTGTCGTGCTGTTCGCTTTCATCACCTGGCTCGGCTTTGCCGCCGCACATTGGCGCAAGGGCGACCTTGATCAGTTGCACGAATGGGGGCTGGGCGGCCGGCGGTTCGGCACGCTGATCACCTGGTTCCTGGTCGGCGGCGACCTTTATACCGCCTATACCTTCATCGCTGTGCCGGCGCTCGCCTTCGGCGCCGGCGCGGTTGCGTTCTTTGCCGTGCCCTACACCATCCTGATCTATCCGATCCTGTTTCTGGTGTTCCCGCGGCTTTGGTATGTCTGCCACAAGCATAATTACATCACACCCGCCGATTTCGTGCGCGGCCGCTTCGGCAATCGCTGGCTGGCGCTGGCGGTGACCGTCACCGGGCTGATCGCGACGTTGCCATATATCGCCCTGCAACTGCTCGGACTTCAGGTCGTGATCGGCGCGCTCGGCGTGCCCTCGACCGGCTATACCGGCGATATTCCGCTGATCGTCGCCTTCATCATCCTGGCGGCGTTCACCTATTCGAGCGGATTGCGCGCGCCGGCTTCGATCGCCATCGTCAAGGACACCCTGATCTACGTGACCGCAATTGCCGCCGTGATCTTGGTCCCGATCCAGTTGGGCGGCTTCAGCAAGATCTTTGGCGCGGTGCCGGCGGCGAAAGTGTTGTTGGCCGCTCCCGCGGCTTATTCGACCGGCTCGTTCAGCACTTACGCCACGCTGGCACTCGGGTCGGCGCTGGCGCTGTTTCTTTATCCGCATTCGGTCACCGGCATTCTCGCCGCCAGCAGCGGCCACGCCATCCGCCGCAACGCGGCGATGCTGCCGGCTTATTCGTTTTTGTTGGGGCTCCTGGCGTTGCTTGGCTTCTTCGCCATCGCCGCCGGGGTCGGCGCGCTGCCCGAATTTGCCGCCGGCTTCAAGCAATTCGGCAACAATTTCGCGATCCCGGCGCTGATCCTGCATGCCTTTCCATCGTGGTTCGTCGGCGTCGCCTTTGCCGCCATCGGCATCGGCGCGCTGGTGCCGGCGGCGATCATGTCGATCGGCGCGGCGAACCTCTACACCCGCAATATCCATCGCGAATTCATCAATCCCAATCCGACCGACAAGCAGGAAGCGCAGATGGCGAAGTGGGTGTCGCTGATCGTGAAATTCGGCGCCCTGCTGTTCATCGTCTTTGCGCCCACGCAATACGCGATCCAGCTGCAGCTTCTCGGCGGCATCTGGATCATCCAGACGCTGCCTTCCGTGATGCTCGGCACATATACCCGCTGGTTCAACGACTGGGCGCTACTGATCGGCTGGGCGGTCGGAATTTCCACCGGCACGTCGATCGCCTTCGCCGCCAACCTGACGTCGAACTATACGTTGGCGATCGGCGGCTACAGCTTCCCCGGCTATACCGCGTTCTACACCGTGGTGCTCAATCTGGTGATCGCGGTCGTGCTGACGCCGATCTTCAACGCGATGGGCGCGCCGCAGAGCGATGCGACCGTAGCGGCCGATTACCGGCCGTAGAAAGTCTGACGCGCTACAGCCGCGTCACCATGACGTGCAGCAGCGCGGCGCGGCCGCCGCGCACTTCCTTGGCGCAGCGGGCGATCGCCGCCGGCACGTCGGCCGGATCGCCGACCTTCTCGGCGTAAGCGCCGAACGCCTCGGCGACCTTGGTGAACTCCACCTTGGCCGCGAGCTTCGACTCGAATTCGTCGCTGGCGTGCGCGAGGCCGTCGGGGAAGACGCGCAAGGTCGATTGCTTGACCGCCGACCAGCCCGAATTGTCGAGTATGATCGAGAGGATCGGCAGTTTGTATTGCTGCGCGACCGCAAAGATCGAGCTCGGATTGTTGAAATAGAAACTGCCGTCGCCGGCCACCTGCACCATCATGCGGTCGGGCGCGGCAAGCCGAGCGCCGAGCGCCATGCCCCCCGACCAGCCGAGCCCGGCGCCATTGGTGTTGAACGCCGTATTGGGCAGCCGGCGCGGAATCTGCAGCAGCACGGCGCCGGTGTTGGTGACCGCCTCGTTGAAAACGATGTCCTGGTCGTCCAGCACCTTGGCGAGCTCCGCCATGAAATAATGCGGATTGATCGCGCCGGACTTGCCCCGGTCGGCCGCAAGTTTTGCGGCCTGCGCCAGACGGTCCTTGCGCGCGCTTTTGAGCCGATCGAGCCGCGCCGCCGCGGCCGCCTTGAAACGCGGCGTCGCCTTTGCCCGTAACGCGGTCAGCAACTGATCGAGGATACGTCCGCTACTGCCCTGCAAGCGCAGATGCCCCGGGAATGTCCACATCGGCGAGCCGAGCTTGAGCACGTCGACGTCGATATGCGCCCAGAACGACTTATCGTTCGGTTTCACTTCGGCCGGGAACCAGGGCACTTCTACGTCCACCAGCATGCCGACATCGGCGTCCGGCACGGCGTCGTCGGGTGAGAAGCCGGCGAAGCACGGGCTCTCGGTCGAGACGTTGCATTTCGAGTTGCCTTCGTAGACCGGGATGCCGGCGAATTGCGCGACCTCGTCGATCTTCCGCGCGGCCAGCGCATCGGCGCCGCCATAGCCGGTGATCAGGATCGGATTTTCAGCCGCGATCAGCCGGTCGGCGAGCGCCGCGATCAAATCCGGATCGGCGCCGGCGCCCGCCAGTTCGGGGAAAGTCTCGGCGGGATAGCGGCGGATTTCGTCGATGCCCCAATGCTCGGTCAAGGTTTCGCGCTGCATCATCAGATACGCCGGGCCGCGCGGCGCGCTTTGCATGATCGAATAGGCGCGGCGGAGCGCTTCCTTGACGACGACGCCGGAGGGCAAGGTCCATTCCCACTTGGTGTAGGGCCGCACCAAACTCCCCTGATCGAACGGCTCCTGCACGAAATGCACATGGGTGTCGCGGGTGCCGACCAGTTCGTTGTGCATCGTGTAAGGCGCCTTGCCGGCCATCAGCAGCACCGGCAGGCGGCTGCGATACATATTGTGCATGCCGTTGGCGGCGTTGGCGGTGCCGACGTCAACGTGCACAACGACGCCCTGGCCGCGCCCGGTGACCAGCGCATAGCCGGCTGCCATGTGCGCCGCCGTATTTTCGTGCGGGCAGCGAACCACACCGGGAATCGCCTGGCCGAGCTTTCGGCGATGCGCCATCTCCTCGATGATCGGCGCGTGATCGGTGCCGAAATTGCAGAACAGATAATCGATGCCGACTTCCTTGAGGCCTTCGAGCAGGTAATAGGCCGTGGAGTAATCCGTGACGTTGGTCTTGCCGGTAACTGAAGTGTCCATGATCCAACCGATCGTTTCCTCGCATATCGCCGGCTTGCCGCCAGCTCATGCCGCCCTGGGCCCCGCACTATAGCATCAGGAAACCGGAGGTCCGCGCGCCTTCCGCGCCCGCAAGCGGCGGGCGTTTTGCGCAACGGCAATCCAAAAATCGCAAAGTTCCGCGCCGCAAAAATCCGAAATAGGAGAGACCGCTTTCCGAACTCTCGCCACAATGACAGGGGATGGTCGCCAGCGAACGGGGAAGGGACTTAGCATGAAATGGCAGGCAGCGTTGGCCGGCGCACTCGCGTCGGTCCTCGTCACGACTATGGCGCTCGCGGACGTGCGCGTCACCAACGATCCCGGCGGCGAAATAAGCTTGTATCTGCAAAAGTTCCAGGAAATGCGCGAATCCGGCGAACGGCTGGTCATCGACGGGCCATGCCTGTCGGCCTGCACCCTGTTTACGGCCTTCATTCCGCCGTCCAGGGTTTGCGTGACGCCGCGCGCGGTGCTCGGGTTCCACGCCGCCTCGTATTATGACGACGCCAGTCGCTCGCTGGTGCCGACACGCGCCGGCACGCGGCTGGTGATGCGGATTTATCCGCCGCGGATCCGTAACTGGATCGAACGGCATGGCGGCCTGACGCCGCGCATCATCGCGATGCGCGGGCGCGAACTCGCCGCCCTCTACAGCGCCTGCCGCTAGCCAAGGTTTCCCGCCCAAAAACCGGCGGTTGTCGGCCGCCATATTCCGGCCTATCTACCCGGTGCCGGGATAGGCCGATGCGAGAGACTGTCGCACCACGCTTGACGTCGCGTCCGCTCCTGACCGCCGCAGCCGGGACTATACTTGCGCTCGCCGGCACACTTTGGCTGTGGGCCCATTTCGGCACCGCGGTGTTCTTCGAGACCATCCGCGCCGGCTTTGTCGCCTGCTTCGGTTGAAGGAGAAGCGTTTGAGCGCGCCTTTGCGAGCCTCCCGCGTCCTGCCGATGCTCGGCGCATTCCTGTGCGGGCTGGTGGTGGTGTTTGTCGTCATCGTCCAGATCACCGGACGTTCCGGATCGCCGATCGGACCTGCCATCGCCGCGGTCGGCGGACCGTTTCAGCTTGAGGACCAGGACGGCCGGCTGGTCACCGACCGCGACTTGAAGGGCCGCCCGTTCCTGGTGTTTTTCGGTTACACCCACTGCCCGGACGTCTGTCCGACCACCCTGTTCGAGATTTCCGAGGTCATCAAGGCACTCGGCAACGACGCCGGCCGCACCGAAGCCGTGTTCATTACCGTCGATCCGGAGCGGGACACGCCGGCGGTCATCAAGGATTATCTGTCCAACTTCGATCCGCATTTGCGCGGACTGACCGGCGATCCGGCCGCCATCAACGCGGCGATCAAGGCCTATCGGGTCTACGCCAAGAAAATTCCGCTCGAAGGCGGCGACT
>CAYVPC010000115.1:0-10880 GCA_964453555.1 uncultured Hyphomicrobiales bacterium | reverse complement strand
CGGGTCGAGCCGCGATCGATCGTGGTGTTGGCGCCGATCTCGACGTCGTCCTGGATGATGACGCGGCGGCTCTGCGGGATTTTCAGGTGACCCTGCGGAGACGGGAGGTAGCCGAAGCCGTCCTGGCCGATGCGGGCGCCGGGATGGACGATCACGCGGTCGCCGATCAGCGCGTGCTGCAAGGTGGCGCCGGCGCCGATGGCGCAATCGCGTCCGATGGCGACGTTCGGGCCAATCACCGCGCCGACGGCGATCAGCGTGCCTGCGCCGACTTCGGCGCCGGGGCCGATCACCGCCAGCGGATCGATGGTTACGCCCGCCTCGATGCGCGCGGACGGATGCACTTGCGCACCCGCGGTGCGGCCGTGCGCGCCGAACAGCGAGGACGGCCGCAGCGCCGACGGAAACAGCGCACGCGTCACGGCGACGAAGGCGCGGTAGGGCTCCGCCGTGACCAGCACCGCCAGCCGATCCGGCGCCGTGGCCTCGAACCGCGGCGCCAGCAGGCACGCGCCGGCGCGGGTGACCTTAAGCGCGTCGAGATATTTGGCGCTGTCGAGGAAGCTGATGTCGTTCGGGCGGGCGGTGTCGAGCGGCGCAATGTTGACGATGCGCCGGTCGAGCGGAACGTTCGCGCGCGGTTTGGCGTGGGTCAGCGCGACGATCTCGTCGATCGTTAGTTCACGGTTGTCTGGGGAAAAATCCGGCATTGTCGGCGGCGGCGATCGCACTGCGCGATCAGAACCGCGTACCGCCGCCGAACTGGAAGAATTGCGTGCGGTCGTACGGCTGTTTGAGCAGCGGATAGGCCAGATCGAAACGCAGCGGACCGAACGGAGAATCCCAGATCACGCTGCCGCCCACCGACACGCGCGGCGCGGGGCTGTCGACATATTGCATGGCGCAGTTGCCGCAGACGTAAGGAGTGCCGCCGGCCGGGCTTATTGTGCCGTTGACTTCGCCGTTGGCAGGCCACGAGGTCTCGCCCTTGTAGCCCCATTCGGCGCCGGAATCGACGAAGAACGCGGCGCGCAGGCCGGCATCCTTCGGCATGAAGAATAGCGGGTATTGCACTTCGAAGCTTGCGCCCCAATAATGAGTGCCCCCGAGCGCGTCGTTTGACGTGGCCGACGTGACGTCGCGCGGTCCGAAGCCGGCGGGCTGGAAGCCGCGCACGACGTTCGGGCCCATCTTGAAATCGTCGAGCATGCGCACATAGCCGCTGTTGGAAGCGCAGGCATTCGCCGCCGGGCAACCGCCGAAGCCGAGGATGTCGCCGCCCTGCAAATGAACGATGCTGACGAGATCGGAGACGATCTCGTAATAACTGCGCATGTCCGCGACCGAGCGCATGTAATAGGCGTTACCGCCGAGACCGGCGAAATCCTGGCCGAAGCTGACGAGCAGACCGCTGGTCGGTTTCTTGTTGTTGTCGAGCGTGTTGTAAGTCAGGCCGTAGCCGGCGAGCGAAGTGAGATACCCGCCCTGGGCCGCTTCAAAGCGCACCGGCAGCGAGGACTCGAAGATCGGCGATATGACGCCAGGCGAGGTAGAGAAAAGACAGTTCGATTGGGCGCCGCTGGCAAAGGCAGCCGCATAGCCCGGATACGCCGCCAACAGCGCCGCCGTGGCCGACGGACCACCCAAAGCACCGATCGCATTGACCGTCGGGAATGTCGTTGAGAAATTCGGGTTGACGTTGGCGCAATCGCTCAGCGACCCCGAAATCGTAATCGTCTGCCAAAAGATCGAATAACGCAGCTGCAGGCTCAGATCTTCGCGCAGCGGGATGCCCAGTTTCAGGTTAGTGCCGACATTTTCCGTTCCGTAGGACAGATACGGGCTCGCGAGCGTCTCGCGCGCAAAGAGGTCGATACCGCCGGACATGCGCTGGTCGAGGAAATAGGGCTCGACGAAACTGAACTCGACGCCGCGGATATATTGGCCGACGGTCGCCGACGCTCTGGCGAACCTGCCGGTGCCGAACAGGTTGCGTTCGGAGATCGACACTTGGCCCATAAAGCCGTCGGCGGTCGAATAGCCGCCCATGACGGAGAAATCGCCGGTCGATTGCTCCTCGACGTCGACGTTGATCACTACCCGGTCGGGCGCCGAGCCCGGCTCGTTGGTGATCTTCACCGTCTTGAAGAAGTTCAGATTCTTGATGCGCCGCTCGGCGCGATCGACCAGCGCACGGTTGTACGGGTCGCCTTCGGAGATGTCGAATTCGCGCCGGATCACGTAATCGCGGGTGCGGGTATTGCCGCGGATATTGATGCGCTCGATGTAAGCGCGCGCGCCTTCATCCACGACGAAGACGACGCCGATGGTGCGCGTTTGCGGGTCGCGGTCGCCGCGCGGCCGCACCGTGGCGAAGGGATAGCCGTGCTTGGTGATCTCGACGGTCAGATTCTCGACCGTCTTCTCGAGCGCGTCGCCGTTATAGACATCGCCCGGGTGCATGCGCAGCACCGGCCGCAACGTGCGCGGATCGACGGCGCGGATGTTGGATTGAATATCGACAGCGCCGAAGCGGTAGAGCGGCCCTTCTTCGATCGTGAACGTGATGAGGAAGCCCTTCTGCGCCGGATCGTATTCGCCGACGGCGGAGACCACCTGCACGTCGGCGTAGCCGTGGCTGAGATAGAAGCGCCGTATCAGGTCGCGGTCGGCTTCGATGCGGTCGGGATCGTAGACGTCCGTGGTCTGCAGGAAACTCAGGAGGTTCGACGTTGACGTTTTGATTACGTCTTTGAGCCGGTACGACGAGTAGGCATGATTACCGACGAAGTTGATGGTCTTGACGCCGGTCTTCTCGCCTTCCTTGATTTCGAAAATCAGATCGACGCGATTGTTCGGCCGTTCAACAATTTTCGGCACGACGCTGACGTCGAAGCGTCCGTTGCGGTGATAGACTTCGATGATGCGCTGGACGTCGGCCTGCACGGTGGCGCGCGAAAGCGTGCCGCGCGCTTTCGACTGGATCTCCTGCTGGATCTGCTCGTCTTTGATCTTGTTGTTGCCCTCGAACGCAAGGCGGTCGATCACCGGCGCTTCGACCACGGTAACGACCAGCTTGCCATGCGATTGCGAGATGCGGATGTCCTGGAACAGGCCGGAGGCGTAAAGCGCCTTGAGCGCGCTGTCGATCTTGGCGGCATCGAGGTGCTCGCCCGGCGCGACCTTGAAGTACGAGCGGATGGTGTCGGCGTCAACGCGCCGGTTGCCTTCTACCACGATAGAACTAGAGGTTGCATCGAGCGGCGCGGTCTGCGCCCGCGACGCCCCGCTGCCAACGCCAAACAACGTTACGGCGAGGAGCAAGCCGGCCACGACAAGCCCTCGTCTTACCCACACACACATGTCCATGCGCAAAGCGCCCTTATTAACCCCGTGGCCGCCCCCAGGGCGGGTTGCTCGAGTCTCCCTCAGCCTACGTCTCAAGTCCGTGACAATGCCGCTCCGCATTGATTCGGCGCGCTTATTTGCCCTGCCACCCCGGTCGGCAGGACAGTTTTGGATGGCGCCTAGGATGTCGTCAGATGAACGATGTCATTGAAAGTTGCAAATATCATCAACATCAGGACGATAGCGAGGCCAATGCGGAACCCTACTTCTTGGGCTCGTTCGGAAAGCGGCCGGCCCCGCACCCCCTCGATCAAAAAGAACAAAAGGTGACCGCCATCGAGCAGCGGAATCGGAAACAAATTGATCAGCCCGATCGACACCGAGAGCACGGCAGCGAGCTGGATAAGTGGCACAAAGCCAAAGCTTGCCACCTGCCCCGACATCTGCGCGATGCGGATCGGGCCGCCGAGCTGGTTCGCGGGCTTGGTGCCGATGATGACGCCGCCGACATAGCGCAGCGTCTGATCAACGACGTTCCAGCATTCGGTCGCGCCCATCCACACCGCCGGCAGCGGCGGTACCGGCTGAACTTTCACGTCTTCTGCCGCCGGTACGCGCTGGATGCCCAGTACGCCGATGCGGCTGACGTTGCCGAACACGTCTTTTCGCTCCTGCAGCGCCGGCGTGGCTTCTAATCTCAGCAACGCGCCGTCGCGCCGAACGGTGATGTGGAGGACCTCGCCCGCGCTTTCGCTGACGACATGCTGCATTTCGGCGAAGTTCTCGATCGGGCGATCATCGATCGCCACCACCAGATCGCCCGGCTTGAATCCCGCCAGATCCGCCGGGCTGCCCGCTTCCACTTTGTCGACCCGGGCGCTCATGGTCGGCTTGCCGTGCAGCGCGAACACGCCGCTGAAGATCGCGATAGCCAGGAGAAAGTTCGCTAGCGGGCCGGCTACGACAATGGCCGCGCGCTTGATCACCGGTTGAAACACGAAGCTTTGGGAGCGTTCGGCCGCGTCCATGCTCGCAAGCTTTTCGGTGTCCGGAACGCTTGCCGCGTTCTCGTCGCCGAAAAACTTGACGAAGCCGCCGAGCGGGATGCCGGAAATTCTCCAGCGCGTCCCGTGGCGGTCGTTAAAGCCGACGATTTCCGGCCCAAAGCCGATCGAGAAGACGAGGACGCGCACGCCGCACAAACGGGCGATCAGAAAATGGCCAAGTTCGTGGAAAAATACTACCAGGCTGAGCACGAACACAAAGGGAATGAGATACCCGACAACGCCGCCGCCGAGCGCATGCAATTGCGACAATACGTACGGCCCCATGACGTTGACCACCCGCGCGCCTCGAATTTCCCGACCCAGTGTTAACCCTAGGATGCCATTGCGGCAATTTCGGGCAAGAGGTCGGCCGCCAACCTTCTTGCGTTATGGTCAATGGCGAGCGCTTCCTCCACCGATTGGGGCTCGGCCATTGCGCCACGCCGTTCCGCTGCATCGAGCGTTGCCTCGACCAGCGCGGGAATACCGGCAAATCCGAGCCGCCGGTCGATGAATTCGCGGACTGCGATTTCGTTGGCCGCGTTGAGCACCGTCGGGGCGGCTCCGCCGGCGGCAAGCGCCCGGCGCGCCAGCGCCAATGCCGGGAAACGTACCGTATCGGGCTCCTCGAATGTCAGCGTGGCAAGCCGCGCGAGATCGAGCCGCGCCGCCGGCGTGCCCATGCGCACCGGCCACGCCAGCGTATGCGCGATCGGAATGCGCATGTCCGGCGAGCCGAGTTGCGCGACGATCGAGCCGTCGCGGAATTCCACCAGACCGTGCACGACCGATTGCGGATGCACGACGACATCGAGCGCGTCGTGGCCCAAGGCGAACAGATGATGCGCCTCGATGAGTTCGAGGCCCTTGTTCATCAGCGTCGCCGAGTCGATCGTGACCTTCGGTCCCATCGACCAGGTCGGGTGCTTAAGCGCCTGCTCGACGGTGACTTTGCGGATCGCATCGAGCGAAAGGGTGCGGAACGGTCCTCCCGAAGCGGTCAGCACGATGCGGCGTACGTCCTCGCGGCGACCGGCACCCAGCGCCTGGAAGACGGCATTGTGCTCGGAATCGACCGGCAGGACGTTGGCGCCCGCGGCGGCGGCGCGGCGCATGAACAAGGCGCCGGCGCAGACGAGACATTCCTTGTTGGCGAGCGCGACCGTGGCGCCGCGTTCGGCGGCGGCGAGCGTCGGCCGCAGGCTTGCGGCGCCGGTGATTGCCGCCATCACCCAATCGGCCGGGCGTTGCGCAGCTTCGACGATGGCGTCGGCACCGGCCGCCGCTTCGATGCGCGTGCCGGCGAGTTCGGCTTTGAGTTCGCTATACGCTTCGGGGTCGGCGACCGCCGCAAAGCTAGCGCCGAGCTCGCGCGCGAGCCGCGCCAGAGCCGCTCCATTGCGATGCGCGGTCACAGCCTCGACCCGGTAACGGGAGCCCTCCTGGCGGAGGAGATCGACGGTGCTCGTACCGATCGAGCCGGTGGCGCCAAGCAGCGTCACCGTCCGCGGCACGGGCGACAGCTCAGCGCGCGCCAGAGGCTGCTTTTGCATCATCGGCTTACCATACCAGCAAGCCGCGGGCCGGCGAACCTGCTCCCGCCCGCAGCATGCCGATGAGGAGAGCCGCGAATGCCGCAATCAGCAGGCCGTCAAGCCGGTCCATCAGCCCGCCGTGGCCGGGAATAAGTCCGCTGGCGTCTTTCGCGCCGAAACGCCGCTTAACCCCGGATTCGAACAGATCGCCGGCCTGCGCCAAGCCCGAAAGCAACAACGCCATGATTCCGATAATCCCCAGCTTTGCGATCCCGCCCGCATAGGCGACCGCCAGCGCTGCCACAATCCCGCCGACGAGACCCCCGATCGCCCCCGACCAAGTCTTCTTTGGACTGACTTTCGGCCAGAGCAAAGGCCCGCCAATCGTCCGCCCACAGAAGTAGGCGAAAATATCAGTAATCCAAACGGTTGCGAAGAGAAATAAAAGTGCCATGAGACCCCATTGAGGGTCATTTCTGACGATAACGGGAGGGATCAGCGCGAGGCTGGCATAGATCACGCCGCCGGCGGCCCACACACCAGGTTCCAGGGTATCGTCGCCGTCACTGGGGAACGCGGTGACCGCAAGCCCCGCCAGCACCGCCTCGATGGCAATCACGCCGGCCGCGGCACCCGGAAGCCCCAGGCCGACCAGGGCGCCGGCGAGGAGCAGCCCAATCCACCCGGCCACGAGAACGCGCGCGTCGGCGCGGCCCGCGACCAGCCACGTCCATTCCCAGAGGATGCCGCCGGCCGCGACGACGCACAAAATGACAAACAGCCAGCCGCCGAAATAGGTGCAGATCAGGACGAGCGGCGCCAGCACGGTGGCCGAAGCGATCCGCAGTTTCAAATTGCTCGCGCTGCTCCCCTCGCCGGGCTCGCCGTCGCGATCATCGGGCTCACTCACGTCTTTAAGCTTTCACGATCCGGCGTTGGCGGCCAAGCCGCCGAAGCGGCGCTCCCGGCGGCGGTATTCCGCGATTGCGCCTTCGAGCGCGGCGCGGTCGAAATCCGGCCAGTTGATCGGCAGGAAAACGAGCTCGCTATAGGCTGCCTGCCAAAGCAGGAAATTGGAGAGCCGCTGCTCGCCGCTGGTGCGGATAATCACGTCGGGGTCGGGAATGTCGGGTGCGTGCAGATAGCTGCCAAGCCGCTCCGCCGACACGTCGTCGGCCGAAAGCCGTCCCTCCGCCACCTCGACCGCGAGCCGCCGCGCCGCCTGGGCAATTTCCTGGCGTGCCCCGTAATTGAAGGCGACGACTAGCGTCAGCCCATCATTGCCGCGCGTCAGATCTTCCGCCTCTTGAAGCAACAGGCAAATGTCGCGTTCGAGGCCGCCGCGATCGCCGATTATGCGCACGCGCACATTGCTTTTGTGCAGTTCGGCGAGGTCTTTGCGGATGAACCGGCGCAATAGCGCCATCAGGTCGCTGATTTCCGACGGCGGGCGCGACCAGTTCTCCGAACTGAAGGAAAAAATGGTCAAGAACGAAATGCCGATATCGGCGGCGGCGCGCACGGCGCTTCGCAGCGCTTCGACGCCGCGCCGGTGACCCTCGACCCTCGGCAGACCGCGCGCCGCGGCCCAGCGCCCGTTGCCATCCATGATGATGGCGACGTGCCGCGGCACATCGAAGCCGTCGCTTCTCTCGGGAAGCGGCGGCTGTGCCTGTTCTCTCGATCGGGCCGCGTCGCTCAAACCGTCATGATCTCCTTTTCCTTACCGGCGAGAAGCTTGTCGACTTCGGCGATGATCGCGTCGGTCGCTTTCTGCACCTCGCCGGAATGCCGTTCGTGCTCGTCTTCGCTGATCTTGTGTTCCTTCTCCAGTTTCTTGAGGAGATCGAGGCCGTCGCGGCGGACATGACGCACCGCTACCCGCGCCGCCTCGGTATACTTATGGGCGAGTTTGACGATTTCACGCCGCCGATCCTCGTTCATTTCGGGTACCCGCAGCTTGATCACCTGCCCTTCGGTCGAGGGGGTCAAGCCGAGATTGGCAGCTGAAATGGCTTTTTCGATCGGGTGAATCATCGACCTGTCCCAAACCTGGACGCTCAAGAGCCGCGGTTCCGGAACGGCGATGGTGGCCAACTGGTTGAGCGGCATGTTGCTGCCATAGGCCTCAACCTGGAGGTGTTCGAGCAGCCCGCTCGACGCGCGTCCGGTGCGCAATCCCGCCAGCTCCTGCTTGAGCGCGGCGATCGCGCCCTGCATGCGGCGCTTGATGTCGTTCATGTCAAATGTCGCTGTTGCCATGGCGCCCTCCGCGATCCAGCTGCCGTTTTGCGCGCTGTCCAAGCGCGCCGTCAGCCGACAGTGGTGAAGTGACCTTTGCCGCGCAAGACAGTCTCGATCGCGCCGTTCTGGCGGATCGAGAAAACGATGATAGGCATCCGGTTCTCCCGGGCAAGCGCGAACGCTGTAGCGTCCATGATCTTCAGGTTGCGGTCGAGCGCCTCCTGGTGGTCGAGCCGCTCGTAGCGCTTGGCCTTGGGATCGCGCTTGGGGTCGGCGGTATAGACCCCGTCGACGTCGGTCGCCTTGAGCACGGCGTCGCAACCCATCTCGGCGGCGCGCAACACCGCGGTCGTATCGGTGGTGAAGTACGGATTGCCGGTGCCGCCGGCGAAAACGATGATGCGGCCGTCCTCGAGATGGCGAAGCGCGCGCTGGCGCTCATAGGTTTCGCAGACTTGGGGCATGGCGAGCGCGGACATGGTGCGGGCGCTGACGCCGGCGCGCTCGATGGCGGTTTCAAGCACGAGCGCGTTCATCACGGTCGCCAGCATGCCCATCGAATCGGCGGTCGGCCGCGACAGGCCGTCCTGGGAGATCTGCCCTCCGCGCAGGATGTTGCCGCCGCCGACCACCACGCCGAGGCCGATGCCGAGCTTATGGGCGGCAACCAGATCGGCGGCGAATTCGTCGATCGTCGGCTGATGGATTCCGAAAGTCTCCGGTCCGCTCAAGGCTTCGCCCGAGAGCTTGACGATCACCCGTCGGTAATTCGATCTCGCCATCGTCACATTTCGCCCCTCGCCGTTACCGGCGCGCCGGTGCGATCATGCTTTAATGCGCGCCCGCGAGCGCCGCAACTTCGCCGCCGAAATCTCCACCGGGCCGATCGATGCCCTCACCAAGCGCGTAACGCACGAAACCGACGATTTTGATCGGCGCTCCGGCCCGCGCCTCGGTTTCCTTGAGCGCCTGCGCCACGCTCTTCTTGTCGTCGAAAATGAAACCTTGATCGAGCAGGCAGACCTCCTTGTAGAAGGTCTTAAGCCCCGACTCGACGATCTTGTCGATGACGTTAGCCGGCTTTCCCTGCGCCTTGAACTTCTCGGCCAGCACGTTCTTCTCGCGCTCGATCGTCGCCGCCGGGAGGCCGGAAGCCTCGGTCGCCTGCGGGTTGGCGGACGCCACGTGCATCGCCACCATGCGGCCGAACGCCTTGAGCTCGTCGGCGTTGCCTGACGATTCAAACGCGACGATCACGCCGATGCGGCCGAGCCCGTCGCTGACGGAATTGTGCACGTAGCTCGCCACGATGCCGTTGCCGACGCGCAGGCCCGCAGCGCGGCGCAAGGTCATATTCTCGCCGACCTTAGCGATGGTTTCGCTGATGGCATCGGCGACGGTGCGGTCGCCGACGCGCCCGGCGAGGATTTTCTCGACGTCACCGCCGATATCGAGCGCGACGTCGGCGATCATCTTCACCAGGCCCTGGAACAAATCGTTGCGGGCCACGAAATCGGTTTCGGAGTTGACCTCGACGAGGATGCCCTTGTTGGCGGCGAGCGCGACGCCGATCAAGCCCTCGGCGGCGACGCGGCCGGCCTTCTTGGCGGCCTTTGCCAACCCTTTTTTGCGCAGCCAATCGACCGCGGCTTCCAGATCGCCGCCCGACTCGCCGAGCGCCGCCTTGCAATCCATCATCCCGGCTCCGGTTTTGTCGCGGAGCTCTTTCACCATGTTCGCGGTGATATTCGCCATTGCCGTCTTTCCCTGTCACCTGCGCTTCATCGTTGCGGGGCCGAACGACTCTCCTACGCCCGCTGCGCGAGCTTCGGAGGGTTTTGAGTCCGCCGTAGCGAAGGGCGCGAAGGCGGAAGCGATGAGCTGGAACCCTTAAACGCCGCACTACGAAAAATAGGCACTCGGAGCTGAGAAATCACGTCTTGTGGTTATGAATTCCGAGCCCGCCGCCGTGCGGCGCTCCGGAATGACGGTCACTCGGCCTCGGTCGCCATCTGTTCCTTCGCGCGCGCAATCCAGCCCTCGACGCGGCCGGGCAAACCGACCTCCTCGCCGATCTTGTGCGCGGCAACCGGCGACAATTCGGCGATCTGCCAGACGTGGAAGATGCCGAGGTCGTTGAGCTGCTTCTCGATCGCCGGCGACACGCCGGGAAATTTCTTGAGGTCGTCGGCGACGCCGCGCGGTCCGGACAGTGGCTGGAAGCCGAGCTTGTCGGTCTCGCTAGGCAACTCCTCGACCGCCGGAGGACGGGCCTGCGCGCCGAGGTCGATCCGTTCGCCCTGCCCGCGCGAGATGCCGTCGATCACCGCCTTGGCCACCAGATCACAGTAGAGCGTGATGGCGCGGCTTGCGTCGTCATTGCCGGGCACGACATAGGTGATGCCGTCCGGATCGCAATTGGTGTCAACCACGGCGGCGACCGGAACGCCGAGCCGCTTTGCTTCCTTGATCGCGATGTCTTCCTTGTTGGTATCGATGACGAACACGAGGTCCGGCAGTCCGCCCATATCCTTGATGCCGCCGAGCGCGCGGTCGAGCTTGTCGCGCTCGCGTTGCAGCGTCAGCCGCTCTTTCTTGGTGTAGCCCTGCGCCTCGTTGGACGAGAGCATCTCGTCGAGCGTGCGCAGCCGCTTGATCGAATTGGATACAGTCTTCCAGTTCGTCAGCGTGCCGCCGAGCCAGCGCG
>CAYVPC010000114.1:0-11012 GCA_964453555.1 uncultured Hyphomicrobiales bacterium | reverse complement strand
GTCACGGCAAGCGTCACGCGCACGCCGGTGCGCGCCACGACGCGAACATCAACCCCCAAGCCCAGGCCGGCCATGGCGATTGTCGTCAATAGCGCGGCAATGCGCGTCGTCGCAGGCAATATGATTTGCGGAATGAGGCCGAGCGAACGGACGATCAGCACGGCAAGGAACCCGACGATGAACCACGGCACAAGCTCATCGAAGCGCGGCCGCCGGCGGGTTTTGTCGCTTTCGGAATGCGGCCGAAGCTTGCCTCCGAACAACGAGAAGCCGAGCACCACGGGCCCGAGCATTAAGACACGCACGAGCTTGATGACGGTGCCGACCTGGTTGCTGAGGGCCCCGATCGGCAATGTCGCCGCCAGCACCTGCGGTACGGCATAGACGGTCAATCCGGCCAGCACACCATACTGCGTCAGCGATAATCGCAGGAGGGGAACCAGGAGCGGCAGGCCGAGCACGACGACCACGCCCAATACGGCGGTGAAAGAGATCGAGGACGCGACATCGTCGCTGTCGGCGCCGATCACCGGCGCCACCGCCGCTATGGCGGAGTTGCCGCAGATCGAATTGCCGCAGGCAACGAGAACCGACATGCGCAGCGGCAGGCCCATGGCCCGGCAGAAGCCATAGCTAAACCCGATCGAAAGCGCGACGATCGAGGCGACGCCCAGGATCAGCGCCGGGCCGAGCGCCAAAATAGTGGTGACGCTGACCGAGGCGCCAAGGATCACGATGGCGACTTCGAGCACGAATTTGGCGCTGAAATTGATGCCGGGATTCCATTGCGCGCCCGGCGTCCAGGCGCTGCGGATGGCGACGCCAAGCAGAATCGCCAGTACCAGCGCTTCGAGGTAGGGCTGTCCGGCGAGTTTGACTTCGACGGCCTGCAAGGCCGTCGCCGCAATGGTGATGGCGATGCAGAGCAGCGTGCCGGGGAGGAGGCGGTGCAGGTCACTGAACAGCGTCATCCGTCAATCTTACACACTCCGTCGCGTAGAGGTGCAGCGCGCCGAAATCATCCTCGCCCGTTTGTACAGGGGAGGATAATGTTGGCGTTGACCATGCGCATTTGCTTCGACTTCGGCTCGGTCACGCTCGACGCCGAACTCCTCGACACTCCCACCGCCAAAGCTATTGCGGCGGCGCTGCCGATTACCGGGTCAGCGCTTACGTGGGGCGAGGAGGTCTATTTCGAAGTGCCGGTGAAGGTCGCCGCCGAAAAGGGAGCGCGCGCGATCGTCACGCCCAGCGAGATTGCTTATTGGCCGGAAGGACACGCCATCGCCATCGGCTTCGGCCGCACGCCGATCTCGCAAGGCGACGAGACGCGGCTCGCGAGTCCGTGCAACATCTGGGCGAAAGCTCTCGGCGACGTGAAGACGCTGGCCAAAGTGCGGTCGCGCACCAAGGTCAAGGTCACGGCGATCGGTTAGTTCGGTAAAGCCAGGGACACCGATAGCGTGACAGCCCTTGACATCCGTCCCTATTTTGGTTACAAGCCCCATCGAATCTCGCTCATCGAAGGGCGCTTTCTAGATGCGATCCTGGAAGTGGGGCGAGTGCGGTGCCTGCGCGCGGTCTCGCAAACCGCTCCCGGGCGGCTTTGGGCATCAGTCTCTCCGGCACTACGGCCGGGGCGTGAGGTGCTTTCACTGGACTGGGACAGGGGAAGGCGGGGTAACGCCCGCCGGAACCACGTCGCAGGAAGCATGGCCTGGAGCTGAGTGAGCGGGCGAAAGTCCGCGCACGAGAGCCGCGGTGGAGCGCCGACAGGCGAGCGGTCCCCGCTGGGACCGCTTCCGCGCCCGCGCACTTGCAGATGGCAACATCTGCCGGTGTGGTGCGGACAATGGTTGGATGCGCCTTTCGGCGCTCCGCCTCCCCTTTTTCTTTGTCATTGCGAGCTCTTGCGAAGCAATACAGTCGGGGCATTTTCGTTTCTGGATTGCTTCGTCGCTTCGCTCCTCGCAATGACGATTTGGTGGTTGGCGTAGCTCGGGCGCGGATCGCGTCGCGAGAATGATTTCGTTCATCCGCCGCCCGTTTTGCGCAGGGGAGGATGGTCACGCTCGCCACTCTAGCTTTGCTTCGAGCCTGGAGGCTGTTCTGCGGCGCGCCTTTGCGCGAAGAACAACGTCAAATCCCAAGCGTTACGAATGTTGATCAACAACAGAAGGATCAGGGCGCCGGCCAAAAGCGGCGGCCCGACGTCCGAACGCATGAAAATGAAGATCGAAGCGGCCAGCGCCGCAGCGTACGCCACCAGCGGACTCGCGCCATAACTGAGCCGGTCGTCGAGGTCGACGGCGGAGCCGCGCAAGACGCGGACAAATATGTAACAAGAATATCCGAGCGCTATCGCTGCGCTCACGCCGATGATGCCGGCCAGCGACCAGTCGGTATTGATCGGAATGAGCGCGGCGAGGCTCAAAAACAAGACGTAGGTGTAATGAAAAACGATCGGGCTGGTATAGGTGTGCGTCGGGCTGCCGCGCGCGGTGCTGAGATAGCCGGCGCCGATCGAGGCGGCGACAAACAAAAGCGCGACCAGCGCGGCCGCGGCCGTACCCAGCAAAATGTAAAACTCGTGCCAGCCGTCGAGCATCGGCATCCTCAACCCCTGCCGACGAAAGGCATCTTGTTGGCCATCACCGTCATGAACAGGACATTGGCGTCGAGTGGCAAGCTTGCCATGTAAGCGACGGCCCGGCCGACATCGTCGACGTTCATGCGCGCCTCGGGCACCGTGCGCCCGTCCGCCTGCAGCATGCCTCCCGCCATTTTTTCGGTGAGCGGGGTAGCGGCATTGCCAATATCGATCTGGCCGCAGCAGATGTCGTAGGCGCGGCAATCGAGAGAAGTCTGTCTGGTAAGCCCCGTGATGGCGTGTTTGGTCGCAGTGTAGGCGGCGGTGCCCGGCCGCGGCGCATGCGCCGAGATCGAGCCATTGTTGATGATGCGGCCGCCGCGCGGATCCTGCGCCTTCATGATCTTAATGGCTTCCTGCGTACAGAGAAACGGTCCGGTCAGATTGGTGGCGACGATCGATTGCCACCGCTCAAGCGGGATGTCCTCCAAAGGCATGCCGCGCATGCTGACGCCGGCATTGTTGAACAGCACGTCGAGCCGGCTGAAGACTTCCTTGGTCTTGGCGAATAGTGCGTGGATCGCGGCGGGCTCCCGGATGTCGGTCGGTACCACGAGCGTTTTGTCGCCGACTTCTTTGGCTACTGCTTCGAGCTTGTCGGCACGCCGCCCGGCCAGCACCACGGCATAACCGTCGCGCGAAAGCGCCAGCGCTGCCGCCCGTCCGACGCCGCTGCCGGCTCCAGTCACCAAAGCAATCCTGTGCGCGGCCATTGGCGCCTCCTCTACTATGTTGGTGGTTATCGTAGCCGGGATTGCGCATTTCGTCATTGCGAGGAGCGCAGCGACGAAGCAATCCAGGGCCGGCGGCTGAGGAGTCTGGATTGCTTCGCTACGCTCGCAATGACGCGCTCGGGTCTAGCTTGCGAGCGCGATTTCCTGGTCGGGATTGCCGACCCGATAGTCGTCGGGCGATTGGAGCCGCGCAGTGATGTTGTCGGCCGGACCCGGGCGGCCGAAGCGATAGCCCTGCATCGAATGCACGCCGGCGGCGCGCAGGAACAAGTGTTGCTCGGCGTTTTCGACGCCTTCCGCGGTTACCCGCATGCCGAGGCCGCGGCCGAGGCTGACGACGGCATGCACGATGGCGGCAGCGTCGGGGGCCGTCTCGATCGAGCGCACGAAGCTACTGTCAATCTTGAGCTTGTCGAACGGAAAGCGCCGCAGATAGAGCAGGCTCGAATAGCCGGTGCCGAAATCGTCGAGCGCGAACCGCACGCCGATAGCCTTGAGTCGCAGCATTGACAGTTCCGCGGTCTCGAGGTTGCCGAGGAGGGTGCTCTCGGTGAGCTCCAGTTCGAGCCGATTGGCGTCGAATTCCGTTTCCTTGAGGATGCGCTCGACCACGTCGACGAAATCTGAGCGGCGGAACTGTAGCGGCGAGACGTTGACGGCGACCGTCAGCCCCGGCCAGTTGCGGCCTTCGAGGCAGGCGCGGCGTAACATCCACTCGCCGAGCTCGACGATAAGCCCGGAGTGTTCGGCGATCGGGATGAAGACCGATGGCGGGATCACGCCTGCGGTCGGGTGGGTCCAGCGTGCGAGCGCCTCCACGGCGACCATGACGTCGCCGCTGGCGTTGACGATCGGCTGATAGGCGGCGGCGAGACCGTCGTTGCGGATCGCGTGCAGGAGATCGCCTTCCAGAAGCTTGCGCTGCGATAGGTCGGCATCCATCGCCGCGTCGTAGATACAGGCGCGGTTGCGGCCCTCGTTCTTGGCGCGATACAGCGCCATGTCGGCGTAGCGCAGGATGTCCGCGGCGTCGCCGGCGCGGCGGTCGATCACCGCGATGCCGATCGAGGCGCCGATGATGATGTTGTGGCCGCTGATCGCATAGGGCGCGCAAACCGCGGAGATGATGCGCCCGGCGATCGCCTGCAGGGAGTATGAGTCGGATGCGCAGCTGGTGATGATGGCGAATTCGTCGCCGCCGAGGCGAGCGACCAGATCTTCGCCGCGCATGACGTGGCTCAAACGCTGCGTGACGTTGAGTATGAGCTCATCGCCGATATGGTGGCCGAGCGTGTCGTTGACGTCCTTGAAGTGATCGAGGTCGATGTAAAACACGGCCGCCGAGGCGCCGCCGCGCCGCACCTCGCTGATCACGCTTTCAAGCCGTTCGCTAAAATAGATGCGGTTTGGCAGCCCGCAAACCGGATCGTGCAAGGCGAGATGGCGAAGCTGCGTTTCGCCAGCAGTTATGGTTTGCGCGGTGTGGCGGATGTGGCGCATCACCAGGCCGGCAAGCAACGCGAAGCCGCCGATCGCAATGGCGACGAAGGGCAGCAGGCTGCCGGCGATCTGGCCGCCGGGCCGCGTCGGTGTCCAGGCAAGACGTGCGATCGCAAGACCGCGAGTGTCGGTGAGGACGGTGACTTGCTGCTCGGCGCCGCGCCCGCGATCTTGCGCTTCGCGCAGAGCGGGCAATTGGAGCCGCTCGCCGATCTCGCGCAGCATGTCATCGTCGATATATTTGATCGAGACGACAATCGGCGCGGCTGCATTGCCATGCGCCAGATCGTCTTCCGATCCGACCGCTACCGCCGCCACGATCGCCGGACGGTCGAGGAAATTCTCAATCCATGCCGCCGACCGGCCAGCTTTGAGAGCGTCTTTGGCCGGTACGATGGGCAGCGTGCGGCCGGGCAGGGCGTCAAGCCGCCCGCGCAGCAGATCGAGTAGGGCCGTAAGCCCGGTCGGCAGGTCGACGGCGCCGACATCGCCGGAAAGGCGCGAGCGCGCGTATTCAACCTGATCGGAACCGTCAACTACGAGCACGAGGTCGTGGTCGAAGTAGGTTTCCAGCCAATTGCCGACACGGCGATCGATCCATTGACGGTCTTGCTCGACGCGGATGGCCTGGGTGGCGCTGCCGGTGGCGGCGATGCTCTCAACTTCGCGCAGGACGCGCGCGCCGCGCCCTGCGATCGCCTCCTGGATAAGCTGCTGCTCGCGATTGAGCGAAACTTCGTTCGCACGCCGGGCCGAGGTCAGCACCGCGGCCAGAAGGCAAATTATCGCTACCGCGACGATCACCACGCTCGGCACAGCCAAGCGCAACCGCGCGCGGTCCCAACGCGACCGGCTGTTGTCCTCGGCGATTTGCGGCCGCGCCGAAGTGATCACGCTTCCTACCCTGTTTGCGGCGTCAGTTCGGCTCGACCATAAGGTGAAAAAGATTGCAATTCGCTTGCAGTTCGCCCGCACAAGTCGCTGCCGCGACCGGCGTGTCGGAATTCGTAGCTTCGGTTAACGGCGGGTAAATTTCGTCACCGCCCGTCACGGCCAAGAAGCCGTTTTTGAAATTTGGCGGCCGGTTCGTCGCGGATTATCGCCTGTTGGTGTAGGGCGGGCGCGGTATGGCGATATGGGCCGCCCGCAGCGCAGCCGACCAGCGTTCGCGCAGGTCGGTAAAATACGGCTCCCCCGGCTCGATGCGGTAGATCAACTCGGCATCGCAAGTGTCGCGCCGCACCACCAGCAGGTCGATCGGCATGCCGACGCTCAAATTCGACCGCATGGTCGAGTCGATGGATACGAGACCGACCTTGAGCGCATCGTAGAGGTCCATGCCGTAGCTGACGGCGCGGTCGAGCACCGGCTTGCCGTATTTGTGCTCGCCGATTTGCAGATAGGGCGTGTCGGTGGTGCATTCGATGAAATTGCCGGCGGAATAGACCATAAACAGCCGCATGCGCTCGCCGGCGATCTGGCCCCCGAACAGGAAGGAGACGTCGAAGTTCACATCGGAGGCCTCGAGCGGCTTGCCCTCGGTTGAGTGGATGGTGCGGATCACGTGCCCCACGCGCTGGGCAGCCTGGAACATGGTCGGCGCATTCATCAACGTTTCGTGCTCGCCGGTTTCCGGATTGTCGTAGCCTTCGGTAAGGATGCTGACGACGGACTGGCTGATCGACAAATTACCGGCCGACGCAAGCGCCACGATGCGCTTGCCGGGGTTGGTGAAGACATGCAGCTTGCGGAAGGTCGCAATATTGTCGACACCGGCATTGGTGCGCGTGTCGGCGAACATCACCAGTCCTTCGCGCACCAGAATTCCGCAACAATAGGTCATCGATTCACCCGCTCCCCGCCGCGATCTTATAGCGGCAGTGGTCCGTTTGCGGCAATGGCGCGCGTCCGCCGCGCGGGGGCGCTCACTGGTCGACTTTGATGGCGACGGCCAGCGTTTCGCCGCCGGTGCCGTAACGCATGCCGCGGACCGGGATGGCGCCCAGCGCATCGAGTCCGACGGCTACGCGCACGTAGTTGTCGGTCGGGCAAACGCGGTGCGCGCAATCGAAGCCGACCCAGCCGAGATTGGGCACGAAAGCTTCCGCCCAGGCGTGCCCGGAGTGCTGCTCGACCGTGTCGGGAGCGCAAAAATAGCCGGCGGTATAGCGGGCCGGGATGCCCAGACTGTGCGCGGCGCCGATAAATATATGCGCCAAATCCCGAGCCAGGCCCCGCTTGCGCGCGAAGACCTCGGCTGCGGACGCGGCTTCAGTCTCCGACGGATCGCTTTCGCCGCGCATGTCATCATGCAGCCGATGCATCAACGCGTGCAGTTCGCCGAGAACGCTGCCGCCATTTGGTTTTCGAATGGACAACGCAAAATCACGGATGCTGACGTCGGCCTGCGTCAGTACCGTGTCACGCAGAAATAGGCTGGGCGAAAAGCGCTCGACACTACCGCGCACGACGCCATCGGTGTTCTGCGTCTCCACCTCGCCGTCGACGCTGACGCGCAATTCCCCAAAGGGGCCGTCGGCGCTGAATACGTGGATCAGATTACCGAAGGCGTCCTCGTGGGCGTTGAGCCGCGCATCGGCCGACACATCGATGCGCCAGCCGATCACGTACTGGCCTTCGTGATTGCGCGGCGTGAGCCGCAGCACCTGGATGACGCCGGCTGCCGGCGGGTCGTAGCGATGCACAACACTGTGGGTGATGCGAAGACGCATGAACCGGGAATAGGGGGTCTGTTGTCAGTAATCGGACATCAGAATAGACGAGGCAAAGGCGCTTTGTCCTCCGACTTCTGATGACAGGTCGCCGACCTCAATTTATCGTTTAGAGAAGATATTGCTGGCTTATGGCGGTTCCGAGCTGGTTGTTGTCCTCGACGAAATCGTCGATGAACTCGTGTAGGCCGGTCTGGAATATCTCCGCGATGCGGCTGTTTTGCAGCCGCGCCCGCACCGCGCGCGCCTGCCGCTGTGCATTGCCCTGGCGGCCGTAAGCGCGGGCGATGCGGTCGAGATTTTGCACGAGATTTTCGTAGCAGCTTGCCAGCGAGCGGGGCATTTCATCCTTGAGCATCAGCAGGTCGGCAACGAGCCATGGCTTGACGTTCTCGCGGTAGACCCAGTGATAGGATGTAAGTGCCGACACCGAGCGCAGGATCGCGGCCCATTGAAAATAATCGAGCGGCCCGCCGACGCGCTCGTGCGCCGGCAGCAGCAGGTGATATTTGACGTCCAGAATACGCGCGGTGTTGTCCGCGCGTTCAATAAAAAGGCCCAGCCGGGAAAACCAGTAGGCGTCGTTGCGCAGCATGGTCCGGTAGGCCGAGCCGTCGAAACGAAGCGACGCTTCCAGCACCCAGCGCAGAAAGCGGGCAAATTCCTCGCGCGAGCGCGGGCCGTTACCCCACTTCTTCAGTTCGAGCCAGGCGCTGTTGATGGTGTCCCACATCTCGATAGTAAGCGCGGTCCGCACCGCGCGTGCGTTCAAGCGTGCGGTCTCGATGCAATTGCGGATCGAGGATGGATTGCTGGGCGAGAAGGCGAGGAATTCGGTGACGGTCTCTTCGTTCGCCTCCGGATAAGCCGCAAAGAACGCGCCGGCGCAGCCGGCGGTGGCGACCGCGGATTCCCATTCGTTGGTCGTGCCGACGTAAGTCAGCGGCAGCGCGGTCAGCCGATAGGTCGTATCGAGGATACGCGCCAGGTATTCCGCCCGCTCGACATAGCGGGCAAGCCAGTAGAGATTGTCGGCCGTGCGCGACAGCATCCTCGTGCTTCTCTTATCCGTCCAGCACCCAGGTGTCCTTGGTGCCGCCGCCCTGGCTCGAATTGACCACGAGCGAGCCCTTCTTGAGCGCGACGCGCGTTAATCCGCCCGGCACGATGCGGACCCGGTCCCGGCCCGAAAGCACGAACGGCCGCAAGTCCACATGGCGCGGCGCGATGCCTTCGTCGACGCAGGTCGGGCAGGTTGAGAGCGCAAGCGTCGGCTGGGCGATAAAGTTCCTCGGCTCGGATTTTAGCTTGGCGCGGAAGGCGGCGATTGCGACCTTGTCGGCTTTCGGGCCGATCAACATGCCGTAACCGCCGGAGCCGTGCACTTCCTTCACCACCAGATCCTCGATGTTATCGAGTACGTAGGCGAGATGCTCGTCCTCCCGGCAGCGCCATGTCGGCACGTTCTTCAGGAACTGCTCCTCGCCGAGATAGAACTTCACGATCTCCGGCATGTAGCTGTAGACCGCCTTGTCGTCGGCGATGCCGGTACCGACCGCGTTGGCCAGCGTGACGCTGCCGGCCTGGTAGGCCGACATCAGTCCCGGAACGCCCAGCGCGCTGTCGGGCCGGAACACCAGCGGATCGAGGAAGTCGTCATCGATGCGGCGATAGATTACGTCGACGCGCTTGAGCCCTTCGGTCGTGCGCATGTAGACGATGTCGTCCTTGGTCACGAGGTCGCGGCCCTCGACCAACTCGACGCCGAGCTTGTCGGCCAGGAACGAATGCTCGTAATAGGCGGAATTGTAGACACCGGGTGTGAGCAGCACGACGTTCGGCTCGGAGGACGCAGTCGGCGGCGCGATCGACTTTAACGTCGCCAAAAGTTCGTCCGGGTAGTTGTCGACCGGCGCGACTCGGTAGCGCGAGAACAGCTCGGGAAAAAGCCGCATCATGATCTCGCGGTTTTCCAGCATGTAGGAGACGCCGGAAGGCGTGCGCGCATTGTCCTCCAGCACGTAGAAATTTTCCGGGTCGACCCGCACGATGTCGATGCCGGCGACATGCACGTAGATATCGTGCGGCACCTTTTGGCCGTTCATCTCCGGGCGGAAAACCGGATTTTGGAAAACCAGATCCTCCGGCACGATCCCGGCCTTGAGAATCTCGCGGCGGCCGTAAACATCCTTGATGTAGGCGTTGATCGCGTTGACGCGCTGCTCAAGCCCGCGTTGCAGGATTTGCCACTCGGACGCCGAAATGATGCGTGGAATGACGTCGAAGGGAATGAGGCGCTCCTGTGCCTCAGGGTCGCCGTAGACCGCAAAGGTGATACCGATGCGGCGGAAGAACAGTTCCGCCTCGCGGCGGCGGAAGTCGAGCACGTCGGGGGGGACTTCGCTTAGCCAGTGCGACAGCTCCGTGTAGGCCGGGCGGACCGCGCCTTCGCTGCCCCTCATCTCATCGAACATTTCGCTCCCCGGCCGCCCACGTCCGCGCTCAAAACCCCTGCCGCATCAACGGCGGTAGCCTCAATGTAGCAATCTTTGCGCCAACTTGGACGCACTGCCGGCGCCTTCCAGCAGGGGTCATCCGCCGTTATTGCCCATGAATTAGGCGGCCTGACCATCACTGTGGCGGGGCCGGCTGAAGGTCCTGAAAGCGTTTTTTCTCGGCGGCCACTGATTCCAGCAGTGATGCAGGCTTGAAATCGTCGCCCATTGTCGCTTCGAACTTCTTCATTGTGGCGAGCACGTTTTCGGAGCCGATCAGGTCGGCATAGAACATCGGACCGCCACGATAGACCGGCCAGCCGTAGCCGTTGATCCAGACGATATCGATGTCGGAGGCGCGTTGCGCCTTGCCTTCTTCGAGAATTTTGGCGCCTTCGTTGATCATCGGGTAAATGCAGCGCTGCAAAATTTCCTCGTCGGAGATCGTACGGCGGTTGATGCCTTTCTTCGCGGCGAAATCCAGAATGATCTTTTCTACCACTGGCGATGGCTTGGCGTTGCGCGCTTCATCGTAATCGTAGAATCCGGCGCCGGTTTTCTGTCCGCGCCGGTCCATCTCGCACAGAATTTCACGGACAGTCGAGGATTTGCTTGTCTCCTTCGACCAGCCGATGTCGAGGCCGGCCAGATCGCTCATCGCGAACGGCCCCATCGGCATGCCGAAATCGTAGATGACGCGATCGACGTCCCACGGCATCGCGCCTTCGATGATAAGTTTCTGCGCTTCGCGCTGGCGCTGGGCCAGCATGCGGTTGCCGACAAAGCCGTGGCAGACGCCGACCAGGACGCCGATCTTGCCGATCTTGCGCGCCAACTGCATGGCGGTGGCGATCACCGGCTTCGCCGTCTTTACGCCACGCACGACTTCGAGAAGCCGCAT
>CAYVPC010000113.1:0-11015 GCA_964453555.1 uncultured Hyphomicrobiales bacterium | reverse complement strand
TCCTCGAAGCCCCGGACGGCGACAAAATCGCCAAATTCACCATGGCGGCCGGCGCTCAGGGCAATATCCGCACGCGTACTGTGCGGGCATGGCCGGAGGCCGAAATGATCAAATTGATCTCCGAGTTGCCGTAGCCGCTGATCGACGCTTAACCCGGGTCAATTCCTTAAAGGCCGCGGCGGTTTCGCCGCGGCCTTCGGCGCATTTGCCATTTTTGGCGGCCTCTGCCATAACGCCGCCCTCCCGCCGCCCGGCTGATCAGGGCTGCCGTGGCGGCGTGACGTGCTCCAGGCACACACCGCTCATTGCATGAGCATTTTCGGCCCGTGCGGCGTTCGCGCCTGCGGCCAAGGAGAGCAAAATGCCCAAGATCAAGACCAAGTCCGGCGCCAAAAAGCGCTTCAAGGTGACCGGATCCGGGAAGGTGCTTTATGCGCACTCGCGCAAGCGCCACGGCATGATCAAGCGCACCAAAAAACAGATCCGCCAGCTGCGCGGCACCAACGTGCTGTTCAAGACCGACGGCGACAATATCAAGAAATACTTTTTGCCGAACGGCTGACGGCCGTCGCGGCCGCTTTCGTCCGGCGTTTTCGTGATTCAAGAGGAGATTTGCCATGGCACGCGTCAAGCGCGGCGTCACAACCCATGCCAAGCACAAGAAGGTCCTGAAAGCCGCCAAAGGCTATTACGGACGGCGCAAGAACACGATCCGCATCGCCAAGCAGGCGGTCGAGAAAGCGAACCAATACGCCTTCCGCGACCGCAAGCGAAGAAAGCGCACCTTCCGCGCCTTGTGGATCCAGCGGTTGAATGCGGCGGTGCGTCCGTTCGGCCTCAATTACAGCTGTTTCATCGCTGGCCTGAGCAAGGCCGGGATCATCGTCGACCGCAAGGTGCTTTCGGATCTGGCGATCCGCGAGCCGGCCGCCTTCGAGGCGATTGTCAGCCAGGCCAAGTCGGCGCTCGCCGTGTGAGCGTGCCATGATCGACGGCGCCTACGCGGCGCGCATGGCGCGCTACAACCGCTGGCAGAACGAAAACCTCTACGGCGTGGCCGACCGACTGTCCGACGACGAGCGGCGGCGCGAGCGCGGCGCGTTCTTCGGCTCGATCCACAAGACGTTCAGTCACATATTGTGGGGCGACCGGATTTGGATGAGCCGATTTACCGACGTGCCGAAGCCGCAGGCCGGAATCCCGGAATCGGTTAATCTCTATCCCGACTGGCCCGGATTAAAGGCGGAGCGGACGCGCTTCGATCAGACCATCATCGATTGGGCCGATAAGATCGATCCGTCGTGGCTCGCCGCCGAACAGACCTATTATTCCGCCGCGACCGGGCGCGAATGGACGCGCCCGCGCTGGGTTCTGGTAACGCACATGTTCAATCACCAGACGCATCACCGCGGCCAGGTCCACTGCCTGCTGACGCAGGCTGGCGGCAAGCCGTCCGATACCGACCTACCGGTCATGCCGGATTGAGAGTCATGTCAGAACCCGCAAAATCATTCGATGAAGCGTTGCTTATCCTAAGCGCGGAAATTAATCAGATTAAGGCTGATCCATTCGCCTTGAACCTTTCGACTAGCAGCAACACAGCGACGATTCAGGGTTTCATTTCCTCATTCACGACCAACACAGAGCTTGAAAACGCGCGGGTCAAACTCCTTGGAAAAAATGGCGTAATCACAACCGGCTTTTCGGACCTCAAGCAGGTGCCAGCAGAAATTCGCCCAGCATTAGGTAATCAACGAAAGGAATTGGTTACAGCAATCGAACGACCGAGTAGCGAAACTCAGAAAAAGCTCCAGAAGGCGGCTCTTGAAGTAAAATTGGACACCGAGACGGTCGATGTCACGCTGCCGGTGCGTGAGGCGGCCGCCGAAATCGGCCGCGTGCATCCGATCACGCAAGTGATCGACGAACTGACCGCGATCTTCGCCGATATGGGTTTTGCGGTCGCCGAGGGTCCCGATATCGAGACCGACGATTACAATTTCACCAAGCTCAATTTCCCGCCGGACCATCCGGCGCGGGAGATGCAGGATACGTTCTTCTTCAATCCGAAGCCGGACGGCTCGCGCCTTCTGTTACGCACCCACACCTCGCCGGTGCAGGTGCGCACGATGCTGAGCCAGAAACCGCCGATCCGGGTGATCTGTCCCGGCCGCACCTATCGCTGCGACTCCGACCAGACCCATACGCCGATGTTCCATCAGGTCGAAGGCCTGGTGATCGATAAGGGCTCGCATCTCGGCCACCTGAAATGGATCCTCGAGGAATTCTGCAAGGCGTTCTTCGAGGTCGATCACGTCAAGATGCGCTTTCGGCCATCGTTCTTTCCGTTCACCGAACCGTCGCTCGAAGTCGACATCCAGTGCCGCCGCGACAAAGGCGAAATCCGCTTCGGCGAGGGTGACGACTGGCTGGAGATTCTCGGCTGCGGCATGGTGCATCCGAACGTGCTGAAGAATTGCGGGCTCGATCCCGACGAATATCAGGGTTTTGCCTGGGGCATGGGGATCGACCGCATCGCCATGCTCAAATACGGCATGCCGGATCTGCGCGCCTTCTTCGAGGCCGACGTCCGCTGGCTTTCGCATTATGGCTTCCGCCCGCTCGATCTGCCGACGCTGGCGGCGGGATTAAGCCCGTGATGAAATTCACCTTCGCCTGGCTCAAGGAGCACCTCGACACCGATCATTCGCTCGGCGAGATCGCCGACAAGCTCACCATGATCGGGCTCGAAGTCGAGCGGATCGAGGACAAGGCGAAGCTCTACGCGCCGTTTATTATCGCGCGCGTCGCCGAGGCCAGGCTGCATCCGAACGCCGACCGCTTGCGCGTCTGCATGGTCGATACCGGGGCCGGCGATCCGGTCCAGGTGGTGTGCGGCGCGCCGAATGCGCGCGCCGGCATGAAAGGCGTGTTCGTGCCGCCGGGTGCCTACATCCCCGGCAAGGATATCACGCTGCAGGTCGGTACCATCCGCGGCGTCGAGAGCCGCGGCATGCTGGTGTCCGAGTTCGAATTGCAGCTGTCGGACAATCACGAAGGCATTATCGAACTGCCCGACGATGCGCCGGTCGGCGAGAGCTTCGCGCGTTATGCGGGCATTGACGATCCGGTGATCGAGATCAATCTGACGCCGAACCGGCCCGATTGCACAGCGGTGCACGGCATTGCGCGCGATCTCGCCGCCGCCGACATGGGCACGTTCAAGGACCCGGGCATCAAAACAATCAAAGGTGAATTTCCCTGCCCGGTCGCGGTCAACATCGCGGCGCCCGAACTCTGCCCGGCGTTCGCGCTGCGCCTCGTTCGCGGCGTCAAGAACGGTCCGTCGCCGGATTGGCTGCAACGCCGCCTCACCGCAATCGGGCTTCGCCCGATCAACGCGCTGGTCGACATCACCAACTTCATCACCTACGACCGCGGCCGGCCGCTGCACGTGTTCGACGCTGCCAAGGTGCGCGGCAATCTCGCGGTGCGTCGCGCCGCCGCGGGCGAAACGCTTACCGCGCTTGACGGCAAGACCTACGCGCTTGACGACACCGTCTGCGTGATCGCCGATGAGGCGGGCGTTGAATCGCTGGCCGGCATCATGGGCGGCGAAACCACCGGCTGCTCGGAAGCAACCGTCGACGTGCTCATCGAATCGGCGCTGTGGGAACCGAAGAACATTTCGCAAAGCGGCCGCGAGCTCGGCATCAACTCCGATGCGCGCTATCGCTTCGAGCGCGGCGTCGATCCGACTTTCATGCTGCCCGGGCTGGAGCTGGCGACCAAAATGGTGGTCGAGTTCTGCGGCGGGACACCGTCGCAGGTCACGGTCGCCGGCGGCGTGGACGCGCCCGAGCAGGTTATCGATTTCCCCCTATCCGAGCTTAAGCGCCTTGCCGGCCTTGCGGTGCCGCTGCCGGAGATGCGCCGCGTGCTTGAACGGCTCGGCTTTTTCGTCGCCGGCCAAGGCGAGCGAGTGAAGATCGCGGTGCCGACCTGGCGGCCCGACGTACAAGGCAAGGCGGACGTGGTCGAGGAGGTGGTGCGCATGCTCGGCGTCGATCGGGTGCCGCCGACGCCGGTCGACCGTGGCGAAGCGCCGCGCAAGCCGGTGCTCACGCCGATCCAGACGCGGACGCGCAAGGCCAAACGGGCGCTGGCGGCGCGCAATCTGGTCGAAGCGGTCACCTGGTCGTTCGTCGGGCACCGCGAGGCCCAGTTGTTCGGCGGCGGCAAGCCGGAGCTGGTGCTCGCCAATCCCATCGCGGCGGAGCTGTCCGACATGCGGCCGAGCCTCATTCCCGGCCTGGTCGCCGCCGCGCAAAAGAATGCCGACCGCAGCCTCCCCGACGTCGGCTTGTTCGAGATCGGCCAGGTGTTCCGGGGCGATGCGCCGGACGATCAATTCACCGCCGCTGCCGGCATCCGCCGCGCGCTGGCGAAGCCCTCCGGGATCGGCCGTCACTGGCAGAAGCGGGACGGCGAGGTGGATGCTTTCGACGCCAAAGCCGACGCGTTCGCCGTGCTGGCGGCGGCCGGAGCGCCCATGGCAGCGCTGCAGGTTGCGCCCGGCGGTCCGGCTTGGTTCCATCCCGGGCGCTCGGGAACGATCCAGATCGGTCCGCAAAACATACTCGGCTATTTCGGCGAACTGCATCCGAACGCGCTGGAAGCACTCGATGCCGAAGGGCCCATTGTCGCGTTCGAGGTTATTCTGGAGCGCATTCCGGAACAGAAAAAGAAAGCCACGCGCGCCAAGCCCGCGCTTGAGTTGTCACGGTTCCAGCCGGTCGAGCGAGATTTCGCCTTCGTGGTCGAGCGGAGTGTAAAGGCCGCGGACATCGTGCGCGCGGCGCAACTGGCCGATCGCAAGCTCATAACCGGCATAGCCGTGTTCGACGTCTATGAAGGCAAGGGCATCGAGGCCGGCAAGAAATCCGTTGCCATCGCCGTCACGCTTCAGCCGCGCGACAAGACCATGACCGACGCGGAAATCGAGGCACTGGCGGCGAAAGTCGTCGCCGAAGTCGGCAAGCGCACCGGCGCAGTATTGCGAGCGTAAATCACCCGTCTCAAATCTTCGGCTGCCGCGGGTCGCGCTTGAGTGTCGCCGCCGGTACGGGCGGATCCTTCAGCGGACCGAGATGACGCAACACTGCATCGGCGGCGCGCTCGCCGGATTCCCAGGCGCCGCCGACCGTTCCCCACAAGGTTTCGTGCACTGCTTCGCCCGCGAACCAGACCGCGTTCTGCACCGGCTCCATGACAATGCGGCGCGCGCCTTGCCCGCCCGGCGCCGCCGCCGAAAAGGCCCCCAGCGCCCAAGGCTCGTAGTTCCAGCGCGTGGCGTGCGAGCGCGTGATCGCTTTCTTCACTTCGGCTCCGTAAAGGCCGGCCAGCCACTCGGCGGCGAAGTTGACCATCGCCGGTTCGCCGTGCTCGGCCAAATCGCGGCCGAATGAGCCGGCGACTTCGACCACGCAAAGTTGAGTGCCGGAAATGTTGGCGAGCATCGCCGCGGTATGGGTGTCGGCAGCCTTCTCGAAAACCAGATCGTCGCTCTCAAAGCCGAGTGGATTGCCGGCAAGCTCCAGAGCAATGTGGTCGTAGCTGCCGAGCGAAAGCCTGGCGAAAGCATCGAGCTGCCGCTTCGGCAATTCAGGCGTAAACCTTATCGCGCCCGACGCGAGGAGATTGGTCGATGCGGTAACGACGGCGGCGCGCGCGCCGATCGCACCCTTCGGCGTTTCCACGGTGACGCCGCGCGTGGTGTCGATTCTGGTCGCCGGCGTCGAGAGTTTGACTGCGATACCGTCGGCGAACGAAGCGACCAGCGCGCCCAAACCCTGGCGGCAAAACGCGCCGGTATTGCGGTCAGTGGATTTGGCAAAGTCTGCCGCCGAGACGCGCGCCAGCTCCTTGCCGCAGGTGAACGGACCGAATTGAAACTCTATCGAGGGCCGCCAATCGCCGAGATCGTTCGGCAACGCCTGCTCGCAGGCGACGTCGGTCTTGCGTGCGGCGTCGGCGATAGCGCGGCTGGCGCGCACCTGCAACGCAAGAAAATCCTCGAGTTCTCGCTCGCGCGCGTAGCGGCGGCCGATTCTAACCTTTTGGCTCGCCGGCGCCGGATAAACCTCGAGGCCGCGGCGCGCCGTGAGTTTCGTCAGCGGATTGAAATCCGGCGTGTGAATAAAGTGGGCGCCGCGATCATACGGCACGCCGAACGTCCGCGTCTCGGTGATGCAGCGGCCGCCGATGTGGTCAGCGGCTTCCAGCAATACGAACTTTCGGCCGGCGGCGCCGATGCGGCGCGCGGCCGCGATGCCGGCGGCGCCGGCGCCGACAATCACGACGTCGACGTCGGCCGCCGCGCGCGCCACCGCCGCGTACGCCGGGCGCGCCGCCAGCGCGGCCGAGGCAGCAACAAAGGAGCGGCGGCTTAAGCGCAGCATGGTTTCCAATTGCTTTCGGTTTGGCCGAGATTGCACGAACGGCGCGTGACGCGCAAACGCCATGGTTGAGATCGTGTCAACGGCCCCGGCGCGGGCGTGAACGGAATTGCAACGGCCGTCCGCTAAAATGCGGACAACGAAAGACGCGGCCGAAATCGCGCGTGACGCTTGGGGAGATTCGCATGAGCATGATGCTCGACGGGATCGGGCAACTCATTGCCCGCTATCTGCAAAAGCCGGTGCACGGCTACGAGCCGTTTACGCCGAGCGATCCGGAGGCGCTGCGTCAGTCGCTCGAGCCCGGCGACGTTCTGCTGGTCGAAGGCAATAACCGCATCGCCGGCGTCATAAAATATCTGACACAGTCGACCTGGTCGCATTCGGCGCTTTATGTCGGGCCGCTCGCAGGCCGCGCGACCGAACAAGGCGAGCCGCATGTGCTGATCGAGGCCAATGTCGGCGAGGGCGTGGTTTCGGCGCCGCTCTCGAAATATTTCCAGTTCCACACCCGTATCTGCCGGCCGGTTGGGCTGACCGAGGCGGATCGCGCGGCGGTGTGCGCTTACGCAATCAGCCGCGTCGGGTTCGCCTACGATCTCAAGAACGTCATCGACCTGATGCGTTATTTGTCTCCGCTGCCGGTACCGCAGCGCTGGCGCCGGCGGATGATCGCGCTCGGCTCCGGCGATCCATCGCGGCTGATTTGTTCGGCGCTGATCGCGGAGGCATTCCGGGCCGTGCAGTATCCGATCCTGCCGAAGGTCACACTGACGCGCAGCCGGCAGGCGCTCGAGCAAATCCTGGAAATTCGCCATTCCTCGCTCTATTGCCCGAGTGATTTCGACATTTCGCCCTATTTCAACGTGGTGAAGCCGACCATCGCCCGGGGCTTCGACTACAAGGCGCCGCAATGGGCCGATCCGGCGCGCGCCCGGAGCGCTGGCCGTCTGACGGCAGCTTGTGGGAACCGGCGCGCGTGACTACCTCTGCCTGTCCGGCAGGGATTTCATGTTCGACGACGCGACCAAAGCGCTCAGCCAAATACTCTCGCCGCCGCTGCGGGCGATTCTCTGGAAATCGATCGGACTGGCGATCGCCTTCATCGTCGTGGTCGCGATCGCGATCGATCGGCTGATCATCTGGCTGGTGGTCGAAGGCGGCGCTTCGGTTGAGGACAGCTTCGGCCCGCATGCGCATTTTCCGGTGACGGCGATGGCCTGGCTGCTTTCGGTCGCGGCCGGGCTGGGCATCGTCCTCGGCGGCGTCATACTGATGCCGGCCGTGACCGCGGTCGTCGGCAGCTTCTTCGCCGATGCGATCGCCGTGGAGGTCGAGCGCGCGGATTATCCGGCCGACCCGCCCGGCACGGCGCTGCCGTTGCTGCTTGCGATTCGTGAAGGCGGCAAAGCCGCGCTGCTTGCGATCGTGGTCTATATCTGCGCCGTGCCGTTCCTGCTGTTTGCCGGCTTTGGCATCGTGATCTTTTTTGTTGCGACGGCATGGCTGCTCGGCCGCGAATACTTCAAGCTCGCCGCCATGCGGTTTAGGACGCCGGCGGCGGCAAGGGAGCTGCGCAAGCGCAATGCGACGACGGTATTTGTCGGGGGATTGCTGATCGCCGCCTTCGTCTCGATCCCGGTGGTCAATCTGGCGACGCCGCTGTTCGCCATGGCGCTCATGGTGCACGTCCACAAGCGGCTGAGCGGCAGCAGACCGGCAACGCCGGCGATCTAGGACGTGCGGGCTAATTCAGGCGGAGCCCGGCGCGTCGCCGGCCGCCGCCCGAAAGCGGATCAGGTGGACGGGGTCGCCGGCGAGGGCAGCGGCTCAAGCGGCGACAGGCCGCCTTGCTTGGAACCACGCGGCCCATCCTGCTTTTTCTGATCCCGCGAATAGAGCTCGACCTTCGGCGGTTTCTGATCGGGGCGATAATCAGTGGAGGAAAGTCCGCCGGCGATGCTCGCACCCTGTTCGATTTGCAGCAGACCGTAGCTGATGTTGCCGTCGACCCGGCCGGTCGAACGCAGGATCAAGAGGCATTTGACGTCGAGCTTTTCGTAGACCTTGCCGGAAATTTCCGCATTCTCGGCGACCGTAATTCGTCCTTTGATCGCGCCGGTCTCGCCGACAATCAAATTACCGACCGCGACGTCGCCTTCGAGCACACCGCATACCACCAAGGTATCCGGTACCGAGATCTCGCCCTTAATGGTGACGCCTTCACCGATATAAAGCCGGTTCGCGTCTGGCATGGTGTGTTCTGCTGACGACATCTGCTACCCCTATTCCCCAACTGCGCACGCGCCACTCAGGTAAAGTTTTACGTTACCGCGTTCGGTTTGTCATCGTCGGCAATGTCCAAACCGCGTTTTTTCGGCGCGCAGCGTTAACCATGGCGTCGCGGCTTATATTCCTAGGGTGCGGGGTGCGCGCTTGCCGATCAGCGCCAAACCTCACCCGCAAGCGCGGCAACCATCCGAAGCTTGGCCCATTGCTCGTCCTCGGCGAGCACATTGCCTTCTTCAGTGGAAGCGAAGCCGCATTGCGGCGACAGGCAAAGCTGATCGAGCGCGACATATCTCGCCGCTTCGTCGATCCGCCGCCGGATCTCTTGTTTGTCCTCCAGTACGCCGATTTTGCTGGTGATGAGACCGAGCACGACGATCTTGTCGCTCTTCGGCAGAAACCGCAGCGGCTCGAAACCACCGGCGCGCGCGGTGTCGTATTCGAGGAAGTACCCGTCATACTTCAGTTCGCCGAGCATCATCTCGGCGATCGGCTCGTAGCCGCCTTCGGAAATCCAGGTCGAGCGCATATTGCCGCGGCAGACATGGGTGGTGATCACCATGTCCGCCGGCTTGCCTTCGAGCGAGTGGTTGATGAGGCGCGCGTAATTCTGCGCCAGCCGGTCGGCATGCAGGCCGCGTTCGCGAGCCTTTTGCAATTCCGCCTGCGAACACAGATAGCCCCACGCGGTATCGTCGAATTGCAGATAGCGGCAGCCGGCGTCGTAGAAGGCGCGGACCGCCCGGCGATAGGTCTCTGCCAGGTCGTCAAGGATCGCGTCCCGATCCGCGTAGTCCGTCGTCTTGATGGCATCCGGCTCAAGGCGGAAGTGGAAGACCGCCGGGCTCGGGATCGTCATCTTCGGCATTACGCGCGTATGGGCCTTGAGAAACTTGAAATGCTCGATCATCGGATGATCGGAAAAGCCGATCTTGCCGATGACGCGCAGACTGCGCGGCTTGCTTTGCGCGCCTTGAAACTGAATGCCGCCATGCTCTTGGACTTCGACTCCGTCGAGCATGCCGTAAAAGTCGTAATGCCACCACGAGCGGCGAAACTCGCCGTCGGTCGCGACTTTCAGCCCGACCTCTTCCTGCCTTTTGACGATCTTGTCGATCTCACGGTCCTCGACCGCCTTGAGTTCGCTGGCGCTGATCTCGCCCTTTTCCCGCTGCGCGCGCGCTTCCTTCAACGGCGCGGTGCGCAACAGGCTGCCGACCACGTCGGCCCGGAACGGCGGCCTGTTTCGCGACATTGCCGGTGAAGACGAGGTCTCTTAGGCGGTCTGCCGCAGGCGCCAGCCGCCGCCATAGGCCTCGCGGGCATCGCGCGCGTAGGGTACCGGCGCGACCTTGACGCGGATTTCGGTTTGCTTGTGGCGCTCGACCGTGGTCTTCTTGGTGCCGCCGTTTTCCTCGCCCCAGACCAGCGTCAAGACGTCGCCTTGCTTGATATCCGGATCGACGATGCCGAGCGACAGCATCTGGCGTTCGTTCCAGGTCATGCCGCTGAACATCGACAGGCCGACGACCTTGTTGCCGCTCTTGACGGTATCGAACGAAGCCGAGCCGTAATTCGAAAGCGGCAAGTCGATATATTTGTAATTCTCGATCCCCGGCTCGAAGAACGAGCGGAAGATCTTTGCCACGTCGTCAGCGTTCCAGGCAAAGGTCACTTTGCGGCGATGCGGTCTGTCCTTCATCTTCTCGAGCGCTTCGCGGCCGATGAAGTCGTGATCGAATTTGATGAAGCCGCCGTAGCCCATTTCATAGGGCGTCGAATAATAGTCCTGGATGTTGCTGGAGACGAAGCTGCCGGCGATCGAGCCTGTGGCTACGTAGGAATCCGGTTTTGACCATTCGCGAAATGCCTTCTGTTTCTCGCCGGTATAGACGGCAGGCAGCGGCGAGGGAATCCAGCCCGACTCGAGCGTGTTGGTCGCGTAAGCGCGCGAGCCGACCGGCACGATGCCGAATTCCTTGCCGGCAGTGAGAATGGCGGTGCGGATTTCTTCGCCTTCGGCATGGGGGCCCCACACTTCGAGGCCGGGCGCGCCGGCCATGCCGTGGCGCAGGCAGCGCACCTTGCGGCCGGCGATGTTGATCGTGTCCAACGAGAAGAATTTGACCTCGGGAATCGGGCCGCCGTTGAGCTTTTCGAGGATCTTCCAGGCGCTTGGACCCTGGACCTGGTAGCGGTAATGGCGGCGCGTCACCGGCTTGCCGCCCGGCCGCGACGGCGAACGGTCGTCGCGCTCCATCTTGATGT
>CAYVPC010000112.1:0-11041 GCA_964453555.1 uncultured Hyphomicrobiales bacterium | reverse complement strand
GCTCAGCCTGGTCGGCGAGATCGGCTATGCCGGCGCGTTCTCGTTCAAATACTCGTCGCGGCCCGGCACGCCGGGCGCCGGCATGGACGCTCAGGTTGCCGATACGGCAAAATCGGAGCGCCTTTTACGACTGCAACAGGCAATCGACGGCGGCCAGGCGGCGTTCAACTGCGGCTGCGTCGGCCGTACCTTCCCGGTGCTGTTTGAACGGCCGGGCCGGCATGGCGGCCAGATCGTCGGCCGCTCGCCCTATTTGCAGCCGGTGCAAGTCGACGCGCCGCATTCGCTGATCGGCGAGATTGCCACCGTCACCATCACCGAAGCCGCCAGCAACAGCCTGTTCGGCGCGCTGGCGCGAGACGCCACCGAACAGCCGGCGCTTGCCGGCGCAGGAGCTTGAATGCGCACACCAGATGCGGGATCGATCATCGCCCCGAACGACAACGTGCAGTTCGTTCTGACCTTCGACGATAATCGCCTCGCATCCGTGCTGTTCGGGCAATACGGCCAGAACCTCGCCTTGATCGAACGGCGGCTCGGCGTCGTGGCGACCTCGCGCGGCAATCACGTCACGCTCGAAGGCTCGCGCGCCGCCTGCGAGCAAGCGAGGCGCGTGCTCGAAAGCCTGTACGAACGTTTAAGGCGCGGAGACGAGCTGGTGCAGGGCGACGTTGATGGAACGATCCGGCTCGCCATCTCGCAGGGCTCGCTGTTCGATTTCGATCCGGCGGCCGCCCGCGAGGATTTCGAAGAGATCAATCTGCGCAAGCGCCGCGTGCGAGCGCGAACGCCGGGGCAAGATGCCTATATCCGCGCGCTCAAGCGCCACGCGCTGGTTTTCTCGACCGGCCCGGCCGGTACCGGCAAGACCTGGCTCGCGGTCGCCCACGCCGTGCAATTGTTTGAGCGCAAGGAGGTCGATCGCATCATTCTCTCGCGCCCGGCGGTCGAAGCCGGGGAGCGCCTTGGCTTTCTGCCGGGCGACATGCGAGAGAAGGTCGATCCGTATCTGCGGCCGATCTACGACGCGCTGTACGATCTGATGGACGCGCGCATCGTCGAGCGCGCGCTACAGACCACTGAAATCGAAATCGCCCCACTCGCCTTCATGCGCGGCCGGACGTTATCGAACGCCGCGGTCATTCTCGACGAAGCGCAGAACACGACCGCAATGCAGATGAAGATGTTGCTGACGCGATTGGGCGAGAACAGCCGCATGGTGGTGACCGGCGATCCGAGCCAGGTGGACCTGCCGCCGGGCCAGACTTCCGGCCTCGCCGAGGCGGTGCGGCTCCTCCAGGGCGTCGACGGCATCGAGCATGTCACGTTCAGCGCCGCCGATGTGATCCGCCACGAGCTAGTCGCGCGCATCGTCGAGGCTTACGACAAGGCGGCTGCGGCCAAGCGCGAGCGATAAATGGCGCAGGCGATGCGCAAGGCGCGGGCGTCGCTCAAGATCGACGTGCTGCTCGAATCCGGTCTCTGGAGCGGGGCCGAAGAAGCCGGACCGGTCGTGCGCCGCGCGGTCGCGGAGGCCGCCGCCATGCTGTCCACACCGCGCGCGGAGCTTGCTATCGTATTGACCGATGATTCGGCCATCCGCGTGCTCAACCGCGCCTGGCGCGGCGTCGATGCGGCGACCAACGTGTTGTCGTTCCCGGCGCCGCGCATCGGCGGCGGGCCTGCGCTTATCGGCGACATCGTTATGGCGTACGAAACGATTGACCGCGAGGCGCGCGCCGAAGCAAAGCCGTTCGCCCATCATGTCGCCCATCTTGCGGTGCACGGTTTTCTACATCTCTTGGGCTACGACCACGCGCGCAAGAAGGATGCCGAGGCGATGGAAAAGCTCGAGCGTGACATCCTGCGGCGCCTGGGTGTTCCCGATCCTTACCGGTCCTGATCGACCCTGAAGAGTCATGACCCAATCTCCCCAGCGCAACGAACCGGACCATGCCGAACGCCGCGGCCTTCCCATGGTCGTGCCGCAAGCCGGCGAGCTGAATGAGGGCTGGTTCGCGCGCGTCATGCGCATCCTGTTCGGCTGGCGGGCCGCCGCCACGCGCGCCGATCTTGAACTCGTCCTCACCGCCGAGCAGCCGGAGTCGGGCTTCTCGCCGGCCGAGGCGGCAATGCTCAAGAACATCCTCAACCTGCGCGAATGCCGGATCGAAGGCGTCATGGTGCCGCGCACCGATATCGTCGCCGTGCAACAGGACATCACGCTCGGCGAGCTCGTTATGGTGTTCGCGGGCGCCGGCCATTCGCGCCTCGTGGTCTATAACGACACGCTCGACGATCCGGCCGGCATGGTGCATATCCGCGATTTGCTTGCTTTCATGGCGGCGCGCGCGGCAATCGATCCCGCATCCATGAGCGAAAGGAAATTGCCGGCCGCCGATCTCGATCTTGCCAGGATCGATCTTTCCATGCCGCTGACCGCGGCCAACATCGTGCGCGAAATACTCTACGCGCCGCCGTCGATGCCGGCGCTCGATCTGCTTGCAAAAATGCAGGCGACGCGCATCCACCTTGCGCTCATCATCGACGAATATGGCGGCAGCGACGGTCTGGTTTCGATCGAGGATCTGGTCGAGTTGATCGTCGGCGATATCGCCGATGAGCACGACGAAGCCGAGACAGCGGCGGTGACGCGCCAGAACGACGGCTCGTTCGTCGCCATCGGCCGCGCGAGTCTCGACGACGTGCGCGCCGTGATCGGCGGGGAGTTCGACGTCGGCGATGCCGCGCAGGACGTTGACACGCTGGGCGGTTATCTGGTGATGCGCGCGGGCCACGTCCCGGTGCGCGGCGAGCTGGTGCCCGGACCGGGCCTGTTCGAGGCCGAAGTGCTCGACGCCGATCCGCGGCGCGTCAAGCGCGTTAGGATCTACCGTAGCAAGGACCGCCGTCCCGGCGCGGCGCGCGAGATGCCGACCTTGCTGCGTCCGGCGGTTTCCCGCCCCTCGCCGCCACGCGACGACGCGCCGCGGCCTAGTCCAAACTCACCGCCGCAACCGTGAGGCCGACGGCGCTGGTTCGCGCAATCGTATTGTCCTTTGGATGGCGGCGGCGGCTGATTGCCCTCACCGCCGGCGCATTGTCGGCATTGGCGATGGCGCCGGTCAGCTTCTGGCCGGTGTTGTTCCTGACTTTGCCGGCGCTGGTCTGGCTGATCGACAGCGCCGGTGCCGGCCGTTGGCGTGCCCTGACCGGGGCGGCAAGTATCGGCTGGTGGTTCGGCTTCGGCTATTTTCTCGCCGGACTTTACTGGATCGGCTTTGCATTCCTGGTCGACGCGCCGACTTTCGGCTGGCTGCTGCCGATCGCGGTGATCGGCCTGTCGGCCGGACTGGCGATCTTCACCGCGCTCGGCGCGGCGCTCGCCCGCTTTCTCTGGGTGCGTGGCGCCATGCGCGTGCTTGCCCTGGCGGCCGCGCTGACCGCAACCGAATGGCTACGCGGCCACGTGCTCACCGGCTTTCCCTGGAATGCCTTCGGCTATGCGCTGACCGCGCCGCTCGCGCTCGCGCAAAGCGCCTCGCTCATCGGTGTCTGGGGCCTGACCTTCATCGCGGTTGCGGTATTTGCGAGCCCCGCCACGTTCACCGACGACCGTGCAGAAACGCGCTGGCCGTGGCTACCGGTCGCACTCGGCATAATCGTTCTCGCCGGCCTCGGGGGCTTCGGCGCGCTGCGGCTTGCCCGCACGCCGACGCGATTTGCCGAGGGCGTTCATCTGCGCATCATGCAGCCGAACTTGCAGCAGGACGTGCGTTTTAATTACGCCGCCAAGCAACAGGTGCTCGACCGCTACGTCGCGCTGTCGAACCGCGCGTCCGGTCCACAGTCGCTCGGCGCGCGCGACGCGACACTTTTGATCTGGCCTGAATCGGCGTTTCCGTTCTTCCTGACGCGCGAGCCGGACGCGCTCGCCCAGATCATGCGGCTTTTGCAAAACGGCACCGTGCTGATTACCGGCGCGGTGCGGCTCGCCGAGCCGGTCAATCCCGCCGATCCGGCCGCTTACAATTCCATCTATGTCATCGATCACGACGGTTCGATTGTTTCGCTCTACGACAAGGTGCACCTGGTGCCGTTCGGCGAGTACCTGCCGTTTCAGCGCTTCCTCGAAAGTCTCGGCTTCCAGCAGCTCACCAAACAGCGCGGCGGCTTTATCGCCGGCGATCGCCGCAGGCTGCTGACCGTCCCCGGCGTGCCGCCCGCGCTGCCGCTGATCTGCTACGAGATTATTTTTCCTGGCGAGGTGTTGCCGGCCGGGCGCCGGCCGAGCTGGATCGTCAATGTCACCAACGACGGCTGGTTCGGAATTTCCAGCGGGCCGTATCAGCATTTCCAGCAAGCACGCGTGCGCGCCATCGAAGAGGGCCTGCCGCTCGTTCGCGCCGCCAACACCGGCATCTCCGCCGTCGTCGATCCGGCCGGCAGAATCATCAATGCGTTGCCGCTCGGCGTCGATGGCGTGATCGATTCACTATTGCCGCGGCCGATCGGCGCGACGTTTTATGACCGCGTCGGCGACGTGCCCGCGGCGATGATCGTCGCGCTGACATTGCTGGCGATCATTCGCCGCCGGCTGCGGCCGGATATCGTGAAACTTTAGCGTCGTTGAACAGCGAAAGTTTATCCTAATATGGATCGGTAAAGCGGTGCGGCGGACATGCTACCAAGCGTGTGGTACCGACCGTTGGGTGTGCAATACCGCGCACGCTCAACTATCCCGCGTAGGAAGCGATACTAGCCAATATTTCGGTTAATCGAGCGGCGAACCGTCTAGTGTCGGAAGATCATGCGTAAAACGAGGGTCTGCCCAGTATTTCACAGCGCCTGATTTGATATCCGAAGCCGTTACGGTAAATAGGCGAGACACAGGAGACCGGTTTTATGATCGCCAAGAAGGCGCCGAACCCGACTGACAAGCACGTCGGCAGCCGCGTACGCATGCGCCGCATGATGCTTGGGATGAGTCAGGAGAAGCTCGGCAACAGCCTCGGCCTAACGTTTCAGCAGGTGCAGAAATACGAAAAGGGCACCAACCGTATCGGCGCGAGCCGCCTGCAGCAGATTTCGCACATCTTGCAGGTGCCGGTAGCTTTTTTTTTCGAGGGCGCGCCCGCAGTGGCGGGCGCTGTGCGCGTGGACGGCGTGGGCGAAGCGCCGTCGCCGGCCTACGTTTCGGATTTTCTCGCCACCTCCGACGGCCTCGCCCTCACCAAGGCCTTCATGCGCATCAGTGACTCCAAACTGCGCCGGCGCATCGTCGATCTCGTCGAGCAAATCGCGTTCAGCGACAAACATTAAACGCGGAGTGATCGTTGCAATTGCCCACGATCGCCCATCTTCAGCCCACATCTTGACCGCGTAAGGGGACGCTGCAACAACCTGCCCCGGTAGATCGGCGCTGGAATTCGCCGGCGCTGATGGGGTGAGCCGGCCAATAAGGAAGGCTCGACGGATCGGGCCGGCTTTACGAGGGAGTGTTTCGCTGTGGCGCATGCCAATTATCTGTTCACGAGCGAGTCCGTGTCGGAAGGACATCCCGACAAAGTCTGCGACCAGATTTCCGACGCTATTCTCGACGCGTTCATCGAGCAGGACGTCAAGCTTGGCATCGCCGATGAAAGCCTGGTGAATACCCGGCTCGGCTGCGAAACGCTTTGCACCACGAACAAGATCGTCATTGCCGGCGAAGGCCGCGGCCAGCTGTTCCGCAAAATCGGCGGCAAGGCGGTGGTCGATCGCGAAGCCATCACCCAGATCGCCCGCGATGTCGTCAAGGACATCGGCTATGACCAGGACGGATTCTCCTATCACGGCGCAGACGTCGAGGTGCTGTTGCACGGCCAGTCGCCCGACATCGCCATGGGCGTCGACGCGAAAAAGAAAAAGAGCGGCGAGGAAGAAGGCGCCGGCGACCAGGGCATGATGTTCGGCTTTGCCTGCACCGAAAGCGAGGTCTACGAGAAAAACTCGTTCATGCCGGCACCGATCTATTTCGCCCACAAAATCCTGAAAGTGCTGTCGGAGAAGCGCCGCACCGGCCAGTTGTTCGATCTCCAGCCGGATGCCAAAAGCCAGGTCACGGTTCGCTACGTCAACGGCAAGCCGATCGGCTGCACCAAAGTCGTCGTCTCCACGCAACACAACGAGAAAAATCGCAACGCCAAGAAATACACGCCCGGCATGGTCAAGGACATGATCGCCGCCGCGGTGGAGTCGGCTCTGCCGAAAGGCTGGATGCCGAAGAAGCCGAGCGACTTCCTGGTCAATCCGACCGGAAACTTCGTGGTCGGCGGTCCCGACGGCGACTGCGGCCTCACCGGGCGCAAAATCATCGTCGATACCTATGGCGGCTATGCGCCGCATGGCGGCGGCGCCTTCTCCGGCAAGGACCCGACTAAGGTTGACCGCTCGGCCGCCTACGCCGCCCGCTATCTGGCCAAGAACGTGGTCGCCGCCGGTCTCGCCGAACGCTGCACGATTCAGGTCGCCTATGCGATCGGCGTCGCCGATCCGATGTCGGTTCTGGTCGATACCCACGGCACCGGCAAGGTCGAGGAACAAAAGCTCGAAAAAATCCTGCCGCAGCTGTTCCGGCTCACGCCGACGAATATCCGGCGAACGCTCAAACTCAACCGACCGATCTACCGGCGCACCGCGGCTTACGGTCATTTCGGCCGCGCCCCGGAAAAGGACGGCGGCTTCTCCTGGGAACGGATCGACCTCGCCGACGAACTCAGGCGCAGCCTGCGCTGAAGTTAAGTCGTCGCGTCATGCCCGGGCTTGTTCCGGCCATCCATGTCTTTAGATGTTCCGGCCATCCATGTCTTTAGATAGTGAAACGCCAAGACGTGGATGCCCGGCATACCGCCGGGCATAACGAAAATGAGCATCAGTTCAACGCCCAAGCCGCGCGCCTTTTTCGGCCGGCGCAAGGGCCACAAGCTGCGCAAGCGGCAGGCAGCGCTCATCGACACCTTGTTGCCGCGCCTTGTGGTCGACCTGTCCCGCCCCGCTCCGGCCGAGCTAAGCGCGCTGTTTCCGGTCCCGGTCGCCCCAGTCGCCGTCGAAATCGGCTTCGGCGGCGGCGAGAACATGGTCGTGCAGGCCGCGGCGTCTCCGCGCACCGGTTTCATCGGCGTCGAACCCTTCGTCAACGGCATGGCGAAGGCGCTCGCCGCGATCGAGGATTTGGGCCTGCAGAACGTTCGCCTGCACTTCGATGACGCGACCAGCCTGTTGGCGTGGCTGCCGCGCGCCTCGGTGACACGGGTCGATTTGATCCATCCCGATCCGTGGCCGAAACGCCGCCATTGGAAGCGCCGCTTTGTGCAGGACGCGACGATCGCCGAGTTCGCCCGTATTCTGCGGCGCGGCGCGGAATTGCGCTTTGTAACGGACGTCGCCGACTACGCCGCCTGGACGCTAGCGCGCCTGATCCGATCCGCCGATTTCGAGTGGACCGCGCAACGGGCCGACGACTGGCGCAAGCCGTGGCCGGATTTCGCCGGCACGCGCTATCACGCCAAGGCCGCGCGCGAACAACGTCCGCCGTGCTTTTTAATTTTCCGGCGCATCTGATCGCCCGCCGAGGCGGCTATTCGCCTTGCCGCACTTGCCAGAAACGGACCACGCGCTGCGCGGTTGAGGCCGAGAGCCGGTCATAATTGGCGAACGCCGTTTCCAGCCCTTGCGTCGACGTGCCGGCGCCGTCCGGACGCACCATGATGACCGCTTTCACCGTCGGCCATTTAAAGGAGGCCGCCTTGCACAAGATCAGCACCGGGTCGGGACGGTCGCCGCCCATTAGCCGGTCGACGATCTTGACCGGCACCTTGGCAAGCGTAGCGAGCGCCACCACCGCCTCCTCGTATTTGCCTTCGCTGCAGAACACCGCTAGCGCCGTTTCGTCGAGCCGGCCCGCGCGATCGAGACCGAGCACGACGCGCTGCGCCGCGCGATAGTCGCGGGGCCCTACCCGTTCGCCGACTTCCTTCGAGACCTTCGCCAGCACGTCGCATATCGCGGACCTGACTTCGGGCGTCGCCGAGGCGATCAGCCGCCGATGCACGACCGCGGTCGCCTTGGTCAGCAAATCGCGGAACATCGGCGCCGGAATGTCGGGCCGCAACCCGACCTTTTCCGCCAATATCCCGTCCTCTTCCGCACGTTTGACGAGACGATGAAAGCTCTTCTCCGAGATGCGCGCGCTGCGGTTGTCAGCCACGCGGCGCGCGACGTCGCGATTGCCGCGCCGCACCAGCACATCGGTGACCGCTTCGCCGATCGCCGGCCGCGCCGAGATAGCGTGCAGGTGCGCCTGTCCCTTGGTGTTGGCGACGTCGATGATGTCGGTTTCCGGCAGCCGCGCCGCCAGCTTAAGCACCGGACCGGCCACGGCGATGTCGTCGTCGTTGGCCAGCTTGCGCAGCACTTTGACCGGCGCATTGTGAACCGGCGCGAGGTGGTTTGATAGTTCGGCCCGTGCCTTGGTCTCGATCTCTTCGATGAGCAAACTGAACACGTCATCGAAAAGATCGACGTGCTCGTCGCTGTAATGGCTGGCACCGTTGAGGAATAGCGCCGTGATGCGCTGCAGCGTTTCGACGCGCTTTTGGCGCGAGCCGTGCTGAACGACCTCTTCCAGCTCGGGGATCAGCGAAAGAGGAGTGGCACCCATAGAGTTATCGGTCTTCGGTAATTCAGGAGTCCCTGCAGATTTGATTACCGGTTACTGATTACTGATTGCTGAACTTCTTACTGATAGCTGAACTTCCCGGACCGCCCTTGCAAGGCGCTGGAGAACCGCTATATTCTGGCGGTCCGTCATGGATACCTCATAACGGTCGGATTATCCGAACGGTTTTGAGAGTGGGTTCCCCCCCGGGGCCCGCTCTTTTTTATTACCTAAGGCCCGACGGTTTCCTGTGCCGGACGCGCAGTGCCAGGATGTTCGCGAACAGCATGGACGACAGGACGACAGCCTTTGCCGAGGAGCCGCGGATCGTCACCGAGCCGGGGCGGGCGGCGCGTGTCGCCGCCATCGCCGAGCCGGTGCTGGTGCAGCTCGGCTATCGGCTGGTGCGCGCTCGCGTTTCCGCCTACGCAGGCTGCACCGTTCAGATCATGGCCGAGCGGCCGGATGGCGCCATGGCGATCGAGGACTGCGAAGCGGCCTCGCGCGCGCTCTCGCCGGTGCTCGACGCCGCCGATCCGATCGAGAGTTCCTATCGGCTGGAAATCTCTTCGCCCGGCATCGACCGGCCGCTGGTGCGGCGCTCGGATTTCAATCGCTATGCCGGCCATGTCGCCAAAGTCGAAACGCTTGTTGCGGTCGATGGCCGCCGGCGTTTTCGCGGCGAACTGCTCGGCGCCGAGGGCGAATGTGTTCGCCTTCGATCGGACGAGACGCCGCCCGCTGAAATATCGCTGCGGATCGACGACATCATGGAGGCGAAGCTCGTCCTCACCGATGAACTGATTTCGCAATCGCTGCGGCGGAGCAAGCAGGGCTTGCCGCAGACGCCGCATGGACAACCAATGAACGCCCGGCCGGAACAAGACCGGCGCGGGCACCAAGCTAAGGGAGACTAACGATGGCGACCGTAAGCGCCAATAAACTCGAACTTTTGCAGATCGCGGACGCGGTCGCCCGGGAAAAGGCGATCGACCGCAAGATCGTGCTCGGCGCGATGGAGGACGCCATCGCCAAAGCCGCCCGCTCGCGCTACGGCAGCGAAACCGAAGTGCGCGCCGAGATCGATCCGAAGAGCGGCGAGCTTCACCTGTCCCGCCACATGCTGGTGGTGGACACGGTGGAAAATCCCGCCTCCCAGATCAGCCTCGACGACGCGCGCCGCCGGCATCCCGCCGCCCAGATCGGCGACACCATCGCCGACCCGCTGCCGCCGCTCGAATACGGCCGCATCGCCGCGCAATCGGCCAAGCAGGTGATCGTGCAGAAAGTGCGCGAGGCCGAGCGCGACCGTCAGTATGAAGAATACAAGGACCGCATCGGCGACATCGTCAACGGCATCGTCAAGCGCGTGGAGTACGGCAACGTGGTGGTCGATCTCGGCCGCGGCGAAGCCATCGTGCGGCGGGATGAAATGCTGCCGCGCGAGGTTTTCCGCAACGGCGACCGCATCCGCGCCTACATATACGACGTTCGCCGCGAGCAGCGCGGCCCGCAGATCTTCCTCTCGCGCACGCATCCGCAATTCATGTCGAAGCTGTTCGCTCAGGAAGTGCCGGAAATCTACGACGGCATCGTCGAGGTCAAGGCGGTGGCGCGCGATCCCGGCTCCCGCGCCAAGATCGCGGTGGTTTCGCGCGATTCCTCGGTCGATCCGGTCGGCGCCTGTGTCGGCATGCGCGGCTCGCGCGTGCAGGCGGTGGTGAACGAGCTGCAGGGCGAAAAGATCGACATTATCCCGTGGTCGCAAGACATCGCCACCTTCGTCGTCAATGCGCTTGCACCCGCCGAAGTCGCCAAGGTGGTGCTGGACGAGGAACGCGAGCGAATCGAAGTGGTAGTACCCGATCAGCAGCTTTCGCTCGCCATCGGGCGGCGCGGCCAGAATGTGCGGCTCGCTTCGCAGCTCACCGGCTGGGACATCGACATTCTCACCGAGCAGGAGGAGTCGGAACGCCGCCAGGCCGAATTCGAGAATCGTACGCGGATGTTCATCGACGCGCTCAACGTTGACGAGGTGATCGGCCAATTGCTCGCCTCGGAAGGCTTCACCTCGGTCGAGGAACTCGCCATGGTCGAGACCAAGGAGCTCGCCGGCATCGAAGGCTTCGATGAAGACACCGCAGCCGAATTGCAAACCCGCGCGCGCGAATACCTGGCCAAGATCGAGGCGGAGCTCGACGCCAAGCGCAAGGAACTCGGCGTCGCCGATGAGCTCAGGGAAGTGCCGGGCGTCACCACGGCCATGCTGGTCCGTTTCGGCGAGCACAGCATCAAGACGGTCGAAGACCTGGCCGGCTGCGCAACCGACGACCTCGCCGGCTG
>CAYVPC010000111.1:0-11058 GCA_964453555.1 uncultured Hyphomicrobiales bacterium | reverse complement strand
GAAGACTCTGGTCGAGCGCACGAACGCTGCCGACCTGCGGTTGCGCGATGCCATCGAAACCATTCCCGAAGCCTTCGTGTTGTGGGATGCCGACAATCGCCTGGTGCTGTGCAATTCGAATTTCCAGGCGCTGCATCGTTTGCCCGACGAGGCGGTCGTGGCGGGCGCGCGCTATAAAGCCGTTGTGGCGGCGGGAAAGAAGCCGATCATCCGCACGACCAGCGTCAACGAAGACGGTCAGCCGCAAGGCGCACGCACCTTCGAGGCGCAGCTCGACGACGGGCGCTGGATGCATATCAGCGAACGCCGCACCAAGGACGGCGGCTATGTCTCCGTCGGCACCGACATCACCAAGATCAAGCAGCACGAGCAGAAGCTCGTCGAAGGCGAGAAACGCCGCATCGCCACGATCAACGATCTGCGGCACTCGCAACAGGCGCTGGAGCGCCAGACCGGCGAGCTCGCCGAGCTCGCGGAAAAATATGCCGAGGAAAAGACCCGGGCCGAAGAGGCGAACCAGGCCAAATCGAAATTTCTCGCCAATATGAGCCACGAGCTGCGGACCCCACTCAACGCCATCATCGGCTTCTCCGAAATTATGGAATCGGCGATGTTCGGGCCGCTCGGCGCGCAGAAATATACCGAATACTCCCGCGACATCCGCGAAAGCGGCCAATATCTACTCGACGTCATCAACGATATTCTCGACATGTCGAAGATTGAGGCCGGCGGCGTCCACCTCAATCCTGAAGTCGTGGAACTCGACCGCATCCTCGCCGATTGCCTGCGTGTCGTCGTGGGACGCGCCAATGACAAGCATCTTGTTCTGAATTCGCGCGTCGCAGCCGGCATCAAGTTCAAGGCGGACCGCCGCGCGCTCAAGCAGATCGCGCTCAACCTGCTATCGAACGCGGTTAAGTTCACGCCCGACGAAGGCGCAGTCAGCGTGCACGGGCGCATGCGCGGCGGCATGGTGACGATCGCGATTACCGACAACGGCATCGGCATCCCGAAGGATGCATTGCACAAGCTCGGCCGGCCGTTCGAGCAGGTTGAAAGCCAGCTCACCAAGCGGCATCAGGGATCGGGCCTCGGGCTCGCCATCGCCAAATCGCTGGCCGAGCTGCATGGCGGCGCCATGCGCATTCGCTCGGTGCTCGGCGCGGGCACGACGGTCGTGGTGCGTTTGCCGCTGGAGGCTCGCGAAGCGGCGGCCGCCGACAGGGAGGCCATTCCTCTCCCCCTCGCGAGCTGATCCACCGGCCTTGCTGCCGCGTTGCAGCCGGAATAAATGAGCGGAGGACGCGGGGTCTCAGCCTCGGCGAATTGGCATGCCGCAGAAGATTACGACCGGGTTTCGGGCATTGCTTGACGCGGCCGAGCGCGAAATCGAGACGCTGTCGGTCGAGGAAGCGCTCATTTTGTACGGGCGCGGCGACGTAACCTTTATCGACCTGCGCGATCCGCGCGAGCTTGAGCGGGAAGGCCGCATGCCCGGCGCATTTCATTGCCCGCGCGGCATGCTCGAATTCTGGATTGATCCCGATAGCCCCTACTTCAAGCCCGTGTTCGGTGAGGATAAACGCTTCGTGTTCTTTTGCGCCGTCGGCTGGCGTTCGGCGCTCGCCGCACAAACCGCGCATAGGATGGGGTTGCTGCCCGTTGCTCACATCAAAGGCGGCTTCGGCGAATGGCGCAAGGCAAACGGCCCGGTCGAGCCGCCGCAGGTGAAGCCGAAGTCAAGCTAAGGCGCTTTCCCTAACATCCGCACAAAACATTCGCGCACCTGACGCTGCGTTTCGGCGACATGCGCTTGCAGCGCCGGGAAATCCGGCAGATCGGCGGCGCGGGCAAGGAGCGCGAGCACGCCGGCGCCCGCCGTCTGCGGGTCGAAGGCGTCCGGCAAGCACAGCCGCAGGATTTGGGTGAGATCGTGAAAGAGCAGCACCGCAGGGCGCAGCATTGCCGCGTCCTCGGGCTTGAGCAACCCCGCGCGCGCGGCTTTTTCCAGCATTCGCGCCGTCGAGGTGTCGAGGATGTCCGGCGCGGCGGAGGCATGCACGAGCTGGAGATATTGGGCGATGAACTCGATATCCACCAAACCGCCGGCCGCGTATTTGAGGCCCCAACGATCGGCATCGCCCTTTTCCTTGGCGATCGCCGCACGCATCTCGACGACGTCGGCGGCGATCGCGCGCGGGTTGCGCTTGCGCCGCAGGACATCGCCGATCGCCGTTTCGACGCGCGCGGCAAAGGCGGGAGAGGCCGAGATCACCCGCGCACGAGTGAGCGCCATGTGCTCCCAGGTCCAGGCCTCGCGCTCCTGATAGCTGACGAAGCCTTCGAGCTGCGTTGCCAACGGGCCGGAGCGGCCGGACGGGCGAAGCCGCATGTCGACCTGGTAGAGCACCCCGTAATTGGTCTGCACGGTGAGCGCACTGATTAGACGCTGGGTCAGCCGGGCGAAATATTGCGCTCCGTAAAGCGGTCGCTTGCCGTCCGAGTTGGGATGCGCAGCGTCGAAATCGTACACGACAATGAGATCGAGGTCAGAACGAGCCGTCATTTCGCGCGCGCCAAGCCGGCCGAGCGCCAATATCGCCGTCTGCTGGCTGCGCAGGCGCCCGTGCATGGCGGCGAAATCGGCTTCAACGTGGGCGTGCAGAGCGCGGACGAGGACGTCGGCGAGCCCGGCAAAAACCTCGCCGGCCTGCTCGGCCGATAGCGACCCCGACAGGATGCGCGCGCCAATCAGGAACATGTGCTCCTGGCCGAACAGGCGAACCGCATCGAGCATGTCTTCGTAGCTACGCGCCTGGCTGAGCGCGCGGGCAAGGTCCGCCTCCAGCCGCCGGGCGTCGGGCAGCGCGCCGAAGAAGCTCGGATCGATCAGCGGATCAATGACGTGCGGCTGCTGCGCCAGAATATCCGCGAGCCGCGGCGCGGCGCCAAGGATAAGCGCGATAAAGCGAATGAGCTCGGGATTCTGCCGCAGCAGCGAGAGCAGGCGTCCGCCGGCGCGCAGCCCGGCAAGAAAGCGGTCAAACGCCGCAAAGGCCGCATCGGGATTTTCCGCCTTGGAAAACTGATCGATGATTACCGGAATGAGTTCGGCAAGATTCTTGCGGGCCTGTTCGCCGCGCAGCGCCCGGTAACTGACCGAGCGCCATCGCCGCACGGCGGCGGCAAGCTCGCGCGGCTGCCGGAATCCGATTTCCGCAAGCCGATCGAGCGTCTCGCGCGCTGCCGCCCCCTCGCCTTCCGCGAACGAGAGGTTCTGCTGTTGTGCCAGCAAGGCCGGTGCGCTTTCAAACAATCGGACGTAATGCCTTTCCACACACCGCAAATTCTTGAGCAAAGCCGCCGCGAATACATCACGGCCCGCGATACCGAGAAAACGAGCGAAAACGTCGAGCGCCTCGCGTTCAGTCGGCAGCGTATGGGTCTGTTCGTCGGCCTGCATTTGCAGCCGATGTTCGACGCGACGCAGAAAATCGTACGCCGTCGTCAGCTCGTCGCGCGCCGCTTCATCGATCCAGCCACCGGCGGCAAGGGCGGCGAGCGTGGCGACGGTCTCGCGCCCGCGCAAGCCGGGATAGCGTCCGCCGGCGATTAGCTGCTGTGTCTGTACGAAAAACTCGATCTCGCGGATACCGCCGCGGCCGAGCTTGATATTATGGCCTTCGACCGCGATCTCGCCATGCCCGCGGTAGGCATGGATCTGCTGCTTCATTGCGTGCACGTCGGCGATCGCAGCGTAGTCGAGGAACTTGCGCCAGATGAAGGGCGAAAGCTCAAGCAGCAGCTTTTCGCCGGCTGCGACATCGCCGGCGCAGGCCCGCGCTTTGATCAGCGCCGCACGCTCCCAGTTTTGCCCCCTGCCCTCGTAGTAGTTGAGCGCGGCGGTGGTCGCGATCGCGATCTGGGTCGAAGACGGATCGGGACGCAGCCGCAGATCGACGCGGAATACGTAGCCGTCCGGGGTGCGTTCCTGCAGCAGCTTCACGAGATCGCGTGTCAGCCGTACGTAGAATTGCGTTGGTTCGACAGTCGGGGCGAGCTTGCCGGTAGCGGCATCGAAAAACACCATCAGGTCGATGTCGCTGGAGAAATTGAGCTCGTAGCCGCCCATCTTGCCCATCGCGAGCACGATATAACCGGAGGCGATTTCCGGATTTTGCGGATCGGGCGAAATGAGCTTTTTGCGCGCAGCGGCCTCGCCGAGCAAATGTCTGACCGCAATCGTGAGCGCCACATCGGCGAGATCGGTCAGCCCGGCGGTGATGCGCGCGACCGGCCACACGCCGCCAATATCGGCGAGCGCGATCAAAAGTGCCGCATCCGCTTTTGTTCGGCGCAGCAGCCGCATCACGTCCGCCGAAGTCCGCGCCGCGGCGGCAGTTTTACGGGTCCGGTCAAAGAGCGCCTTCAGCTCGCTCTCCGGATTGCCGCCGAGGAAACGAAGCGTCCGCGTCGGGTCGGCCTGAACGAGATCCCACAGGTAAGGCGCCGCCTGGGCGACGCCGCCTAGCAAGTCGCCCGCCGCCGGATGTCGCGCGACAAGCGCAGCGAGCGTACGGCCAGACGCCGTCCGTGCGATGCTTTTGAGCCATTGACTCAGGCGGCCGCGGCCCTCCGGCGAAGCGCGCGGCAGGGCACCGGCCAATCGCCGTACCAATGCTGCTTCGTCGCTCGCTCGCTTGCGCCGCTTGACCGGCGCCGGCCGCCGCATCACGCGCCCGCCGGGCCGGCACGGGGCAAGGCGATCACGCTACGCAAACCGGGATGGTTATCCTCAAGCTTGAGCTCACCACAGTGCAGCCGCGCAACGGCGGAAGCGAGGCTCAGGCCCAGCCCGGATCCAGGCTGCGACCGGCTTTGCTCAAGCCGTACGAAACGCTCGACCACGTGGCCGCGATCGGCATCGGCAATTCCGGGGCCGCGGTCAGCCACCGACAGCGTGATGCGGTCACCTTCGGCGGCGGCACTGACCACGATTTCGGCCGCGGCGCCATTGATCTTGCTGGTTTCCGGCCCGGCATACTTGATGGCATTGTCGACTAAATTCGCCAACGCCTGGCTCACCAGCTCCCTGTTTCCCCGCACTCGCGCTGCCAGCGGCGCATCGACCTTTAACGCCAGTCCTTTCTGATCGGCGAGCGGCTCATATAGCTCGCCGACATCGCGCGCGATCTCGGCGGCATCGAACTCCGTCATATTGTCGCGCGCATGGCCGGATTCGGCGCGCGCGATCATCAACAGCGCATCGAAGGTGCGGATGAGCTCGTCGGATTCGGCGATGGTGGATTCGAGCGCCGCGCGGTAGTCAGTGTCGCCTTTGGCCGTGCGCAGCGCCTGCTCACAGCGGTTACGCAGGCGGGTGAGCGGCGTCTTGAGGTCGTGAGCGATATTGTCGGAAACTTCCTTCAATCCGCCCATCAGCGCCTCGATGCGCTCGAGCATGGCGTTGACATTCTCGGCGAGACGATCGAGTTCGTCGCCGGTACCCGCGATCGGCAGGCGGCCGGCAAGATCGCCGGCCATGATGGTGTGCGCTGTATCTGTCATGGCGTCGATGCGTTTGAGCACGCGCCGGCTGACGAAGAAACCGCCGGCAACGCCGAGCACGACCACGAGCGCAAATGACCAGCGCCCCGCATTGGCGATGATGCCGTAGATACGCTCGCGCTCCTCGAGGTCGCGCCCAACCAGCAGACGGAAGCCGCCGGGCAACTCTACCACCTGCACCATCGCCCGATGCTCCGTATCGTCGGTCGCCTCGATGCGACGGTATGAGGTTTCAATCCAGCCGGCGTGATCGAGCGCGCCGGGAGCGAGCGCTGCAACATTGCCGGCCAGCGCTTCACCGGTCGGCGTCGTCACCAAATAAAGATTTGATCCCGGCCGCCGCGAGCGCAGATCGATGAATAGCACCAATCCCCTGATGCCGGCTTCGGCATATTGCTCGCGCAGGCGCGTCACCTCGGCGGTCACCGTACGGGTGATCTGTTCAGTGATGAGCCGGCGCGTATTGAGCGCGAAATAACCGAGAAGCGAAACCGCGAACAAGACGAAGACCAAAAGATAGACGAGCGTCAGTTGAAACGCGGTCGTGCGCAGAAGCTTTCCCAGCGCCGTCACGGTTCAGATACTCTCGCGATCTCCCGGCCACCCCCGCCCAAGATGAGATATGGCTTGCCTGTTGACAAGAAGTCAGGCGCGCTTTCCTCTTCGCCTGGTCCTTTGCCAGAGAGACCGCCCGAACGCCAATGAAAAACAAGAAAGGTTTGGAACGGAGGAAGAAATGAGCGAGCAACCAGCCATTCCGAGCCGGCGGCCGAACCACAACCCGTTCGAAACGTGCGGCTGCGACGGGGCGAAATGATGGGACCTCTCGCAGGCTTTCGCATTGTCGAGTTTGTCGGGATTGGCCCGGGACCTTTCGCCGCCATGTTGTTCGCCGACCTTGGCGCAGAGATTATTCGCCTGGATCGACTGATACCGAGTGGCCTCGGCCTCGACGGGTCGAAGGGCTTTGACTTGCTCGCGCGCTCGCGCCCTTCGATAGCCGTCGATCTGAAGCATGCCGAGGGGATCGCACTAGCTATCGCCCTGGTGGAGAATGCGGACGGACTGATCGAGGGATTTCGGCCAGGTACCATGGAGCGCCTCGGCCTCGGCCCCGACGTTTTGCTGGCGCGCAACCCGCGTCTGGTTTACGGCCGCATGACCGGTTGGGGCCAGAGCGGGCCTCTGGCGCAGGCTGCGGGCCACGACCTCAACTACATCGCGCTGATCGGCGCGCTCGACGCCATCGGACGCGCCGGCGCAAAGCCAACGCCGCCACTCAATCTGGTTGGCGATTTCGGCGGCGGCGCACTCTATCTCGCCTTCGGCATGGCCTGCGCCATGCTTGAGGCGCAGCGATCGGGCAAAGGGCAAGTCGTTGATGCGGCGATGACGGAAGGCGCCGCATCGCTGATGACAATGTTCTACGGCCTGCACGCTGAGGGACGTCACAGTCTCGATCGCGGCGCCAATCTGCTCGATTCCGGATCGGCCATCTATGAAATGTACGAATGTGCCGACGGGAAATTTATATCCGTCGCCGCCATTGAGGTAAAATTCCGCGCGGTGCTGTTCGAGCAGCTCGGGCTCCCCCACGCCACCGACGACGGGCCACAATTGCGCGGCAAGCTGGAAAAGCTGTTCAAGACCCGCAGCCGCGACGAATGGTGTGCGCTGCTTGAGGGAACGGACGCCTGCTTTGCCCCGGTACTCTCCATGGCCGAGGCGCCGCATCATCCGCACAACGTCGCGCGCGGCTCGTTCGTCGAAGTCGGCGGCGTAATGCAACCGGCGCCGGCGCCGCGCTTTAGCCGCACGCCGTCCGCCCATCCGACGCCGCCGCAGGAGCAAGGCGAACGCACCCGCTCGGCGCTTGCCGCATGGGGGATTGCGCACGAAAAGATCGAGGCGTTGCTCAAGAACGGCGTGCTGGGCGAGCCGGCGACTGAGAAAGTGGCGGCGGACTAAGTCCAGTCGTCACCGCGAGCAGCGAGCGTCCCGCCCGGCAACGGCGAATTACCTTCCCTCCTCGCGGATCATGTAGCCAGCGCCGCGCACGGTGTGGAGGAGCGGCTGCCCAAAGCCTTTGTCGATTTTGGAGCGCAGGCGCGAAATGTGCACGTCGATCACGTTAGTCTGCGGGTCGAAGTGATAATCCCAGACATTTTCCAGCAGCATCGTGCGGGTCACCACCTGCCCCGCGTGCCGCATCAGATATTCGAGCAGGCGGAATTCGCGCGGCTGCAATTGCAGCTCCTGCCCGCCGCGGCTCACTTGATGCGAAAGCCGGTTGAGCTCGAGATCGCCTACGCGGTAGACGGTCTCTTCACTACGGCTGCCGCGCCGGCGCGCCAGCACTTCGATGCGCGCCAGCAATTCCGAAAACGAGTAAGGCTTGGCGAGATAATCGTCGCCGCCCGAGCGCAGACCCTTGACCCGGTCGTCGACCTGGCCGAGCGCGGAAAGAATGAGTACCGGCGTCTCCACCGATTTCGCCCGCAAACTGACGATGACTGAAAGCCCGTCGAGCTTCGGCAGCATCCGATCGACGATCAGCACGTCGTATTGACCGTCAAGCGCGAGCGCCAAGCCCTCCTCGCCGTCGGTCGCGCGGTCGGCGACATGGCCGACTTCGCGAAACGCCTTGACCAGATAGTCGGCGGCGTCGCGGTCGTCTTCGATAATGAGAAGGCGCATGCTTGATCGCCGTACCGAGAGAGCGACGGGCAAACCCGACTTATTGGTTTCTTGGGTAATGATATCGTTCTGCACGGTGCACCAGGCAACTGGTTGACGGAAATAGTGAGGGGGCGGCGAGTTTTGCCCGCCGCCCCCTCGACCGACTCCACCCCGGCGGGGGCGACGGATGCCGGGAGGCAGAGTTGGTGTTCAGTGTGGGGACGGGCCTTGCGGCCCGTCCCCAGGGTACGCCCGCCAGCGGGGGCGACGGATGCCAGCGGATCGCCCCATTACTTGGACCTCTTAAGCATCAGCCTCCATCAGGCATTGCCGAGCGGCAGGGCGACGAAACGCGTGCTTTCGCCCGACTTCACCCGGAACAACAGGGCATGCTTGCCTTCCTTGCGGGCATCCGCGAGCTGCTTGCGGACGTCCGCCGGGTTGGTGACTGTTTTGCCGCCGACGTCGAGAATGACGTCGCCGACCTGGAAGCCGTGATCAGCGGCGATGCCATTCGGATCGATCGCAGTGACGATCACGCCGGTGCCCTCGGCGCCCGCAACCTTGCTGCTGGGCGCCAGCGTCAGGCCGAGCTTCGGCATGTCGCTGCTATCGGGCGTTGTGTGTTGGCCTTCCGCGTTGCCAGCTTGGCGTTCGTTCGGCAGCGTGCCGAGCGTCAACGTCACGGTCTTCTCCTGGCCCTGACGGAACAAGCCGAGTTTGACCGAGGTGCCGGGAGCCACGGTGCCGATCCGACGCGCAAGTTCGCGCGCATCGGCAACGGGCGAGCCGTCTACGGAAGTAATGACGTCGCCGCTTTCGATTCCCGCCTTGGCCGCAGGGCCATTGGGTTGCGGCTCGGAAACCAGCGCACCGGCGGCTTTCTTCAGGCCAAGGCTGTCGGCGATTTCGGGCGTTACCGGCTGTATCTGAACGCCGATCCATCCGCGCGTGACGCTGCCTTTCTCGCGCAATTGCGTGATTACGCTCCTAACCGTGTCGGCGGGGATCGCAAACGCAATCCCGACCGACCCGCCCGAGGGCGAGAAGATGGCGGTGTTGACGCCGATGACGTTGCCGTCAACGTCGAAGGTCGGGCCGCCGGAATTGCCCTTGTTGACCGGCGCGTCGATCTGGATGAAATCGTCATACGGACCGGCGCCGATATCGCGGCCGCGGGCGGAGACGATGCCGGCGGTCACGGTGCCGCCAAGCCCGAACGGATTGCCGACCGCCAGCACCCAATCGCCGACGCGCGGCGTGGTGTCGGACAGCTTTACATAGGGGAAATCTTTCCCTTCGACCTTGATCAAAGCGAGGTCGGTGCGCGGATCGGTGCCGATCACTTTGGCGGTGTAAATCTTGCCGTCGTCGGTGGTGACCTGGACGTTCTCGGCATTCTGCACGACGTGATTGTTGGTCACCGCATAACCGTCGGCGGTAATGAAGAAACCAGAGCCTTGGCCGGTAATGACCTGATGGCCGCCGCTTTCACCTTCGTTCGGCGTACCGAAGTGGCGGAAGAAACGCTGCAAGCCGGGCGGAAGGTGCTGTTCGTCGTCGGTGAGCGAAGAATTCGCCGGCCGATCGATCTTGATGCGGACGGAGATCACCGCGGGTTTGACCTTGGCAACGATGTCGGCGAAGCCAACCGGATGCTGCGGCAGCTTCTGCGCTTCCTGCGACACATCTTCCGCGTGCGCCGGTCCGGCGAGAAACGCGCCGTGAGGCGTTAGAGCGGGGGCAGCGAAAAACGCCGCAGCACCGAGACCGGCGATCGTTGTCGCCAGGAGCCCAAACCGCCGCACGGATAATATGCGACGTGGACGTTGTTGATTACCGTTCATTACCGTCTCCACAATCGGTTGTCCGTTTTGCAACGGAGGATGGCCCCAAGGCCTCACATTTGCCGAGGAATGTGGGACTCCGCTCCTTACCGCGGCCTGTCGGCAGGATTAAAAGTTTGTAATGTCGGGAGAAAGACCGGCGGCATGGCGCACACATCACGCCGTTGTGCGCGGCGCCGCGGTACTTCAGCCGCCTTCGCGCAAAAGTTCCGACAGCCGGCTTTCTTCCGCCGGAGTCAGATTTTCCGCCCCACCCGCCGCAACGCGCCGGCGGCGCCTGACCGCCATGACAAGGATGACGATGCCGCCAAGCAGGACGGCCGGCGGCAACCCCCACAGTGCAGCCGTGTGCCACGAAAATCGCGGCCGCAGCAGCACGAATTCGCCATAACGGCCGACCAGAAAATCGATGATCTGAGCGTCGCTATCGCCCGCTTTCAACCGCTCGCGCACGAGTACCCGCAAATCATGCGCAAGCGGCGCGCCGGAATCGTCGATCGATTCGTTTTGGCATACCAAGCAGCGCAGTTCCCGGGAAATGGTACGCGCGCGCGCCTCCAGCGCGGGATTGGACAGCATCTCGCCCGGCTCAACCGCTCGCAGCGGCGATGCCGAGAACGGAAGCAAAATCGCAAAGAGCGACAGCGATACGAGGCACGCCGGAAGAATCCGCACAGCGATCACTCCGCGGCCATTTGCAACGCCGCCGAAGCTCTGGCCGGACGCGGGGCGCCGATACGCAACCGCCGATCGGAGAGCGACAACGCGCCGCCGACAAACATGATAAGCGCGCCGAGCCAGATCATCAGCACTTGCGGCTTGAAGTAGAGCCGCACGGGAATGCTGCCATCGGGATTTGGATCGCCTATCGAGAGATAAAGTTGATTGACTCGGCGCGTCATCAGGGCAGCCTCAGTGGTCGCCATGTTGCGGGCCGGGAAGGTGCGCCGGCTCGGCTCCATGG
>CAYVPC010000110.1:0-11063 GCA_964453555.1 uncultured Hyphomicrobiales bacterium | reverse complement strand
ATGGCGCCGGTGAAGTCTCGCTTCTTCATGTAGAAGCGGCCGATCTCCATTTCCTTGCCGGCGAGCTGATCGCGGGCGATGTCAATCTTCTTCTTGGCGTTGAGCGCGTATTCGGTATCCGGATATTTGCGCACCACCTCTTCCAGCGCGGCCACCGCCTTGTCGGCGCGTGCCTGGTCGTGGTTCACGTCGAGAATCTGGTCGTAGTAGGAAGCACCGATCAGGTATTGCGCATAGGCCGCGTCCGGGCTGCCGGGATGCAGCGTCACGTAGCGCTTGGCGGCATTGATACAGTCGTCGTATTTTTGCGCCTGGTAATAGGAATAAGCCGACATCAGCAGCGCCTTGCGCGCCCAGTCGGAATACGGATTTTGCCGGTCAACCTGATCGAACTTTTTTGCCGCATCCTCGTATTGCTGCTTGTTGTTCAGGAGGAAGAGGCCTTCGTTATAAAGCTTGTCGGCCGAGTCCTCGGGGACAAGATCTTCATCCTTGCTGAACAGACCGCAGCCCATGATCGGCGCGGCAAGCAGCACCAAGGCAAGCAAGCTCGCCAAAGCGCGCAACTTGCGACCGGACCGCCACGATCCCTGCAACCGCCACATCATGAACGCGGAAAATCTCGTCCCACCGCCGCTTGGCCCGTTTCACGCTGCGCGATCCGCGCGCTGCCGGAACGCCCGACGGCCCAACGTAAATTAGGCCGACAATCGGCCCGGATTAAGGCAAAAACCTTAAGGAAATCAAGAGATATCCGGGCCGTAGGCCGGCGCCACAAAGCCGGCCGCCAAATCGGCATGGCCGCGTGTGCGGCGCGCCGGCTCTTCCATCTCGCTATAGGCCCACGCGCTCGGGTCGGCCATCAACGCCGTGACCACCGCGTGATTGAGCTTGTGGCCGCCGCGCACCGACCGGTAGGCGGCGATCAGCGGCGCGCCGGCGAGCGCCAGATCGCCGATGGCATCGACCGCTTTATGACGGACGAACTCGTCGGGGAAACGCATGCCTTCGGCATTGAGCACCCGGTTTTCCGCGACCACGACCGTGTTCTCGAACGAAGCGCCCAATGCGTAGCCGGCGCTCCAGAGCTTGGCGACATCGCGCATGAAGCCGAAGGTACGGGCCCGTGCCAACTCGCTGCGGAAGGCGTGCGGTTCGACGTCGAGCGCGAATGTCTGCCGGCCGATCAGCGGATGATCGAATTCAATCTCCGCTTCCACCCGCAGGCCGCGCGCGTGCGGCCGCAATTCGCCGTAGCAGCCGTCGGAGTCGACTCGAACCGGCTTGAGCACCTTGATGCAGCGGCGCGGCGCCGACATCGACTGGATGCCGGCCTGATCGATCGCATCGACGAACGGCGCGGCGCTGCCGTCCATGATCGGCACTTCGGGACCGTCGACCTCGACAACGGCGTTGTCGATCGCAAGACCATACAACGCGGCCAAGATGTGTTCGGTGGTGGAAACGGCCGGGCCGTTCTGATCGCCCAGCACGGTGGCGAATTCGGTCGCGGTCACGGATTGGAAATTGGCGGAAAGCTCGCGGTCCGTTCGGCCTTCGCTGGCGGCGCGCCAGAACACGATGCCGGTATCGGCTTCCGCGGGATGAAGGGTAACTGTAACGGGCGAACCCGAATGCACGCCAATGCCGGAAACGGTGACTTGCTCGCGCAGGGTCGTCTGCCTGCCGGCTTGCGTGCCCCTTGTCATGCCCTACACCTCATAGCCGGATCGCGTGAGCAATCGGCAACCCCAACCTGAGGAACGCGAAGGTCTGTACAAGGGAGCCGTCCGCCAGCCGCGAGACCCCCGATACACCTACCCCCGACACAACTCCCCGATACCCGCAAACCATACTGGCGGCACGGTTTCCGGCCAACTCACGCTTTCTTACCGACTGTTACCTTGTTCCCGCCGCACTATCGTCGGCAAGCCGCCCAAAGGGGCGGCAACGGCCGGCCGCGCCGACACTTGCCTGGCGCAATCCGGCTCGGCCTCGCGACCCTCAACCGGGCCGTTAGTCAATAAACTTCAAAAGCTTAACGGAAAAATTTGGCCCGCGCCGGGGCATCAGCCGCGGCGCGGGCCAGGTCTTGCGCCCGGAGACTTCAGTTCGCTTGCCGGCGCAGGAAGGCCGGGATGTCGAGCTGGTCCTCCTCGCTGCGGTTATGCACAGGGGCCTGCCGGCCGTGCTGGTCGAGCCCCTGCGGGGACGGCCGCTTGGCGTATTCGGAGACGGGCTCAGGCCGTGATTCCGGCCGCGGCGCCGGACGGCCGGGAAGCCGTTCAGCCGCCACTTGCGGCAGGCTGGGCGGGCTGCGCGGCGCCGCCGGCGCTTCTTCCTCTTCGTCGCGCCGGCCAAGCCCGACCGCTGCGAGGCGCTGAAGCAGCGTCATCCGGCGCTTCTCCGGATGCTCTTCGGGCAACTCACCGCGTTTGGCGCGAAGCTCGTTTTGCGCCGGCACCGGGAGCTCGTCGATGCGCGGCATGCGCACACCGCGCGCCGGCATCCGTTCCGGCTGCGGCGGAATGAACGCCTCCGGCTCAAGCTCTTCCGGCTCGCTCGCCGGCGGATCCATGAACAATGTCGGCTTGAGACCGAGCGGACGGATGGTCACGTCGCTATTTCCTTGCGGAAGAATGGCCGCCGCGACCGCTGCTTTGGCGGATTCAATCGAATCGTTGACCGACGCGGGCACCGCGGCGGCAGGCGCGGCAGCGGCGTGCCGCGCCGGTTCGGGCCGGTCGACGCGCTCGGGCCGCTTGATGCTTTCCGCGCGCAAAACGTGCGCGACTTCGGCGATGCGTCCCTCGGCCGCCGCTGCGGACGAGCGTTGCGCCGCCAAGGCGTGATCGATGCCGGTCGCCACGACCGAAACGCGGATGATGCCGTCGAGGCTTTCATCAAAAGTCGCGCCGACGATGATATTGGCGTCTTGATCGACCTCTTCGCGGATGCGGGTCGCGGCTTCGTCGACTTCGTACAGCGTCAGATCGCGGCCGCCGGTGATGGAGATCAGGAGTCCCTTCGCTCCCTTCATCGAGGCGTCGTCGATCAGCGGATTGGAGATCGCCGCTTCCGCAGCCGCAAGCGCCCGCTTCTCGCCTTCGGCTTCGCCGGTACCCATCATCGCCTTGCCCATTTCACGCATGACGGCGCGGACGTCGGCGAAATCGAGATTGATCAGGCCTTCCTTGACCATCAGGTCGGTGATGCAGGCGACGCCGGAATACAGAACCTGATCCGCCATCGCGAAGGCGTCGGCGAATGTCGTCTTCTCATTCGCCACACGGAACAGATTCTGGTTCGGAATGATGAGCAGCGTGTCGACGCATTTTTGCAGCTCGATAATGCCGCCTTCGGCGATGCGCATGCGGCGCTGGCCTTCGAAATGGAACGGCTTGGTGATGACGCCGACGGTGAGAATGCCGGCCTCCTGCGCAGTCTTGGCGATGACCGGCGCCGCGCCGGTGCCGGTACCGCCGCCCATGCCGGCCGTGACGAACACCATGTGCGCGCCGGAAAGATGATCGCGAATCTCGTCGATCACTTCCTCCGCGGCAGCGCGGCCGACGTCGGGCTGCGAGCCGGCGCCCAACCCCTCGGTCACCTGCGTGCCCATCTGGATGATGCGCTCGGCTTTCGACATGGTGAGCGCCTGCGCGTCGGTGTTCGCCACTACGAAATCGACACCCTGCAAGCCGGCGTTGATCATGTTGTTGACGGCATTGCCGCCGGCGCCGCCGACTCCGAATACGGTTATGCGCGGCTTGAGCTCACGGATGTCGGGAATTTTCAATTTGATGGTCATGGTTGCCTCTTCTTTCATGCGCGGGCGTCGTCGACGCCCGGCCCCGGCCGGTCCGCCACCGGCCGTTGTGATGTTTCGTCTGCGCGTCTGGGGGCCATCAGAAACTTTCGCGCAGCCATTGTCCGACGCGGGCGAAGTAGCCGCCGCCCGTGCCATTCATCAGATACCGCCTACTGCGTGCTTCGAAATATTCGAGATGCGCCGCTTGCGGATAAACCAGGAGGCCGGTCGCGGCCGCAAACGCCGCGCCCTTGGCCGCGTCGGGCAGACCGGCGATGCCGAGCGGCCGCCCGATCCGCACCGGCCGGTTCAGAATATGCGATGCGAGTTCGGACAATCCCGTGATCTGGCTCGCGCCGCCGGTGAGGATGACGCGTCCGCGCGGCTCCGCGGCGAATGACGACGACGCCAGCCGGTCGCGAACCATTTCCAGAATTTCTTCGACGCGCGGCCTGATGATGTGCCCGAGCGCCGAGCGCGGCACGAATTGAGCCTGTTCGCGCTCATCCTCGCCGATCGGCGGCACCGTGATCATGTCGCGTTCGTCCGATCCACCGACGAGCACACTGCCATAAAACGTTTTGATTCGCTCGGCGTCGGCGACGCTCGCGTTCAGTCCGCGGGCGATGTCAAGCGTGACGTTGAGTCCGCCCACAGCGAAACCTTCCGAATGGACGAAACGGCCGCCGAGGAATACCGCCATCGTCGTGGTACCGGCGCCCATGTCGACGACCGCAGCACCGAGATCGGCTTCGTCGTCGGCCAGAACGGAGAGGCCGGACACATACGGACTCGCCACCATGGCCTCGACGTCGAGGTGGCAGCGCTCGACGGCGAGCATCAGGTTGCGGGCGGCGGCGCTATCAGTGGTGGAGACATGCATGTCGACGCCAAACCGTTCGCCGAGCATGCCGCGGGGATCGCGGATGCCGTTACCGCCGTCGATCGAGTAGCCGATCGGCAGCGAATGCAGCACGGCGCGGCCATCGCGCATGGAATGCCGATGCCCGGCGCCGAGCACGCGCGCGATATCGGCTTCGGACACCGCCGAGCCGGCGATCTTGATCTCGGCAGCGAACAAATCGCTCGCCAACCGGCCGGCCGATACCGAAAGCACGACCGATTCAATCTCGACCGACGCCATGCGTTCGGCGCCGTCGACAGCCTGGCGGATGGCATCCTCGGCCTGCGCCAGATTGACCACGTTGCCGGCTTTGGTACCGCGTGCGGCGGCATGCCCGAAGCCGACGACTTCGACGGTATGGCTCCTGCGCGTCAGAACCTGCTGCGGGGGATGCGGACGCAGCCGCGCGATTAAACAAGCGACCTTGCTGGAACCGATATCGAGCGCGGCAACCAGCGCGCTCCTGCGCGGCGAGACCGGTTTCATCTTCGGCGTGAGGCCATAATGCAGCGCGCTCATGCGTCGCCCGCCTTTTTCTTTTTATTCTTGTCCTTAAGCGCATCCTCGCGCGCTTGCGCCGCCCCATCGGACAACCGCACGCTAACGCGATCGGCCAACCGCAAATCAACCGCTACGATGTCGCGCGACAGAAGCTTTTTCTCGCGATCGAGGGCGACGAGCCGGTCGAGCGCCTGCGCGACATTTGTTTCCGGCAAGCGGACGTCAATGCCGTTGATAAGCCGCAAATTCCAGCGCCGTTGCGCCACCAGAATCGCGGCGCGCATTTGCGAGCGAATGTCGGGATAGTGGGCGACAACGGCGAGAAAGTCCTTGGCCAGCCGCTCGGCGCCGCGTCCGACCACCAGCGGCAGACCTCGATAGCGGTCTTCGACAAACGGTTCGAGCACGGTGCCGTCGTCGGCGATCACGCTGACGCGGCCGTTCTCCTGCCAAAGCGCGAAAGCCTGCCGCTCGGTGATCGTGATCTGCAGCCGATCAGGATAGAGCTTGAGCACCGCGGCGTCGGCGATCCACGGATTCGCCATCAAGCGCTCGCGCGCCGCGTCCGCGTCGAGAAAAAGGAGCGAGGCGCGCCCGGTCACGCCGGCGGTCGTGAGCACCTCCTCCCGGCTGACTTCCTTCGGTCCGCTCAGCGACACGGCCGCGATCCGAAAGCCGACCGTATTGGCGGCTTCATCGCGGGCATCTTTGAGCCAGGCGACGATGTCGGCGGCATGGCCGCCGGCAATCGCGCCATAGCCGAGCGTCGCGGCGAGCAAGAGCATCGATCCGGCGATGCCGAGGCCGGGCGGCGGCGGCAACTTGGCAATCCGCGAGCATAAACGGGCGATCCGCCGGCGATGCGCCGCCAGGCGGCTAAAGCGATCCGGCGCGCGCGGACGCATCGGCTCGTCAAACGGCGCGCCGATCTGTTCCGCCGCGTTTTGCCCCGACCGCATCAGCGATTGGTCGAGGCGTCCTCCACCATCCATCGCACCAGCTCATCGAAGGTGATGCCCGCATACGCAGCAAGCTCGGGCACGAGCGAAGTTTCGGTCATGCCCGGCTGTGTATTGATCTCAAGACAGACCAGCTCTCCCGTTCCCCGATCGTCGTAGCGAAAGTCCGCGCGGCTCACGCCGCGGCAGCCGAGCGCGTTATGGGCAGCCACACTCAATCTGCGGACCTCCTGGTAAACATTTGGTAAAATTTGTGCCGGCAGCAGATGCTTGGACCCTCCGGCGGCATACTTGGCCTCGTAATCGTAAAAGCGGGTAGCCGGCACGATTTCGATCACGTCGAGAGCCCGGTCGCCGAGCACGGCGCAGGTCAGTTCCTTGCCCGGAATGTAACGCTCGATCATGACCTTATCGCCGAACGCCCAGTCGTCGCGGTAGAGTTCCTGCGGCGGGTGGGGATGCTCCGCAGTGACGATGAAGACCCCGACGCTGGAGCCTTCCGCCATCGGCTTGACCACATAGGGCGGCATCATGAGGTGCCGCTTGGCCGCTTCCAGGCGCGAAGCCGTCAAATCGTCCGCGACCGGGATACTCGCGGCCCGAAACATCGCCTTGGCGTAGCCCTTGTGCATGGCAAGCGCTGACGCAAGTACGCCGGAATGGCTGTAAGGAACTCCCAGGACTTCCAGCACGCCCTGCAACGTGCCGTCCTCGCCCGGGCGGCCATGCAGCACATTAAGCGCGACGTCGGGCTTGGCCGCCGTCAACGCCGCGGCGACATCGCGGCCGGCGTCGATCGGGGTAACGCGATAACCGAGACGGGCGAGCGCCTCGGCGCAGGCCTTGCCCGAGCGCAGCGAGACTTCGCGCTCGGCCGACCAGCCTCCCATCAGAACGGCGACGTGCTTGGTCATGCCCCAGCCTGTCCGTCAGCGATCCCCGCTGATTCGCTGGGTCACCAATAGAATCCACTATTGGCGAAAAATCGAGAGTCTCAGGGCCTTTTGGCGTCGGGTATGGCGGCGCCGTCGTAGAGCCAGGACAGGCAGTCGAACAGGTGCGCCTCGTCCCACTCGGCAATGGTCGCGTTGCGGACGTCGCGCGCGACCCCTTCGTCGAGGTGGTAGAAGTCCCAGAGCGATCGGGATTCGAGCTGAACGTGCGCAGTCCGCAAGAGCCGGGCCGATTCAAAGCGGCGGAACGTGGTCGCGAAGTCGCCGCCGGCGGCGTGGATCAATTCGCCAAGACAGAGACCGTCTTCAATCGCCATGCCCGCACCCTGCGCCAACGATTGCAGCGGCGCATGCGCGGCATCGCCGAGGAGGACGATGCGACCGCGGTGCCAGTGATGCACCGGATCGCGGTCGGCGACCGCACGCCGCCAGCGCAAATCCAGCATGCCGATCAAAGCGCGCGCCGCGGGATAGACGTCACGGTAGGTGCGCTCAAGCTCGGCGCGATAGGCCGCAGGGTCGCCCCTCTCGGTGTGGCTCGCCGTGCGAAACACCGCGACGATGTTGAACTCGCTACCGTGACGCAGCGGATAGTGCACGATGTGCAGCCCCGGCCCGCCCCACAGGGCAACGCAATCACGCGCGATATCCGCTTTCAGCTCCGACATCGGCACGATGGTTCTAAACGCTACGTAGCCGCTCGGACGCGGCTCGCCGTCGCCGATCAACTCAGCGCGGAACAGCGAGCGAAACCCGTCAGCCGCAACGACCGCCGCGCCGGAGAAGGATCGCCCGTCCGCCACCGCGACTGCGACGTCGTCACCGCGATCTTCAAAGCCCGTCACCATCGCGTCAGGAACGAGCTCGACGGCGCCATGCTGCCGGCAGGCGTCGAGCAGGACATTGTGCACATCGATGCGATGCACGACGATGTAAGGATATTTGAAGCGTGCGCGGAACGACGGGCCGGTCGGTACGCGGACGAGTTCTTTGCCGCTGAGCGCATCCATCATAGACAGCGCAACGGGAAAATCGGCTATTGCCAGCACCTGTTCGCTGAGGCCGAGGCGATCGAACACATGAAAGACGTTCGGCCCGAACTGAATGCCGTAGCCGATAGCGCCGAATTGCGGCGCGCCTTCAAGCACGCGCGTCGGCCAGCCATGGTGCGCCAAAGCGAGCGCGGTCGTGAGCCCGCCGAGCCCGCCGCCGACGATAAGAATGGGATCGCGCTTGGCCATGGCAGAAGACTAGCAATTTCGCGGCGCTGCTACGCTATCCCGACGCGCTTGATCTCCCATTGGAGATCGACGCCGGAATTGTCCCTGACCCGGCGGCGCACCGTTTCGCCGAGCGTCTCGATGTCGGCGGCGGTCGCGCGGCCGAGATTGATCAAAAAATTGCAATGCATCTCGGAAACTTGCGCGTCGCCTATCCGCAGGCCGCGGCAACCGGCGGCCTCGATGAGCTGCCAGGCCTTTTTCGGGCCGGGCGGATTCTTGAAGGTCGAGCCGCCGGTGCGGCTTTTGACCGGCTGGGTTGCTTCGCGGCTCTCGGTGATCTTGTCCATTTCCGCCGCAATGGTGGACGGGTCGCCGGGCTCGCCGCGGAAAGTCGCCTGAGTGAAGATGTAATCGTCGGGCGCGCCACAATGCCGATAAGCGTAATCCATGTCGGCAACGCCGAGCACGTGCACGCGGCCCGATCGATCGACTGCCCTTGCGTCGACGAGCGTATCCCTGGTTTCGCGACCATAGGCGCCGCCGTTCATGCGCAGCGCGCCGCCGATGGCGCCGGGAATGCCGCGCAGGAACGACAACCCGGCGATGCCGGCCTCCTGCGCCGCGCGCGCCACCTTCACGTCGGGCACCGCCGCGCCGGCGCGAATGCTGGTGCCTTCAATGGCAATCTCGCCGAAGCCGCGCCCGAGCCTGACGACGACGCCGGGCACGCCGCCGTCGCGCACGATCAGATTGGAGCCGAGCCCGATCACGGTGACCGCAATCTCGGCGGGCAGATGCGCCAGCGTGTAAGCAAGGTCGTCCTCGTTCTCCGGCATGAACAAAAGTTGCGCCGGGCCGCCGACGCGAAACCAGGTCAGCCCGGCGAGCGGCTGGTTCGCCATCAGCCGCCCCCGCAAGGCCGACATTTTCGAGCGCAAGGCGCCGGCAATATCGGGAAAGCTCATGCAGCAACCTCGACCGCCTTGTCGAGCCAGGCCGCCAGAACCTTTTGCCCGAGCTCTCGGGTGGCGGGTCCGAGCGTGCGCGCCTGCTTGCGCAGTTCGCGCGGATCGATGCCGGCTTTGCCGAGTTCGACGGTGTGTCCGACAAGCCAGCTTTCGAACCGCGCCGGCTCCGTCTCCAGATGGAACTGCAAGCCAAGTTGCGCCGGCTCGCGCAGAAACGCCTGCACCGGACAATGCGGCGTCGAGGCGAGCAACCTGCAACCCTTCGGCGGCTCGCAATTGTCGCCGTGCCAATGCAGAACGGGAGTCGCACCGAGCGGGGCGAGCGGCGATCTTTGCCCATCCCGGGTGAGCGTCAAAGGCGCCCAGCCGATCTCCTTCACCGGACCGGGCGCAACCTTGGCGCCGAGCGCCGCCGCCATCATTTGCGCCCCGAGGCAAATGCCGAGAATCGGCTTATCCGCCTGAAGCCGCGCGGCGATAGCGGCAATCTCTTCCGCGATGAACGGATAGGCTTCCTGCTCGTAAACACCGATCGGACCGCCGAGCACAATGACGAGCTCGGGCTCCAGCAGCGTTTCAGCGTGAAAGGCTTGGACGCCGGCATCGTGGTAACGCACGCCATAGCCGCGCCCGGCTACGAGCGGCCCAAGCAGGCCGAGATCCTCGAAGGCGACGTGGCGCACCGCCAGACATTTTTTGATCATGGCGGGCTGACCTCAAGTCTTTAACGCCGCCAATTCTCCCGGCAGCGCATAGGCCCATTGCGTGATCGAGCCGGCGCCGAGGCACACAACGTAGTCTCCCCCGTGCGCCATACCGGCGACGAGCGCGGCGAGCTTTTCCGGCGAGTCGAGTGCCACGACGCGGCGGTGGCCGTGATTGCGCAGGCCATGCACCAGCGCATCGCGATCGACGCCGGGGATCGGCGCTTCGCCGGCCGAATAGACCGGCGCGACAATGACAGCATCAGCGTCGTTGAAGCAGGTGCAGAACTGCTCGAACAGGGCGGCAAGCCGGGTGTAGCGATGCGGCTGCACCACGGCGATCACCTGGTCTTTGGTCGATTCGCGCGCGGCCTTCAGCACCGCGGCAATCTCAACCGGATGATGTCCATAATCGTCGATGACAGTGACCCCGTTCCAGGTGCCGGTGCGGGTGAAGCGCCGGCGCACGCCGCCGAACCCGGCAAGCGCGTCCCGGATCACGTCGTCGCCGACGCCGAGCTCGTGCGCCACGGCGATTGCCGCCGTGGCGTTAAGGGCATTGTGCCGGCCCGGGATCGGCAGCGCGACATTCTTGATCTCGCGCATGGACTGCCCGGCGCGATTGCGCAAAGCGATGCTAAACAGCGAAGCGCCGCCGGCATGCGAGACATCGAGCAGCCGCACATCCGCCTGCGGATTTTCTCCGTAAGTGATGATGCGATGATCTTCGATGCGTCCGACCAAGCTCTGCACCACCGGATGGTCCGTGCACATCACTGAAAAGCCGTAAAAAGGAACATTTTCGACGAAAGCGCGAAACGCGTCCTGAACCGACTCGAAATTCTTGAAGTAATCGAGATGCTCGGGATCGATGTTGGTCACGACCGCGATGTCGGCCGGCAGCTTGAGGAATGTGCCGTCCGACTCATCGGCCTCGACCACCATCCAATTGCCGGCGCCAAGCCGCGCATTGGTGCCGTAAGCGTTGATGATGCCGCCATTGATCACGGTCGGATCGAAGCCGGCGGCGTCGAGCAGCG
>CAYVPC010000109.1:0-11184 GCA_964453555.1 uncultured Hyphomicrobiales bacterium | reverse complement strand
GGGTGTATCTTCCAAATCTCAGAACGCCAAGGAACAGGAGAGCCAATCCGAAGGACGCGGTAGATAGAACAATGACGGCGAACATCGTCGAGACGGCCGCTCCGTCATCGAGCACGCTCATGCTGGTGAGGCCGCTGGCGAAGGTCGCTAGAATGGCCGCCGGCTGATCCTGGGCACCGCTGAGATTACAGTAAAAGCGGCTAAACAAGCCGACCACTAACGCCGATATAGCGGTTCCGGTCAGGAAGGCCACGAAGGCCAGCGGCACGACCTTGGCCAAGGGCCCAGAAAAAATCATGGCGGCGAATGCGACCGTTCCGAGAACAGTGACGACGCTGGATAACGTCGCCAAGGATAGGTCCGCTAGAACCTCATGCGCTGTTAATTTTCTGATCTGCATCGCCGGACAGCCCCGAAACCGGGCGCAATTTAACACTTACGTCGATTGCGCGGACGAAAATCGGCGAAGAAAAAAGTTTCATATTTCTGTCAGATGGCGATGGAGCCGCCATTGGTGTGGCGGAAGCGGCGGTCACTGGCAATCCAACCGGAGGAAAATCGCGCGCATTTCGCGATGGGCAGGGCGGCGCCGACCCGGCGATAGCCATTGGGTTCGAACTCATCCACAAATCGCGATCATGGTGGCGAGGGAGCGCGGCGTCATCGGTCGGCAATGCCGGAACGTCGTAGTAGGTGGAGCGAGACAGGTCCATCAGCCTGCGCGCTTCTCGGCCGCGGTGCGCTTTTCAGAGCCCCGTTAAGAAACTTAAATTTCGAGGGCTTGCCCAGCCCCTTCTTCCGCGATTGGGCGACGCTGAAACCCCGAGCGGACGGATAGCAAAAATTTAGCAACGAATTGATAACCATACGTTGCTAACGGTCGGAGGAAGTGAAGAAAGGCCCGTTTTATCGGCGTTAACGATTCGTTAACGGGTCAAGATCGGGAAAAAGGAAAATAGTAAATGCCCAGTGGTGCACTACCTGGCGAATGCCGCGGTGGCCGCCAAAAGGGCACACCGAATAAAAAGACGCTGCTGCGCAAAGCCTTCATCGACGCCATCGCGGCGGATCCGAATCGTCTACCGCTCGATTTCTTTCTGCGCATGATGCACCAGCCGGCGCTGCCGCTGGCCATTCGCCTGCACGCGGCGGAGGAGGCGCTGCCCTTTGTGCACGCAAAACCACGGCCGCCAAAGAAACCACAAGCTCCACTGCCTCAAGATGGTAGCTCTGAGCCAAGAGTCAAACTGCGGCGGAAGGCTGATGCTGAGCCGAGCGACCTCGATGAGCTCGACCTCGGTCTCGAACTCCAAGACGGTCGCATCGGGGCCGACGATACCGATGGCGCATCCCTGCAGCCTAGCTTGACAGAGCCCTCCGAAAGCGCCGGCCAGCCGGATGAACCGGTCTCACAGCCGGGGACTGCCGAACCCAGCGTACAGGATGGCTCCGGCGCGCCCGCATTGCAGGCTGCCTTGGCCGGCGCCGAGGCGACCAAGCCCACCGGAGGCGAGGCGCAGGGGGAGCGAGTACCCGACCGAGATGCCAAGCAGTGGGTGCAGACCCATCCGAAAGGCCAAATCGCCGCCGGCGTGAGCAAGAACAAGATCACCGACGGCTATTACATTCACACGGTGAAACTGCTCAAGGCGTGGCGTGACAGGTTGCCTACCGAGTCCTGTCGGTTGAAGTCTTACATTCTTGAGACGCTGACGCAGAAAAGCACCCCGACGGGCCCGCGCCCGGCGTGATGATATCCACGGGGGGAGCTGCCCTGCTTAGCGATTTTGCGGCGGTCGTTTCTTTCGTTCTCAATATCACCTGTACGTCAGACCCGAATCTTGCTCGCCGTCTTCTCTCAACCGAACGCCCAAGCCTCGGCGCAGAGGACGTGCCCAGCCAATTGATCGGACGCACCTTTGACAAAGAAGTCATCGGCAATGCGTCGGACGAGCAGGTCTTATCGCAGTTTGTGACGCAGCTTGTCGGCCTAAAGCGCAAGCAATTCGAAGGCGCAGTGCGAGCAATCCGTCGATATGTCATGGGCACGCATCGCATTTCGAACGACCTCAGTCTCGCCTATTCGTTGTTTGTTATGTCGGTTGAATCGCTCGCCCAAAGGTTTGATGGGCATGTCGCCGAATGGACCGACTATGAACATCAGAAGCGGCAACGGATCGACGACGCCCTCGACGGAGCGCAGCCTGAGACGGCGGCCAAAGTCCGAAATGCGGTACTGGCGAACGAACACGTCGCCGCGGCGCGCCGCTTCAAGGATTTCGCGCTGGCACACATCGCGCCTTCCTTTTTCCGCGAGGAAGCAAGTCACGCGCGCGGGCCAATTAACCGAACCGACCTCACGATTGCGCTCCAGCAGGCCTATTCAATCCGCTCCGGTTACGTGCACACGCTGACAGAAGTGCCGCGCCAAATCAGCGTGCGTGGCTTCCCCGAAGCGATCGAGGTCGAAGGGAGAGCTACTCTTACGTTCGCGGGCCTGGCGCGGGTGGCGCGGCACATCATCATGCAATTCGTTGAGCGTGGCGAGACCGTTGAGCGCGAACAGTTTGACTATCGTCGGTCGTTCCCGAACATCGTGACGCTTCCGCTCGCGTCTGCGTACTGGATTCACCAGACGAACGGTTTCACCCACGAGCACGGTCCGTCGCGCCTGACTGCGTTTCTCGGCCAATGGACTGCCGCCGCACTACTGCGGCAGCCCAACGCCAAGGTTACCGATATTCGACCCTTGTTGCGCAAAATCGAAGAGATCGTGCCGGGCCTAAGTAAGGCCTCGCAACGACTGCCTCTTCTGACAATGTATTTCCTCTTCCATCGGCTCATTCCCGGAGAGGAGCGTCTGCCGAAATTTGAAGAAATGGAGCGTTTCGTCGCGGACTTTAACGAACCTTCCATCGAGAGCTTCGTCGCCCATATCGTTACCGACCAGCAGCCCGGCTGGACCCTCGAGCAGCTTGAGCAACTGCACGACGGCTATTTCAAATCGTCTCGGTCGGGGAACGCGACGCGCATAGGCCTCGTTTTAGAGGCGGCTCTTTCGCTTTATCTAGCCGAGCTTAATCGTGCTGTTGGGAACGGGGCGCGAGCCCGAGATTTGATTGCCTTTGCCACCGAGTCTTGCCCCGCACACGCGGCGCTTCGCGCTTTCGAAGCAGCTCTTACCAAGGAGGCTCTGCCCGAGATCTGTTGGTACAAAATCCTTTTGCCGCCGCCACCGCCCAGCCAATCGGCGGAGATCGACAGACTTGCTTTGGGCGCCCGTCAATAGATTGGTTTACTTCTTCATCTTGGCTGCGGCGCGTCGGACGTCGGCCTCGCTCTCTTTACCTGTTACTTTTCTCATGTGTCTGAGATTGCGTTTGGGTAAAACTCACGTATCGGCCGCGACAAATTTTTATTGAATGTATCGCCGCGCTTCCGTTGAATTTCGCCATCCTTCTTTCAGTGGCGGCCCTCCAGCAAACCGCATTTAGCTGCGAATATTGTTGATAGCATTTGTTGCGATAGCAGGCGATTGCAACGATAGGATCTTTGTTGCGACGGCGTTGCGATACCCCTACCCTCGCAACTCAACTCTATGAAATTCAACAATAAAAGTTCTGCTTGCAAGGGAGCATCCACCCCTGAGCTCCACAAGAGGATTCTGGTGGCTCAATTCGCCGCGTCCTTACGGCTGAGCGCGTCGAGGATGGCTTTGACCTGCGTTGCGGTCACCGCGCTGGCACCGTTGCCCCAGCTGGCGCGCACGAAGGTGGCCAACGTGGCGACCTCCTCGTCGTTGTACCGCCAGCCGAACGGCGGCATGGCGAGCGCCGACGGCGCATCCGCCGTCGACGGCAGTCGGCTGCCTTGCAGGATGATGGCGATCAGCGAATCCGTATCGGTTGCGATCACGCTGGCGTTGCCGGCGAGCCGAGGAAAGGTGTGATCGTAGCCCTGCCCGTCAAGCCGGTGACACGCCGCGCAGCTGTCCATATACATCCGCGCGCCGGCGTCGTTTCGGTTGCCGTCCATGATTTCTTGATAGGTCTTTTCACTCGGCTGAAATGTCGCGCGATGGTCACCGGGCGCCGGCGACAGCGACTTCAGATAGACGGCAACCGCCGATAAATCCGCGTCTGTCATGAATTGCAGACTGTCGGCCACCACCAGCGTCATCGGGCCGTGCACGGCCGACAAGGCCGATCGGCCGGTCTTGAGCACCTCGGTGATATCCTCCTTGTGCCACCGGCCGAGACCGTCCGCGTTGTTGCCGCGCAGATTGATCGGCGACGAGTTATCCAGCGTCGAGCCGGACAGAAACAGATCGCTGCGGCCGCTTACGTCTTTCTCTTCGAAGAAAATGCCGCGCGGCGTGTGACAGGTGCCGCAATGGCCGAACCCTTCCACCAGATAGGCGCCACGGTTCCACGCGGAATCGCGGGCCGGATCGGGCTCGAAGTGCCGGGAATCATGGAACGCAGCATTCCACAATGCTAGCGGCCACCGCATGCTGAGCGGCCACTTGGCCGACGAGGGCGTGTTTGGTTGATCGACCGGCGCGATCTTCTCGCGCAGGAAGGCGAACAAATCTTGCAAATCCGCATCGGTCGCCTTGGCGTAGGCCGTGTAAGGCATGGCCGGATAGACGTAGCTCCAGTCACGCGTGATGCCGTAACGCATCAGTCGGATAAAGTCCTTGAGGTCGTAGGCGCCGATGCCGGTTCGCGCATCCGGGGTGATGTTGCTCGAATAGACCGTTCCGACCGGGGTTGGGAAAGCTGCGCCGCCGGCAAACGGCTTTTGATCATCCGCCGTATGGCAGGCCGCGCAGTCCGCCAGCCGCGCGACATAGGCGCCGTTGTCGACGTTTGCACGGCGCGCGAGGAGGCTCGGGTCCAGGGGCGGTTGCGGATCGCGGAAGACCAAAGCCGCGATCGCGCCGATTATCACGAGAACGACCAGCACCAGTCCAAGCAGGATCAGGCGCCCGCGTCTCATGTCGGCACCATCGGCCCGGGAGCCTTCAGATATTGCGAGCGAATATTCGCCGCCGCCCAATAGGCGAGCGCGCCGACGAGGCCGGTCGGATTGTAGCCAATACCGTGCGCGAATACGTTGGCGCCGAGGACGAACAGGTTCGGCACGTCCCAGCTTTGCAGGAACCTGTTGACCACGCTGGTAGTCGGATCGGCGCCCATCGCCGTGCCGCCATTGATGTGGGTGCTCTGGTACGGCCGCGTATCCCAGTTGGAGCCGGGCTTGATGATGCGGCCGGAAATCGACAATGGCTTCATCGCGCGACCGATCTCCATCAGCCGGTCGCCGACATAGGACGACATGCGCAGATCGTTATCCTGCCAGTTGAGCGTCATGCGCAGCAGCGGCTCTCCGTAGCTGTCGCGATAGGTTGGATCGAGATCGAGGTAGCAGCCGGGGTACGCCATACAACTGCATTGCGACTCGATCCGCCCGCTATGCAGGAAATAATCGGTCGCGACCTTTTTCCAGGCCGATCCCCAGCTGGGCGTGCCCGCCGGCACGGGAATGCCGCGCACCGGCCCGTTGCCGGTCTGGCGGCCCCAGATGACCCCGCCGCCGATGAAGCCGAGCGGGCCGTGATCGAAATTGTCGCCGTAGAATTCGTCGACCGCCTGGCCAACGCCGCCGGAACCGATGAATTGATTGATATAGATGTCTTTGTTGAAGAACAGATTGACGCTGTTGATGAGCTGATAACAGAAATTGCGCCCGACCACGCCGCTGCCGGTATCCGGGTCGTACGGCTGACCGATGCCCGAGCTGAGCATCAGCCGGACGTTGTGCAGATGAAACGCGGCCAGCACGACAAGGTCGGCCGGCTGCTCGATCTCCCGACCCTGGGCGTCGAGATAGGTGACGCCGGTCGCCTTCTTTCCGGTCGAGTCGGTGTTGACCCGAAGCACGTGGGCATTGGTCTTGAACGCAAAGTTCGGCATGCGCGTCAGCGCTGGAATGATCGCGGTCTGCGGCGAGGCTTTGGAATAATTGATGCAACCGTAATCGCTGCAGAAACCACAGAAATTGCACGGCCCGAGCTGACAGCCGTAGATATTTTTGTAAGGCGCCGAGGCGTTGGCCGCGGGCAGGCCATACGGCTTATGACCGAGCGACTTGGCCGCCTCGGCGAATAACACGCTGGTCGGCGGGTCTTTCAGTGGCGGCAGCGGAAACGGCCGCGATCGTGGCGCTTCGAACTCATTGCCACCGGGCACACCCAGAAGTTTGCCGGCGACATTGGCCGCTTGAGCGGAGGTGCCGCAGACATATTCGAAACGATCGAAATGTGGCTCGAGCTCCTCGTACGAAACGCCCCAGTCCTGCAGATTCATGCCCTCGGGAATGAAATTGGCGCCGTAGCGTTCGGTGACATGGGACTTGAGCATCAGCTCCTGCGGCATCACGCGCGAATGCACGCCCGACCAATGCACGCCGGCGCCGCCGACGCCCTCGCCTGGCTTGAACGAACCGATCTGCCGGTAGGGCACGGCGATGTCGTTCTTGCTGTGGCGGATGGTGACGGTCGTGCGCGACAGGTTCTGCAACAGATCATTGCGCGCGGAGCGGGCGATCTCGTCGACGTTTTTCGGATAGGCAAAGTCGGGGACGGTGTCGCGCAAATCGCCGCGCTCAAGCGCCAGCACATTGAGCCCGGCCTGCGACAGTTCGATCGCCATGATCGAAGCGGTCCAGCCGAAACCGACAATGACAACGTCGACGGGCTTGTTGCGCAGCGCCATCGCCGATCACCCCCGCTGGCCGTGAATGCTGACTGGTCCGTAGGGATAACGGCGCGCTTTATCGACCCAATCGGTGAAATCGGCGCGAACGCCCGGATAGCCGATCATCTTCCAGGCGGCCATGTCCTTGTTGCCGCCATACATCGGGTCGCCGAAATATCCCTCCAGCGTATTTTTCAAAAGGAACGTGCTGAAGAAGGTGGCGAGCGGCACATCGTCGCTCTTGATCTTTCCACCTTCAATATCCTTGAGAATGCCGTCCTGCTGCTCGGCGGAAAGATCCGCGAAAGCCTTGCCGAACTGGTCCCGACAATGACCGTCGATCGCGCGGATGCCGAGCCGATACTGCTCTTTCGGTGTCAGTCTCGACTGATAGCCGAATTCAGGCGCGGCGTCGTGAAACGGCCCCTGCATGTACCAATTGCCGCCATCGCCATAAGCGGTCTGCAATTGCCGATCGATATATTGCGGGACACCCAGCTCGACGGCGCCGGGACCGATGTCATCCTTGGGGATGAGGCGATCGCAAGCAGCTAACACGAAACGCCACTCGTCCGGCGTAAAATAACCAGGCTTGTAATCGGCTGTTGCGGGAGTCGCCGGCGATGGCGCGCTAAGGGCGAGGTCTTCTTCTTTCGGCTGCTCCCTCGCCGCGTCCTGCGCCTGGGCGCGCTCAATCGCAATTGAGGGAGCCAGCGCCGCCGTACCCAAAAGAAAGCGGCGACGAGATTGTCGTTTGCCGGAAGTCATCGGGCCTTACCTCAACGAACGCAGTGTCGTAGGACCGAACAGAGGCCGAATGTGTCGGCTAAACGCCGACCTCGCGCCGTCAAGCGTATAGTCGAAACGCGCGAAATGATTGTAACTTGTTATCGGGTTTTGCTCAAACGCGCTTTGAGCCGGCGAATTTTGAAGCGGGCGAAGGGATTCGAACCCTCGACCCCAACCTTGGCAAGGTTGTGCTCTACCCTGACGGTTTTGATTTTCTGATTTTTGAGTAATAGACCGCGGGCGCAGGGAAGCCGTTTTCGACCGGCGTCTTTGGCTCTCTATTCCCACTCCCCGCCGGGGAACTGAGGTCCGATTTGCGGCACAGTTTTGTAAACTTTTGTGCAGTGGCATTGTCACATCGGCTATGAGCTTTTCGTCGGTCCTGCGACAAACTCAGAAAGTTATTTGGTGCCTGCGGGTTAGTCTCGTGATGGTTGTGTGAATTTCTTGGGGAGGACATATGACAAGTCGCAACGCGTGTGTCCGAAAGATGCCACGCGTCGGCATGATTTTGATCCGGATTGCGATCGTCGTGTGGGCGCTCGCGCTGAATGCGGCCTTAAGTTACACAGCCGCGCAAGCAAAGCTCGCCGCCGCATCGTTCAAGCTCGACGCCGACTACAAGGCGACGCTGTTAGGCCTTCCGTTGGGCGAAATCTCATGGACTGTCGAGCTTGGCAACAACCGATTCACCGCGGCGGCGACCGGCGGCCTCGCCGGCTTGCTGCGGATTTTCGCTGGTGGACACGGCGAAGTCGCGGCGCACGGAGTTCTATCTCAGGGGCGGTCGGCTGCCTCCGATTTTGCTTTGAAGGTCATTACTGGGAAATGGACCGACGAGGTGCGCATCGTGTTTAAAGGGGGCAAAGCTCAAGAGTATGTCGCGGGTCCGCCCCCCGAAGCGAAGCCAAATCAGGTGCCCATCACCGACGCGGACCGCTTCGGTGTTGTCGATCCGATGACGGCTTTGCTGATTGCTATTCCGGGCGCAGGAGAGATGGCGGTGCCGGAAGCGTGTGAACGGACCATCCCGATCTTCGACGGCCACCCCCGCTACAATCTGCGCCTCGCCTTTAAGGCGACCAGGTTTGACATGGCTTCCAGCGGGCGGTCCCGCACGCCTAAGCGTGCGCCGCGTTCACTCCAGATCGCCTAAGGCTGAAAGCCGTCCGCCATCCACTTGCCGAAGAGATCGATGCGAGATTGAGGCCAGGGGCCTTCACCTCGCGGCGGCGACGGTGGCATGACAGCGCCGCCAATCCCGCGAACCCGGTCGAAGATCGCAGCCGCATGCCTCTTTACGTCATCGTAACTGGCCAAGTTGAACGCCTTGCTCATCGCCTGAATATCCCGCTGCGTAAAAAGCGGCCCGATGTCAGCTTCGTAACTGGTCAGCTTGCTCATTGAGCCTCCTTACTCCATCCGCATGCACTGCAGCAGAACTCCGGCTTGCGTTGGTGGCGGTGCCAGGGCGGACTAAGCTGCAGTCATGCGGCGCGCCGCTTGATGCCGCGTCAGGTCCGCAGCTTCGCCGGCGCCGTTTCGCGCATCATGGTCATGGCGACGAGGCCCACGGTCGTCGCAAAGAGCATATACCAGGCCGGCGCCAGCGCACTTCCGGTCGCGTGAATGAGCCAGGTGGCGACGAGCTGCGCGGTGCCGCCGAAGCCGGCGATGGCAAATGCGTAGACGGTGGCAAAGGCGCCGCCGCGAATGATCTTCGGCAATCCCTCGGCGAGCGCAACATAGAAGGCGCTGTAGGGAACACTGTTGACCAGCGAGAGAATGCCGAGCCCACCCAGGAGCGCCCAGGCACTGCGTGTCTCCACGATCCAAAAGAAGACCGGATAGGTCAACAACAGCGCGGCGAACTGCGGCCACACCATCACCGGCCACCGGCCGGCGCGGTCGGCGAGCCAACCGCCGTAGAGCGCGGCGGCGATGCCGACGCCGTTGCTGACCACTGTGGTAGCGAAGGCGAGGTCGGCGGCCACATGCAACGTATCCTCGGCATAGGTCGTCATGTAGTTGGTGAGATAGGTGATGATGGTGCCGCTTGCGAGAATGAGGAAGCCGAGAATCAATAGGCGTGCGTTGGCGCTTGCGATGCGCAGGCGGCTACCCGATGCGTGGGTCCTCGCCGGCGCGGCCTCCGGTACATGCAACGTCTCCGGAAGGCTTGAGCGCAACCAAAGCCCGAGCGGCAGTGTCGTAGCACCTATGAGAAAGGCGATGCGAAAGCCATAAGCATCGAGCGCTGCGCCGCTCATCACTTCCGATAGCACGAGACCAACCAAAGCCCCCGCGGTCGCGGCGATTTGCTGGCTGGCCGGTTGCCACGAGACGGAAAGGCCACGCCGGTGCGTGGCGGCTGCCTCCATCAAAAAGGCCGTGGTGGGACCCACCTCGCCGCCCAGTGAGAAGCCCTGCACCATGCGCGCCAGGATCACCACGACCGGCGCGGCGACGCCGATCGCTGCATAGGGCGGCGTGAGCGCTAGCACGACCATGGCGCCGCCCATCATAGCGAAGCTCAAGATCATCGCCGGCCGGCGTCCGGCGCGGTCGGAATAGGCGCCGATAACAAGCGCACCGATCGGACGGGTAACAAATCCGGCCCCGAACGTCGCCAGTGACAGCATGAGGCTGGCGAAGGGGCTGTGCGCCGGGAAGAAGGCGTGGCCGATCTGAATGGCGAAGAAGGCGTAGGTGATGAAATCGTAGAACTCGAGCATGTTGCCGATGGTCGCGGCGAAAATAGCGTGGCCGGTGAGACCCGGGGCCTGCTTGTCAGTGGTAATCTCCTGCCGGGAACGTTCCGCCATCGCCGTAACTGTCAGTTTATGCGATCAAGATGACCCCACACGAGCCAAGGTGCGCCTCGTCGCGTAGGTTCCTTAGTCTGCTAGCATAAGAAGCAGACCAACTGAGGTGAAAAAAAGAGCCTCAGCCGGGCTGAGGCTCTGGAGCGGATATGCCGAGAAAAACCCCAAACTGATTATCGCCCTTAACGCGTTGGCGTCGCGACACGGATCGTTGCGAACCAATACGACAAGGAGCGTACTATGTCTCAGAACTTAAACACCTCTATTGCCCGGCACCACGCTTGCCCGGCGCTGGCCCATTTAGCAATCCTGTGATCTCAGTCACATCATCCTGGCCGCGACTTCTGCAACATGTCAGCGTGCAAGAAGGGAATTACGGCCATGAACAAGCTCTTCGCCCTATTGGTTTTGGGTTTGGCTTTAGTGGTTGGCGCCGGGGTGACCATCGAGGTGATGACGCTATTCCCCGATTCGGCCGCCGCTTGTGTCAACGCCAATTGTTGATCGCCGTAGGAGCCTATTGAGTCATAACGATCTGGAAGCGGCCGCCTGCGCTCGCCCGCGCCGGACACGTTGTGGACCCTCTTCGTTGGCGCGAGGTGGGGGATATCGAGAGAAATAGCCTAATTTGCCGGTCGGAGCGGCGAGATTTGAACTCGCGACCCCAGTCGCCCAGACTGTAGCCGGCTGCTGTTTGCGTACATGGAGTGACTAAAATCGCTCGACCGCCGTTTCGGTTCTCGCGCTTGCCCAAGGCGGCTGAGACTGACGATTTTGGAGCGGGCGAAGGGATTCGAACCCTCGACCCC
>CAYVPC010000108.1:0-11186 GCA_964453555.1 uncultured Hyphomicrobiales bacterium | reverse complement strand
CGAACGCGCTCTCGATGATGCCTCGATGGCGTTGCGTGCCTTTCACTTCTTTGCCTCGGGTGTTCAGGCCCACCGCCCGTCTGACGAATTTTTGGAGGCGATGGCGGATGACTTGAATACGCCCCGCGCAATCACCGAGCTTCATCGCCTTCAGAAGGCTGCTAAAAGTGAGTTGGCGTTCTCTGAGGCAGCGGGCCAATTGGCATCAGGTCTATCCATGCTCGGATTCGATATCAAAGATTACGACCCGCAGTGGCTGCAGAAGCAGGTCGCGGCAAAGAAGGTGGGTAGTCGAGGCCCGGCAATAGAAAGTCTGATCGCCGCGCGAACGGCTGCGCGGAACCGGAAAGATTGGAAAGAATCCGACCGCATCCGCGACGAGCTCGCCAAAATGGGCGTGGTGCTCAAAGACACCAAAGACGGCACCACTTGGGAGATCGCCAGATGAACGCGCGCGCGCAGGAAAAGCTTGCGATGCGGCCGTTGTTGCCAGCCGACGTGCCGCTGCTGGCGGAGATTTTCCGCGCCAGCATCGAACAACTGGCCGCTGACGATTACAGCGAGGCGCAGCTGGGGGCATGGGCCTCGGTTGCCGATGATGAGGAGGAATTCGGTGCCCGGCTCGCGGGCGAGCTTACGCTGGTCGCGACACTCAGCGGCGCCGCCATCGGCTTCGCGTCGTTGGCCGATAATGCGAAGATCGACATGCTTTATGTCCATCCCGCCGCAACCGGGCAGGGCGTCGCCGCCATGCTCTGCGACGCGCTGGAGAAGCTTGCTGCCGCTCGCGGCTCCAAAGAACTTACCGTCGACGCCAGCGACAGCGCGCGCGGCTTTTTCGAGCGGCGCGGCTATGCGGCCAAGACCCGCAATACGGTGACGCTCAACGGCGAATGGCTCGCCAACACCACGATGGTGAAGCCGCTCGCGGCCGGGGCGGCCAAGGGGAGCAGGGCATGAACAACCACGAGACGCGCGACAGCTTCCTCGGCCTGCGCACGCATCACGTCGTGATCGCCGTCATCGCCATCGTGGTCGCGGTGGCGCTCGCCTCCAACTATTATCTCTGGTGAGATGCGCCTGATGTCCCGCGAGCGGCTTTATCTGTTCGATACCACGCTGCGCGACGGCGCGCAGACCAACGGCGTCGATTTCACGCTCGCCGACAAGCTTGCCATTGCGCGCATGCTGGACGAACTCGGCGTCGATTATGTCGAGGCCGGCTATCCGGGCGCCAATCCGACCGACACCAATTTCTTCACAGAAAAGCGGCCGGCACGCGCCAAGATTACCGCCTTCGGCATGACGCGGCGGCCGGGCCGTTCCACCTCGAACGATCCGGGCCTTGCCGCGGTGCTCGCCGCCGAAGCCGACGCGATCTGCTTTGTCGCCAAATCCTGGGACTATCATGTGCGCGTCGCGCTCGAAACCACCGAGGAGGAAAACCTCGCCTCGATCCGCGACAGCGTGCGCGCGGCCAAGGCCAAGGGTCGCGAAGTGCTGCTCGACTGCGAGCATTTCTTCGACGGATACAAGGCCAACCCGGCTTACGCGCTCGCCTGCGCGAAGGCCGCCTACGACGAAGGCGCGCGCTGGGTGATACTCTGCGACACCAATGGCGGCACGCTGCCGCACGAAGTGGAAAAGATCGTCAGCGAAGTCTGCGCCCAGATTCCCGGCGATCATGTCGGCATCCACGCGCACAACGACACCGAGCAGGCGGTGGCGAATTCGTTCGCTGCGGTGCGCGCCGGCGCCCGCCAGATTCAAGGGACGCTCAATGGGCTGGGCGAACGCTGCGGCAACGCCAACCTCGTCTCCATCATTCCGACGCTCAAGCTGAAGGCCGAATACGCGGACAAATTCGACATCGGCGTGTCGGAGGAGGCGCTCGGTCATCTCGCCCGCGTCTCGCACGCGCTCGACGACCTCCTTAACCGGGCTGCCGATCGGCATGCGCCCTATGTCGGCGAAAGCGCGTTCGCCACCAAGGCCGGCATCCATGCCTCCGCCATCATGAAGGATCCGGCGACCTACGAGCATGTCGCGCCGGAGACCGTCGGCAACAAGCGCAAGCTTCTGGTTTCCGATCAGTCCGGCCGGTCGAACCTTTTGGCCGAGCTCGACCGCATCGGCTTTGCCGTCGACAAGGACGATCCGCGCCTGGCGCGCCTGCTCGACGAGGTGAAGGAGCGTGAGGCGATCGGCTACGCCTACGAGGCGGCGGATGCTTCGTTCGAGCTACTCGCCCGCCGGCTCCTCGGCAAGGTGCCGCGCTATTTCGACGTCGAGAAATTCGACGTCAACGTCGAGCAGCGTCTCAACGCCAAAGGCGAGCGCATGACCGTCAGCCAGGCCGTGGTGAAGGTGCGGGTCGGCGACGAATTGCTGATCTCCGCCGCCGAGGGCAACGGCCCGGTCAACGCGCTCGATCTGGCGCTGCGCAAGGACCTCGGCAAATATCAGACCTTCATCACCGGGCTCGAGCTGACCGATTATCGCGTGCGCATCCTCAACGCCGGCACTGAGGCGGTAACCCGCGTGCTGATCGAAAGCGCCGACGAGAGCGGCGACCATTGGACCACCATTGGGGTGTCGCCAAACATCATCGACGCGTCGTTCCAGGCGCTGATGGATTCGATCGTCTACAAGCTCATCAAATCCGGCGCGCCGGCGTAACGAGGCGCGGTATGATCGATCATATTTCCATAGCCGTGCGCGATCTGAAAAAGTCGGAAGCCTTCTACGCCGCCGTGCTGGCGGTGCTCGGCCTGGCGAAGCTGCGCGAATGGCCGGACGCTGCGGTCGGCTTCGGCAAGAAATATCCCGAATTCTGGATCAACGCGCGCGCCGCCATGGATCGAGTCGCCGACGATTCCGGCATGCATGTCTGCCTGCGCGCACCGGATACGGTGGCGGTCGACGCCTTCCACGCCGCCGGGCTCAAGGCCGGAGGCACGTCCGACGGGGCGCCGGGACTGCGGCCGCATTATTACGCCGGCTACTACGCCGCCTTCGTCATCGATCCCGACGGCAACAAGATCGAGGCGGTGACGTTTCTGCGGGACGCTTCCTGATCGTCATTGCCGGATTTGATCCGGCAATCCATCTTTGCTCGCCGTTGACGACGTAAGCGTCACATCCGGTCGACCGGCACAGCCATCATCTTCTTTTCCGCGTCGCTGACCGCGCGTGCCGCCTCTTGCAGCTTGGGCAGGATCTCCTCGATCCGCTCCGCTACGAGCAACTCCACGCCCTTGGCCGCGGATGGCACCAAGCCAAGCACGCGCATATGGTCGATGAGGACAAGGAGCGGATCCCAGAAGCCGTTGATGTTGGCGATCAGGATTGGTTTCTTGTGGCGCCCCAGCTGCGCCCAGGTCATTTGCTCGACCAGCTCTTCGAGTGTGCCGAGACCGCCCGGCAGCGCCACGAAGGCGTCGGCGCGGTCGAACATGGTGCGCTTTCGCTCGTGCATGTCGCGCGTGACGATCTGCTCCTGGGCGAGCCGCCGCGGCCGCTCCTTGGCGGTCAGGAACTCGGGAATGATGCCGGTGGCCACGCCGCCATTCTCGATGACGGCGGCCGCGACCGCGCCCATCAACCCGATCGAGCCGCCGCCATAGACGAGCCGCACGCCGTTTTCGGCCAGGATTTTGCCGAAGCCCCGCGCGGTCTCGATGAAGGCCGGGTCGGTGCCCGGGCTGGATCCGCAATAGACGCAGATCGCCTTGATTTTGCTCATAGAGTCACACTCATGAAGGGATAGATGTGGCGGCGATTCGGCCGAACTGCAAGCGCTTTAAGCCGGAACGGAGCAAGCCGTGCCGATGCGGCAGCACGAAAGATTCTCTATATGACAAGCGGTTGCGAGTCCCGGCTGGCACCCCAAGCAAAGCCCAAGCCCCGAAACGCCACAAAATGAGAGAATTCGCCACCACCCCCGCAAGCGCGATCCTGGCGGTCAAATCCGACCGGGCCGGGCTTGCGTCCATGCTGGCGCATCTTTGGCCGTATATCTGGCCTTCGAACCGGCGTGACCTGAAAGCGCGGGTGCTGTTCGCAACTGTCCTGATCTTTGTCGCCAAGCTCGCGACCGTTGCAGTGCCGTTCACTTTCAAGTGGGCGACCGATGCGCTGGCCGGTCACGGCACGGCTCCGCTCGGCCCCGACAATGTGATCGTCTGGGTCCTGGCGACGCCGATCATGATGACGCTGGCCTACGGCGGCATGCGCATCCTCATGGGCGCGCTGACGCAATGGCGCGACGGCATCTTTGCCAAGGTCGCGATGAATGCGGTGCGCGAACTTGCAAACATCACGTTCGAACACATTCATTTGCTGTCGTTGCGGTTTCACCTCGACCGAAAGACCGGCGGCTTGACCCGCGTTCTGGAACGCGGGCGCAACGCCATCGAGACCATCGTCCGGCTACTGCTGCTGCAATTCTTGCCGACCGTCGTCGAAGTCGTGCTGGTCGCCTGGGTGTTGTTTTTCCACTTCGACTGGCGTTACGTCGTGGTGGTCTTGCTCACCGTCGCGCTTTATGTCGGCTTCACCTTCTACGCGACCGAATGGCGCATCGGCATCCGCCGCAAAATGAACGAGAGCGATAACGACGCCAACACCAAGGCGATCGACTCGTTGCTTAATTACGAAACCGTCAAATATTTCTCCGCCGAGGAGCGCGAAGCCAAGCGGTACGACCGCTCGATGGCGCGTTACGAGGACGCGAGCATCAAGGCCTATACCTCGCTCGCTATTATGAATGCCGGACAGGCGATCGTTTTCAGCATCGGGCTGACCGCAACGATGGTGCTGTGCGTCTACGGCATCGAAGCCGGTGTCAACACGGTCGGCGACTTCGTCATGATCAACGCCATCATGATCCAGCTCTATCAACCGCTAAACTTCATGGGGATGCTCTATCGCGAGACCAAACAGGCGGTGATCGACATCGAGGCTATGTTTACGATCCTCGACCGCGAGCCGGAGATCGGGGACAGGCCGGATGCAGAGCCGCTCAAAGTGCGCGCCGGCAATATCCGTTTCGACAACGTGTCGTTTGCTTATGACCCAGAGCGGCAGATTCTTCGCAATGTAAGCTTTGAGGTGGCGGCCGGGCACACGGTCGCCATCGTCGGCCCGACCGGCGCCGGCAAGTCGACCATTTCGCGGCTGTTGTTCCGCTTTTACGATGTGACTGGCGGCCGCATCCTGATCGACGGCCAGGATATCCGCGACGTGACGCAGAAATCGCTGCGCGCCGCGATCGGCATGGTGCCGCAGGACACCGTTCTGTTTAACGACACGATCCGCTATAACATCCGCTACGGGCAGTTGGATGCGAGCAACGCCGAGGTCGAAGAGGCGGCGCGGCTTGCGCAGATCGACGGTTTCATCCGGCTGGCGCCTAAGGGCTACGAGACCGAGGTTGGCGAGCGCGGGCTAAAGCTTTCCGGCGGCGAGAAGCAGCGTGTCGCCATCGCCCGCACCATTCTCAAGGCGCCCCCGATCCTCCTGCTCGACGAAGCGACCTCGGCGCTCGACAGCCATACCGAGCGCGACATCCAGGACGCGCTCGACCGCGTTTCGAAAAACCGCACCACGCTCGTGATCGCGCACCGGCTTTCTACCATTGTCGGCGCTGACGAGATTTTGGTGCTCGATCAGGGCGTGATCGTCGAACGCGGCACGCACAATGAGCTGCTGGCGCACGGCGGCCTTTATGCCAGCATGTGGAACCGCCAGCGCGAGGCGCAGATGGCACGCGAGATTCTCGCCGAAGTCGGCGAAGAAGATGCCGCTGCGCCCAATCGCGATCCGCCGGAAGTGCCGTTGACTGAGCAAAAAGACGAATTGGTCCCGGCCGTGGACGCCGCGGAATAACGCCAGCGCATGTCTGTCATCAATTCCATCCGCGCCCAGCTCGTGCCGATCCACCAGCAGGGCTATCCGTTCATCGGCGGCTTTGCGCTCGTAAGCATCATCCTGTTCTGGCTGTGGCCGCCGCTCGGCTGGCTCGGCACCGTCGCGACGCTGTGGTGCGCTTATTTCTTCCGCGATCCGGAACGGGTGACGCCGGCGCGCGAGGGTATCGTGGTCGCCCCGGCCGACGGGCGCATCAGCCGCGTCGCCGACGCCGTGCCGCCGCAGGAGCTCGAAATCGGTGCGCGGCCGCTGCTGCGCGTCTCCATTTTCATGAGCGTGTTCGATTGTCACATCAACAGGAGCCCGCTGGCCGGGCGGATCGAACGCATCGTCTACCGGGAAGGCAAATTCATCAGCGCCGATCTCGACAAGGCGAGCGAAAGCAACGAGCGCAACGCTTTCGTCATCGCGGCCGCGGGCGGCGCGCGCATCGCGGTGATCCAGATCGCTGGTCTGGTCGCGCGGCGCATCGTGCCGTTCGCTCGCCAGGGCGAGACCGTGCGCGCCGGCCAGCGCATCGGCATGATCCGCTTTGGCTCGCGCGTCGACGTTTATCTGCCCCTCGGCTCGCTGGTTTTGGTGTCGGAAGGGCAGACCGCCATCGCCGGCGAAACCGTGCTGGCGGAACTTCGGATTCCGGTGTGAGACAGGGTTAACGCGCGAAGTTTCGTGCGTGGCGGGTGCGGTCCGGAACGGCTATATTGCCGTCATGGCAGCATTTCCACCGCCCGGCGAAGGTCTGCGCCGGCGGCGCCGCTTCCGCCGCATCCCGGTGCGCACGCTGGCGCCGAACCTGGTCACGTTGTTGGCGCTTTGCGCGGGGCTGACCGCCATCCGTATGGCTTTCGAAAACCGCTATGGCCTCGCACTCGCCGCGATCGTGTTTGCCGCCATCCTTGATGGCATCGACGGCCGCTTGGCGCGGCTCCTGAAGGGAACGTCGCGCTTCGGCGCCGAACTCGACAGCCTGTCGGACTTCGTCAATTTCGGCGTAGCGCCTGGCTTGATCCTCTATTTTTGGGGCCTGCACGATCTGAAGTCGGCCGGCTGGATCGCCGCTATGGCATTTGCCATCTGCGCTGCACTGCGGCTCGCCCGCTTCAATGTCATGATCGACGATCCCGATCGGCCGGCTTGGGCCAGTAACTTTTTCGTCGGCGTACCGGCGCCGGCCGGCGCCATCATCGTGCTGCTCCCGATCTATGCGGCCTTTCTCGGCATGCCGCGCTCGCAGTTTCTGACCTGGATCACGCTCGCTTACACCCTCATGGTCGCCGGCCTCATGGTTTCGCGCCTGCCGGTTTTTTCCGGCAAGCGCGTCGGCACGCGTGTGCCGCCCGAGATGGTTGGGCCGGTCGTCATTGTCTTCGTGTTGTTTGTCGCGTTGCTGATCGCCTATCCGTGGATCATCCTGACTTCCGGGACACTTGCCTATCTGGCGAGCCTGCCGTTTGGCTGGCTGTCGTATCGCGGTTACGAGCGGCGCGCGCGCGCAGGCAGGGCGGAACCGGCAGCTGCCGCGGCCGCGTCACCGCCAGCGGTAATGAGTCTTGCCCGGCCGCCGGAAAAAGAAGAACGACCGTCGCGCCTCAATTGAGCCGCATCGGTAACGATCCATAGCGGTGGGAGGAATTATGCGACTTGCCCGCCGCGCATTTCTGGCTTCGATGATGGGCGCGGCGGCCGGTCCGGCGGTGCTTCGGCTGGGGCGGGCCGACATGCCGCAAGTAACGCTCAAGCTGCATCACTTTTTCTCGTCGGTTTCTGGCGCCCACGAAAAATTTCTGGCGCCGTGGGCGCGCAAGGTCGAAGCGCAATCGGGCGGGCGCATCCGTATCGATATCTTTCCCTCGATGCAGCTTGGCGGCGCGCCGGCGCAGCTCATCGATCAGGCGCGTGACGGCGTCGCCGATATCGTCTGGGCGGAGCCCGGCAGCACGCCCGGGCGGTTCGCAAAGATCGAAACATTCGAGCTGCCGTTTCTCCCGTCGCGCCGGGCGCTGGTCAATTCCAAGGCACTGGAGGATTTCGCCTCCGCCAATCTGCGCGACGAGTTCCGCGAGCTTCATCCAATCTGTTTTTCCTGCCGCGACCGCGGCGTCGTTCACGCCTACCGAGCAATCCGCTCGATCGCCGACTTGCGCGGCGTGCGTCTGCACGTGCCCAATCGGCTCGCCGGCGAAACGGTGCGCGCGCTCGGTGCGCAAGGCTTGAGCGTGCCGATACCGCAGCTGCCGATGGCGTTGTCCGGCCACGCGATCGAGGGCTGCCTCGTACCTTGGGATGCGGTGCCGGCGTTGCGGCTCAGCGACATCCTCAAGCAGCACACCGATTTCGCTGAATCGGCGCTTTGCACCTCGACCTTCGTGCTGGCGATGAACAAGCCCGCGTATGACCGGCTGCCGCGCGATCTGCAATCGGTTATCGACGATAATGCGGGACTGGACGCGGCCGGCATGGCCGGCGCGATGTGGGACGCCGAAGCCCGCACCGTCACCGATATGGTGCGCGAGCGCGGCGATCCAATCACCATGGTGTCGGCGGACGAAGTCGCGCGTTGGCGGCAGGCGACCGAGCCGGTGGTCGTGCTGTGGCTTCGGCAGATGAAGGAGCGCAAGGTGAACGGCGGCAAGCTTATCGCCAGCGTTCACGAACTGATCGGCAAGTATGCCAGCGAACCAGAGCAGGAAACGCCGCAAGCCGTTCAGCCGCAGCCGCCCGAACAGAAAGTGGTGACCGAGCCGCCGTCGCCGGAGCCTCCGCGGGCGAGTGCCGAGTTCACGCGGCCGAAGGCGGACATGCCGGCCGCGCCGACGCCCGCGCCGGTGGTCAAACGGCGCGTACCCAAGGAGCTGGATATTCCGCTCTGATCCGCCGGCAGGGCTCTAGCGCGACAGCGAAATCGCCGCACCATTCGCCTCGCGGCCTTCAAAGCGTCCGCTCAGAAATGAAAGACGCGCCAGCGGCTCGCTCTTGTGATCACAGATGATCAGCGCATCGTGCTCGAAGGTCCACTTGCGGCTGGTAAAGAAGTTGCCGGGGCACCCGCCCTCGGGCGCGACCGTGCCCTGCAGGGCGCCCGGCGCGCTGCCGAAATTCATAAAACAGGCGCCGCCCCCGGCTTCGGTAAAACGCCATCGGCCGGCGAGATCGATTGGCGGAGGAGGGGGAGGCGGGGGCGGCGCAGCTGCGACTTCCGGTTCGGGCGGCGGATTGGACGCGCACCCCGCAAGCATCGCGAATGACAGCAGAATAGCGGCGGCCATCGCCGCCTGCCGGCCACCCCGCCGCATATTGGTCAGGCCGATCATCCGCAGACGAACAAAGCCGGCGTCATTTCATCGTCGGGATGACGAATTCGGCGCCTTCCTTCACGCCCGACGGCCAGCGCGCGGTGACGGTCTTGGTCTTGGTATAAAAGCGCACTGCGTCGGGGCCGTGCTGGTTGAGGTCGCCGAAGCCGGAACGCTTCCAGCCGCCGAACGTGTAGTAAGCGAGCGGCACCGGAATGGCGAAATTCACTCCCACCATGCCGACCTCGACGCGACTGACAAAGTCGCGCGCCGCGTCGCCGTCGCGGGTGAAGATGGCGACGCCGTTGCCGTATTCGTGCTTCGACGGCAGCTGCACCGCTTCCTCGTAATCCTTGGCGCGCACCACCGAGAGCACCGGGCCGAAAATCTCTTCCTTGTAGATTCGCATGTCGGGCCTGACGTCGTCGAACAGACAGCCGCCCATGAAGTTGCCGTTTTCGTAGCCCTGTAGCTTGAAGCCGCGGCCGTCGACCACGAGCTTGGCGCCTTCCTTGACACCGAGATCGACGTAACTTTTGACCTTATCCAGATGCGCCTTGGTGATCATCGGGCCGTAATCGGCCTGCGCATCGGTCGAGGGGCCGATCTTGAGGCTCTCGACCCGCGGCACAAGCTTTTCCATCAGGATATCGGCGGTTTTCTTGCCGACCGGAACCGCCACCGATATAGCCATGCAGCGCTCGCCGGCCGAGCCGTAGCCGGCGCCGATGAGCGCATCGACCGCCTGGTCCATGTCGGCGTCGGGCATGACGATCATGTGGTTCTTGGCGCCGCCGAAACATTGCGCGCGTTTATTGTGGGCGGAGGCGGTCGCGTAGACATATTCGGCGATCGCCGACGAGCCGACGAAACCAACAGCCTTGATGCGCGGATCGGTCAGGATCGTGTCCACCGCTTCCTTGTCGCCGTTGACGACATTGAGCACGCCCGACGGCAGGCCCGCTTCCATCAGGAACTCGCCAAGCCGCATCGGCACCGACGGGTCACGCTCCGACGGTTTCAAAATGAAGGCGTTGCCGCAGGCAAGCGCCGGAGCGAATTTCCACATCGGAATCATCGCCGGGAAGTTAAACGGCGTGATGCCGGCGACGACGCCGAGCGGTTGGCGCATGGAATAAAGATCGATGCCGGGGCCGGCGCCTTCGGTGTATTCGCCTTTGAGAAGGTGCGGGATACAGCAAGCGAATTCGACCACTTCGAGGCCGCGCTGCACGTCGCCCTTGGCGTCGGCGAAGGTCTTGCCGTGCTCGGACGACAAAAGCCGCGCCAAAGAGTCGAATTCCTTTTGCGCCAGATCGAGGAATTTCATCATGACGCGGGCGCGGCGCTGCGGGTTGACGGCCGCTCAGCCGGGTTGCGCCGCCTCGGCGACCGCAATGGCATGCTCAACCTCCGACTTTCCGGCGAAGGCGACTTTGGCCTGCACTTCTCCGGTATTGGGGTTGAACACGTCGCCGAACCGCCCGGATCCCCCCTTCACCTCCTTGCCGCCGATGAAGTGGCCGATCTCGCGCATGAATTTTCTCCTTGGAGCCTGACGACTTGGTAGCCGTTTTGTAGGGCCCATTGTGCCGCCTTTTTGCGCGACGGTCACGGGGTCCCGCCTCGGCGACACAGCGCAACAAGCCCGAAAAACTGCAAGTAACCCTCCCTTAAGCGCCCTGGCGGTACGGTGGGACTGCGGTCCGAAGGCGTTTTAGCGCGGGTGGAGTTGAGTTATGGACATTTCTACGGGCCTTGGCCTGCTGGCCGGGGCGACCGTGGTCGTGACCCTGATGTTAATGGGTGGCGACCTCAAGATGTTCGTCAGCGATCACGCGATGATCATCATCTTCGGCGGGTCCTTCGCCGCCACTTTGATCCGCTTTCCGCTGTCGTCGATCTTCCACGGCCTGCCGCTCGGCGCCAAATTCGCCTTCACCATGCGGCGCATGACCCAGC
>CAYVPC010000107.1:0-11364 GCA_964453555.1 uncultured Hyphomicrobiales bacterium | reverse complement strand
CGCCAACCTCAATCCGCAGCGCATCAGCTTCCGCATCGGCGGGCTGATCGCCTCGATCCTTTCGGTGCTGGTCTGTCCCTGGCTGTTCGTGTCGAGCGCGCAGGCGATCACCATCTTCGTGTCGATCTTCGGTGCCGTGCTCGGCCCGATGTTCGGCATCATCGTTGCGGATTACTATCTGGTGAAACGCGGCGAGATCGTGCTCGCCGACCTTTACACCATGTCGCCGTCCGGCTCGCTGCACTATCGGGGCGGCTGGAACGTTGCCGCGCTGGTGGCGCTCGGCATTGCCGGCGTGGTTTCGATCGGTCTCTCGCTTCTCGGCGCCTACGGCATCATCCTCAATGTCGGTGATTGGGGCTGGCTGATCGGGGCTGCGCTCGGCGCTATCGTCTATCTCGCGGCCACGCGCGCTTTTGGGGAGGTACGCGTCCTGCGAAGCGCGTAGTGCGAAGCAGGATGGTGGGGGAGGTAGGACTCGAACCTACGAAGGCGTAAGCCAGCGGATTTACAGTCCGCCCCCTTTGCCACTCGGGACACTCCCCCGCACGTCGCACTCAGGTTCGCCTGACGCGTGGAAACGCAACTGCCTGTCTCAATTTACGACAATTGCGCGAGGCGGTGTTTAGCATGTCGCGCCGACGCAATGTCAACCGACGGGCGGTGGTGCGTTGTGGCGCAAGCGGCGCGCGGCGGCCCGCCGGAAACGGTGAACAAAACCTCTCGAAAACCGCTGCAATCAATGCTTAATCACAGGCCGCAGCGCGGCGAATAAACCCTATTTTTAGCCTGTCTTTTAAACTGATCTTAGACCCTCAACGGTACGGTGCCGCCATACGACGGGAAAACAGGGCCTGTCGATACAAAAGAATTTTGGGAAAGGCGTCATGATGAAAGCCGTCGCAAAGACGGTCGAGCCCGCCGAGCGTGAGGCGCGCTTCGACCATATCCGCCCCCACTATCTGGAGGCGCTTACGCTCGTCGAGCGGCTGCATCGGCGTCTGCTTGACGTCATCAAGGACGAATTCGACCGCAAGGGCCGCGCCGACATCAACTCGGTGCAGGCGCTGCTCCTCTACAATATCGGTGACAAGGAGCTGACCGCCGGCGAGTTGCGCACGCGCGGCTATTATCTCGGCTCCAACGTCTCCTACAATCTCAAAAAGCTCGTCGAGATGGGTTTCCTCGATCATCAGCGCTCGCGCGTCGACCGCCGCTCGGTGCGCATCAAGCTCACCGACAAGGGCCGCGAGGTGCGTGACACCGTCGATTCGCTCTATCAGAAGCATGTGCGCACGGTCGAACAGGTCGGCGGCATCAACGCCGACGAGTTCAGCGTGCTCAACAAGGCGCTGCACCGGCTCGAGCGGTTCTGGACCGACCAGATTCTCTATCGGCTGTAATAGCGTTAGATTTTCCGTCGTACTGGCGTGTACTGACCCCGGCCTAACTGCCGGGGTCTTTTTGTCGGCCGGCTAGTGCACGAGCCCCGCAAGCCACGTGAGCACCGGAAACGGCGTGAACACCTGCATCAGAGTGGCGGCAACTGCGGCCACGATCAGATAGATCAGCAGGCCGCACGCGATCTGCTGCGCCAGCGGCGGGTAGGGCGGTTTGTCATTGGCAGGCCAGGCGAATGACTCTTCCCATTTTGCTTGCGGGATGTGCGCTGGCCTGATCCGCTCCAGCGGCTCCCAGGCGCGATAGGCGGCGATGCCGCGCTCGCGCGCGATAGGGCTGCGCAACCACAGGAAATTGCTCCAGCCGGCAAGGTCCACCGCGCCCCGCAACACGACGCGCAGAATGAAAGCGATGAGCAAGCAGACCAGATAGACATAAGCGATGATGAGGCCGACCTGCAGGACCGGATCGGTCAGGATGCCGACGCGAAAAAGCTCCCCGCAGAACTGGACCGTCGCGTCAACCAGCGCCTTCAGCCCGACGGAAATCTGGTGGAGCGGCGTGTAATCGAAAGAGTAATGGTCCAACAGCAGAACGATGGCCAGCACGGCAACCAGTTGAAACAGCCGCGATCGCACAATGCCGCGGATCGGCGCGGCAATAAGCCTGATCGGCCTGATCGGACTCATGATTGCTCCTGAAGATGGCTGTGGCGGAACCGGCCGCGATCCTACACGATGCCCGGCCGCGCGAAGGCTTTTGGTTCATGCCCCCTTCGTGCTAACCCGAAACTTAAGGACGGCTGAGCTTCTTGGCCAATTTCGGCCTTCATGCTGTGCTGGATCGAGCGCGATGAGCGAATTTGACGGCCAAAACGGCGCCCCGACCGACCGGCGCGCGTTCCTGCGGCTGGCCGGCGTGGCAACTTTGGCCGCGGCCGGATTGGCCGCCCGCGCCAACGCCGCCGAGGATTCGGCGCTCGACGCGCTGATCGGCGACACCCAGCGCGGCGAGTTTGGGCAGAAGTTCGACGACGCTTCGCGCACCATCCGCATGCCGAAAGCGTCGGAGCCGACCGTCTCGACCGCGACGGCGCAAACGACCGAGAAGGCGATCGACCGCTACGCCGACATCGTCGCCCGCGGCGGCTGGCCGCAGGTTCCGCCGGCCGGCGTGCTGCGGCTGGGCGACCGGCACCCGAGCGTGAGCGTGCTGCGCGTGAGGCTCGAGGCATCCGGCGACATCGACCCGCATGCGTCGGGCAACGACGTCTACGATTCCTACGTCGAGGCGGCAGTGCGGCGTTTCCAGGCGCGGCACGGGCTCACCGTCGACGGCGTTGTGCGGACCGAGACTTTGGCGGCGCTGAACGTGCCGGCGTCGGTGCGGCTGGCGCAGCTCAAAGTCAACGTCACGCGGCTACGCGCATTAAGCGTCAATCTCAGCCCGCGCTACGTCGTGTGCAATATTCCGGCCGCGCGCATCGAAGCGATCGAGAATGGCGCGGCGGTGTCGCGCCACACCGCCGTCGTCGGCAAGCCCGACCGGCCGTCGCCCGAGATCAACTCGAAGATCATCCAGATCAATTTCAATCCGTATTGGACGGTGCCGCCTTCGATCGTGCAGAAGGATCTCATTCCGAAAATGCAGGATCAGCCGGATTACCTCACTAGCAATCACATCCGTATCTTCGATGCGCGGCATCGGGAACTGCAGCCGTCGCAAATCAACTGGTATTCGGAAGACGCAACCCATTATTCGTTCAAGCAGGATCCCGGCAGCTTCAATTCGCTCGGATCAATCCGCATCAATTTTCCCAGTCAGTACGGCGTATACATGCACGACACGCCGCTGAAGAACCTGTTCGGCGACGACTTCCGCTTCCATTCGTCCGGCTGCGTGCGCGTGCAGAATGTGCGGCAGCTGGTCGCCTGGCTCTTGGACGGCATGCGGGGGTGGTCGCTTGAGGACATCGACCGCGTCATCAGGTCCGGCGAGCAAAAAAACGTCGAGCTGAAAAAACAAGTGCCGCTGCATTGGGTCTACATCACCGGCTGGGCGACGCCCGATAGCGTTGTGCAATTCCGCGAGGACATTTACGTCAAGGACGGCCTGTCGGGTGCGCAGACGGCGACCACGAATTTGTAAAGCTGTCGCCGCTACCCCGCCGCCGGATATCCCCAAATATAGCGGGCTTCGCTCCGCGCCATTCACAAGACCTTGCGCCCGCACGGCGGACGGCGTACCTCCGCACGGTAAAAATGAGGCAGGGCAGGCATGTCGGTCCGGCACGATACGGCGATCTCGGCTGAGGGCTTCTTCTCGGCCGTTTTGGGCGAAAGCGACCCGGAAATCGCCGACGCGATCCGGCTCGAACTCGGCCGCCAGCGCGACGATATCGAGCTGATCGCCTCGGAGAACTTCGTCAGCCGCGCCGTGCTCGAGGCGCAGGGCTCGGTGCTCACCAACAAATACGCCGAAGGATTGCCGGGCAAACGCTATTACGGCGGCTGCCAGTTCGTCGACATCGCCGAGCAATTGGCGATCGATCGCGTCAAGAAGCTGTTCGGCTGCTCGTTTGCCAACGTGCAGCCGCACTCCGGCGCGTCCGCCAATGCCGAAGTGTTCATGGCGCTGATGCAGCCGGGCGACACTTTCATGGGGCTTAATCTCGCCGCCGGCGGGCATCTGACGCACGGCTCGCCAGTCAATCTTTCCGGCCGCTGGTTCAAGCCCGTTCCGTACGGCGTGCGGCGCGACGATCATCTGATGGACATGGACGAGGTCGAGCGGCTGGCGAAAGAGCATCGGCCCAAGGTGATCATCACCGGCGGATCGGCTTATCCGCGCATCATCGACTTCCGCCGCTTCCGCGAGATCGCCGATGCGGTCGGCGCGTACCTCATGGTCGACATGGCGCATTTCGCCGGCCTCGTCGCCGGCGGCGTGCATCCGTCACCGTTCCCGCACGCGCATGTGGTCACCACCACGACGCACAAGACTTTGCGCGGCCCGCGCGGCGGCACCATCCTCGCCGACGACGATGAGCTGGCGAAGAAGCTCAACTCGGCCGTTTTCCCCGGCCTGCAAGGCGGTCCACTGATGCACGTGATCGCGGCCAAGGCGGTGGCGTTCGGCGAAGCGTTGCGTCCGTCGTTCCGGCTTTACGTCAAGAACGTCGTCGAGAACGCCAAGGCGCTCGCCGAAACGCTCAAATCCAGCGGCTACGATCTCGTCTCCGGCGGCACCGACACGCATCTGATGCTGGTCGATCTGCGCAAGAAGGGCCTGACCGGAAAAGTGGCGGAAGCCGCGCTCGGGCGCGCCCACATCACCTGCAACAAAAACGGCATTCCGTTCGATCCGGCGAAGCCGTTTGTCACCTCCGGCATCCGGCTCGGCACGCCGGCCGGCACTACGCGCGGCTTCGGCATCGCCGAATTCCGGCAAGTCGGGCAGATGATCGCCGAGCTGCTCGATGCGTTGTCGCAAAAGGGCGCCGAGGCGGACGCCGCCGCCGAGGCGAGCGTGCGCGAGAAGGTCAAGCGCCTGGTCGGCCGGTTCCCGATCTACGAAGGGTAGGGGGAGCGATGCGCTGTCCGAGTTGCGCAAGCCTCGACACCCAGGTGAAGGATTCGCGGCCGACCGAGGATTCCTCCGTCATCCGCCGCCGCCGCGTTTGCCTGTCGTGCAATTTCCGCTTCACCACCTTCGAGCGCGTGCAATTGCGCGAGCTGATCGTCATCAAGCGCAACGGCCGGCGCGTGCCGTTCGATCGCGACAAGCTCCTGCGCTCGGTGCAGATCGCGGTGCGCAAGCGGCCGGTCGAGCCCGAGCGCATCGACCAGATGGTTTCGAAAATCGTGCGCGAGCTGGAAAGCCAGGGGGAAAGCGAGGTTTCGTCGGAGACGATTGGCGAAACAGTGATGGCCTATCTGCGCGACCTCGACGACGTCGCCTACGTCCGCTTCGCCTCGGTGTACCGCAATTTCCGCGAGGCCAAGGATTTCGAGGCCGCGCTGGCGGAATTGTCCGCCGATGAGGCGGCGGAGATCGCCCGCAAGTGAGCGTGCAGGTGAGTATCCAGGCGGGTGTTTCGTTGGGCGCGGCAGCGGACTTGGCGGCGGCCGATCGGCGCTTCATGGCGCTGGCGCTGGCGCTCGGCCGGCGCGGCCTCGGCCGCACCTGGCCCAACCCGGCCGTCGGCGCGGTCATCGTCAGCGACGGCGTCATCGTCGGGCGCGGCTGGACGCAACCGGGCGGCCGGCCCCATGCTGAAATCGAGGCGCTGCGCCGGGCGGGCGACGCTGCCCGCGGCGCGACGCTTTACGTCACGCTCGAGCCTTGCTCGCATCGCGGCAAATCGCCGCCCTGCGCGGAGGCGATCGTGGCGGCCGGAATGGCGCGAGTCGTCGCGGCGTTGGAAGACCCGAACCCGAAGGTCGCCGGGCAAGGCTTTATGCGGCTCCGTGCCGCCGGCATTGCGGTCGCGACGGGGGTTGGCGCCGAAGACGCGGGCCGCGATCATGCCGGACATATCCGGCGCATGCGCGATGGCCGCCCGAATGTCATGCTCAAGCTCGCGGTCTCCGCCGACGGCAAGGCCGGCGCTGCCGGCCGCAAGCCGCTCGCGATCACCGGCGAGGAGACGCGCGACCGTGCCCACCTCCTGCGCGCCCAAAGCGATGCCATCATGGTCGGCATCGGTACCGTGCTCGCCGACGATCCGCTGCTGACCTGCCGGCTCCCCGGCATGGAGAAGGAGTCGCCGGTCCGCATCGTGCTCGACACCGCCCTGCGCCTGCCGCCGACGTCACGTTTGGTGCAGACGGCGCGGAAAACGCCGGTTTGGGTGATCTGCGGAAGGGAAGCCCCGCGCGCGACGGAGCAGGCGTTGCAGGCGCACGGCGTCGAAGTCTTGCGATCGGAGCAAAGCGCCGGCCGGCGTGATCTTGCGGCCGTACTTGGGTTGATCGCCGGGCGCGGCATCACCCGGCTGATGGCCGAGGGCGGCCCTACTTTGGCGGCAGCGCTTGTGACCGCCGACCTCGTGGACGAAGCCGTCCTGTTCCGCTCGCCAAAGACCGTTGGCGCTGCCGGCATCGATGCGCTTGAGGGTCTGCCGCTGGCTACGCTGACCCAATCGCCCCGATTGAAGCCGCTGGCGACCAATTCGTTTGGCAGCGATATTTGCGACGTTTTCGAGCGGTGGTGACGGTTGTGTTTACCGGTATTATCAATGACATAGGGGAGGTTGTTGAAGTTGGCGAAGAGGCCGATGGCCTCCGCCGCCTCAATATCGCTTGCGGCTACGATGCGGACACCATCGACATCGGCGCCTCGATCGCCTGTTCCGGCCCCTGCCTGACCGTCGTTGCCTGCGGCCGCGCCGGCAATCGCGCCTGGTTCGCCGTCGATGCCGCGGCGGAGACTTTGCAGGTCACCACCGCCGGCGCGTGGCGGCGGGGCACCAGGCTCAACCTTGAGCGCTCGCTCCGGCTCGGCGATGAACTTGGCGGCCATCTGGTTAGCGGCCATGTCGACGGCGTCGCCGAACTGACCGCGCGCGAGGATTTGCCCGACATGGCGCGCATGGCGTTGCGGGTGCCGGCGGCACTGGCGCGCTTCATTGCGCCCAAAGGCTCGGTCGCGCTTGACGGCGTGTCGTTGACGGTCAACGAGGTCAAGGGCGAGGCATTTTCGGTGCTGATCATTCCGCATACGCTCAAGGTCACGACTTTCGGCGAGCTCCGCGCCGGTGCGCGGCTGAACATTGAAGTGGACCAGATGGCGCGCTACGCCGCGCGGCTTTTGCAGGCGGCGGCGCAGCCGCACTGAAGGCGAGGAAAACGATGGCCGGGCCACGCCGAGGCAAGAACGAGAAGGGCACCGCCAAGGGCGCCCGCATTCTGCTCGTGGAGGCGCGCTACTACGACGACATTGCCGATCTCCTGCTTGCCGGCGCGATGAAGGTGCTGACGGAAGCCGGCGCTGTGATCGAGCGGATCACGGTGCCGGGCTCGCTCGAAATCCCGGTCGCGATCGTCATCGCGCTCGACACGGCAAACCGTAAAGGCCGCCCGTATGACGGCGTTGTGGCGCTTGGCTGCGTGATCCGCGGCGACACCATCCACTTCGAGATCGTTTCGCAGCTTTCGGCGCAGGGGTTACTGGAGCTTTCCGTCACCCGCGCCGTCCCGATCGGCAACGGCATCGTCACCGTCAATACGCTCACCCAGGCACTCGCCCGCGCGCGCCTCGAGGAGCAGGACAAGGGCGGCGACGCCGCACGCGCGGCGCTGGCGCTGGTCCGGGTTAAGCGCCGGCTGGCGCGCGGAAAGTGAAACGCATGACGCGCGCCGCGGCGAGCGAACCCCGCAAGGCAAACAAGCGCGGCGCGGCGCGGCTTGCCGCCGTGCAGGCGCTCTACCAGATGGACCTCGCCGGCACCGGCCTGAACGAGATTATGGCCGAGTTTGCGGACCACTGGCTCGGCGGCGAGGTGGAAGGCGCGCAATACCGGCCGGCGGAAGCGGCCTTCTTTCGCGACATCGTCGTCGGCGTCGTGCGCGAGCAGGGCAAGCTCGATCCGCAGATCGACGCGGCACTCCGACGCGGCTGGCCGCTCAAGCGGATCGAGGCGGTTTTGCGGGCGATATTGCGCGCCGGCGCCTATGAGCTTGCTTGCCGGCGCGACGTGCCGGCGCGCGTTGTCACCTCGGAATATGTCGACGTCGCTTCCGCCTTTGTCGACAAGGACGAGACCGGCATGGTCAACGCGGTGCTCGATCAGCTCGCGCGCCAGGTGCGCGCCGAGGAATTTGGCGGCGCCTGAAACTCAACCGAGCGCGAACGGCAACGCGCTCGGGCTGCGAAAGTTCGACGACGAATTCCAGGCGACCTTATCGACCGTGAGGTGATAATCCGGCACGCGCTCGAGGAAACGCCGCATCGCCATTTCGGTCACCATCCGCGCCATCTGGGCGCCAAGGCAAAAATGCTTGCCGGAGCCGAAGCCGAGATGGCCCTGCGGCTTGCGCGCGATGTCGAAAGTGTCCGGATCGGGAAATTTGCGCTCGTCGCGATTGCCGGCGCCAAAAGCGAGCACGACCTTGTCGCCGGCCTCGATGGTTTCGCCGCGCAGCTGAACGTTGCGCGTCGCGGTGCGCTTGAAGCGTTGCGCCGAGGTGTTGAAGCGGAGCGATTCCTCGATCGCAGGCCCGATCAGCGCCGGATCGGCAGCTAGGCGGCGGCGCGCATCGGGATGATCGTGCAGATTGAGCACGAACATGCTCATGAAACTCGACAGCGATTCCACGCCGGCCATGACGAAGGTCGCCGTTGTCAGCACGATTTCCCGTTCGGTGAGCCGGTCGCCGTCGATCTCGGCTTCGGCGAGGTGGGTAATCAGGTCGTCGGTCGGATTGGCGCGCCGCACCGCCACCTCGGCGGTGAGAAAGTCGCTGAGTTCCTTGAAGGCGGCGATGTGCTCGGGCGTTCGGCCCTTGACACTTTTGTCGGTCGAGACCGCGAGGATGACCTTGCGCCGGATGTCGGCGTGATCGCGCGCCGGAAGCCCCATGCTGCGGAATAAAAGCCCGACGGTGATCTGGCTGGAAAAATCGTTGATGAACTCAAACGTGCCTTGCGCGACGATGCGCTCAAGCGCGCGGTCGGCGATTTCCAGCGTCGGCTCGACCATCCGGTCGAGATTGCGCTTGAGGAACGCGGCCTGGCTCAACGCGCGCAGCCGGTCGTGGCGCGGCGGGTCGGTCGTGCCGAGCGTCGCTCCGGCGCGGCCCGGTAATTCGTCGATCATGTTGCCTTGCGTGGACGAATAGGTTTGCCAGTCGCGGGCCGCGTCGACGATGTCGTCGTAGCGCGACAGGATCCACAGCTGCGCATTTTCGCTCCAGTAGCAGGGATATTTGCCGCGTAGCTCGGCGTAATAGGGAAAAGGGTCCGCGTCGATCGCGGGCGAATACAGGTCGAACGGCTCCAAAGGTTTCCTCGCAGTCATTTCCTCGGCAGGCAGGCACTGATAAACAAATAGCATAACCCGTTGGTGGTTGGTGCGATGTCGAAGTCAACGGAATCGGCCGAACAGCGCCTGATCGGGCGCTATTTTCGGCCGCTGGCGACGCATCCCGGCGCGTTCGGCCTTGCCGACGACGCGGCGGCAATCACCCCGCCGCCGGGATGCGATCTCGTGCTGACGGCCGACGGCGTCATCGCCGGCGTGCATTTCCTTCCGGGCGATCCGCCGGAGAGTATTGGGCGCAAGGCGCTGCGCATGAATCTCTCTGATCTTGCCGCCAAGGGTGCCAAGCCGGTCGGTTTTTTGCTGTCGCTCGCGCTGCCGGCCCGAGTAAGCGAAAGCTGGATCGCTGAATTTGCCGGCGGGCTTGCCAAGGATATCGAGCGCTATGACTGTCCGCTCCTGGGCGGCGACACCGACCACACACCTGGCCCGATCGCGGCGTCGATCGCGGCGTTTGGTGCTGTGCCGCACGGCGGGATGGTGCGGCGCTCGACCGCCAAGGCCGGCGACGTCGTGATCGTCACCGGCACGGTCGGCGATGCGGCCTTGGGGGTGAAGCTGCGGCGCGATAGCGGTCTCGCCAAACGCTGGCGTCTCAACAAGGCGATGGCCGCGCAGCTGACGCAACGTTACCTTTTGCCGGAGCCGCGCAATGCGCTGGCCAAAGCCGTTCGCCTGCACGCATCCGCGGCGATGGACGTCTCCGACGGCCTTGCCGGCGATCTCGGCAAATTGTGCCATGCCTCGAAGGTAGCGGCCGAGATCGATGTTGAACGCGTACCGCTCTCGGTAGCGGCCCATGCGGTATTGGCCGGCGCGCCGAAGCTGATCGAGACGTTGCTCACCGGCGGTGACGATTATGAAATCGTCCTGACGCTGGCACCGGGTGAGCTTCCGGGCCTGCGCGAAGCGGCCAAGTCCACCGGTGTTGCGCTGACCGAGATCGGCCGGATCGTCAAAGGCGACGGCGCCCGCTTCATGCGCGGCGGCAAAGCGCTTGCCTTCAAGCAGGCGGCCTACAGCCATTTTTAGTTTATGGGCGTCACTTCCTTCGTGAAATCGGCTGATATTCGCGCCGCGGCGATCCGGTATAGAGCTGGCGCGGCCGGCCGAGCTTCTGGTGCGGATCCTCGATCATTTCCTTCCATTGCGCGATCCAGCCGACCGTACGCGCGACCGCGAACAGCACGGTGAACATTGCGGTCGGGAAGCCCATCGCCCGCAAGGTGATGCCGGAATAGAAGTCGACGTTCGGATAAAGCCGCTTCTCGATGAAATACTCGTCGTGCAGCGCGATACGCTCGAGCTCCATGGCGACGTCGAGCAGCGGATCGTTCACGCCGAGCTCTTGCAGCACCTCATGGCAGGTCTTCTGCATGATCTTCGCGCGCGGATCGTAGTGCTTATAGACGCGATGGCCGAAGCCCATCAGGCGGAATGAATCGTTCGGGTCCTTGGCGCGCTTGACGTATTCGGGGATGCGATCGACGCTGCCGATCTCGCCCAGCATCTTCAGCGCCGCCTCGTTGGCGCCGCCGTGTGCCGGTCCCCACAGGCAGGCGATGCCCGCGGCGATGCAGGCGAACGGATTGGCGCCGGTCGAGCCGGCAAGCCGCACCGTCGAAGTCGAGGCGTTTTGCTCGTGGTCGGCGTGCAGCGTGAAGATGCGGTCCATGGCGCGCGCCAGAACCGGATTGGGGTGGTATTCCTCGCACGGCACCGCAAAGCACATGCGCAGGAAATTCGAGGCGTAATCGAGTTCGTTCTTCGGATACACGAACGGCTGGCCGATCGAATATTTGTATGCCATGGCGGCGAGCGTCGGCGATTTGGCGATCATGCGGATCGAGGCAACCATGCGCTGGGTCGGATCGGTGATGTCGGTGGAGTCGTGATAGAACGCCGACAGCGCGCCGACCGAG
>CAYVPC010000106.1:0-11487 GCA_964453555.1 uncultured Hyphomicrobiales bacterium | reverse complement strand
TCACCAACATGACCGACGATCCGGCGCAGGAATATTTTTCCGACGGCATCAGCGAGGACATCATCACCGCGCTGTCGAAACTGCGCTGGTTCTTCGTCATCGCGCGTAATTCGTCGTTCATCTACAAGGGCAAGGCGGTTCACTTGAAGCAAATCGCCGACGAACTCGGCGTCGGCTATGTGGTCGAAGGCAGCGTGCGCAAGGTCGGCGAGCGCGTGCGCATCACCGCGCAGCTCAACGACGTGGCCACCGGCAGCCACATCTGGGCGGAGCGTTACGACCGCGATCTCGCCGACGTGTTCGCGGTGCAGGATGAGATCACCGAAGCCATCGTTGCGGCGATCGAGCCGCAGCTTTATGCCGCGGAAAATTTCCGCGCTAGGCGCAAGCCGCCCGACAGCATGGATGCGTGGGATCTGGTGATGCGGGCGCTGTCGCATTACTGGCGCGTGACACGTCAGGACAACGTCGTGGCCCAAGCGTTACTCGAGAAGGCGACCGCCATCGACCCGAATTACGGCCAGGCGTTCGGCGTGCTTGCCACCAGCCACACCTTCAGCGCCCATATGGGTTGGGAGGATATGGCGACTGCGGCGCCAATCGCCGAGCGTGCCGCGGCGTCTGCGATCCTGGCCGATAGCGAAGACCCATGGGCGCACTTCGCTTTGGGTGGCGTTTATTTGTTCGCGCGGCGCTTCGACGATTCATTGGCCGAGTTTGAGTGGGCGCTGCGGCTCAATCCGAATTTCTCGCTGGCCCGAGGCTATTACGGCTTGGCGCTAGCCTATTGCGGGCGCTGGGAGGAGGCCGCTGCCGCCGCGCAACGAGCCGTGCGCTTGAGCCCGCGCGATCCGCTCGCGGCGGTCTATTGCGGCATCGCCTCCTACGCCCAGTTCGTCGGCCGCAATTACGACGAGGCGATGCGGCTCGCCCGCGAGGGCATTCGGCAGCGCGCCGATTTCGTCGGCGCTCATCGGGTGCTGACCGCTGCCGCCGGCATGGCCGGCCAGACCGACATCGCCAAGGCGGCGTTGCAGAAGCTGCGCCACGCCCAGCCGAATATTTCGCTCGGCTGGATCGCCAAGCAAATGCCGATCCAGCACGATGCCGAGCGTGAGCACTATCTGGAAGGATTCCGCCGTTCGGGCTTGGACTAGCTTTGGCCTGAGATCCCGTCTTGGCCCACTGTCCGCTAATGGGATGGTCCGGCCGCGCTCCTGCCCCGCCGGAGATGGAAGCTGACTTTTTTTGCAATGCGTCATTCGACGGTGGCAAAATGACGTGATGGGTCAATCGCTGCGGAGCCAGTCAAGCCCGACGGCGCAGTATGTCCGCTGTTGGTCCGATAGCGACCACACTTCTGCAAAGCCGCGAATGATGCGATGGGCCAATCGCGTACTAATGCATTGCAGCAAACACCCTCCTATTGGGTCACTTCCATTATCGGTGCTGAGGGTGGCGTTGTGCGTGACAGCAAAATCGGAGGGCCGATATCCGGTCGGGGTCAAAGAACGAAACCGCTCGCGCGGTAGGGCCTGTGGCGGCTCGCGCAATTATCAACAGCCAAAGCGGGTGGAAGCGTCCTGTCTTGAGATCAAGGGATTGCACCAAACCTCACTCAAGAACAGCCGCGACGCATGAGACACTGAAATCCCGCTTCACAAACCGCCACACGCCTTATAGCACGCGTCATTATCTGGGTTGCATATCTTATAAACCTGCGCCAAGTCATTGGGAAAGGTTAGTTTATTTTCGTTAGTGCACGTCAACCACTGGAATGCGCAATTTTGCTTTTCAGTCTCTGTGCAACCTATATGCCCGAGCGTGGCAAGCGCAGCCCCGTTCTTGCCGTCCCACAAGCGCGCGGTCTTGTCGTCGGACGCGGTGACAATGCGCGTGCCGTCGGGGCTGAACGCCGCGCTGTGCACCCAATCCGCATGCCCCGCGAGCATGGCGAGCGCGGCCCCGGTCTTGCCGTCCCACAAGCGCGCGGTCTTGTCTTCGGATGCGGTGACGATGCGCGTGCCATCCGGGCTGAAAACCGCGCTATTCACCGTACCCGTATGCCCCGAGAGCGTTGCGAGCGCAGCGCCGGTCTTGGCGTCCCACAGCCGCGCGGTCTTGTCTTCGGATGCGGTGACGACGCGGCTGCCGTCCGGGCTGAACGCCGCGCTCCAGACTGTATCCGTATGCCCCGAGAGTGTCGCGAGCGCCGCGCCGGTCTTGGCGTCCCAGATGCGCGCGGTCTTGTCGACGGATGCGGTGACGATGCGCGTGCCGTCCGGGCTGAACGCCGCGCTCTCTACCGAATCAGTGTGCCCCGACAGCGTGGCGAGCGGCGCACCGGTCACGGCATCCCACACGCGCGCCGTGTCATCAAGGGAAGCGGTGACGACGCGCGTGCCGTCCGGGCTGAACGCCGCGCTCTCCACCACATTGGTATGCCCGGAGAGCGTGGCGAGCGCGGCCCCGGTCTTGCCGTCCCACAAGCGCGCGGTCTTGTCTTCGGATGCGGAGACCACGCGTGCGCCGTCCGGGCTGAAGGCGGCACTGGACACCTCATCCGTGTGCCCCGTCAGCGTGGCGAGCAGTGCGCCGGTCTTGGCGTCCCAGATGCGCGCGGTCTTGTCCCATGACGCCGTAACGATGCGCGCGCCGTCCGGGCTGAACGCCGCGCTCCAGACTGTATCCGTATGCCCCTTCAGCGTGGCGAGCGTGGCGTCGGTCTTGGCGTCCCAGATGCGCGCGGTCTTGTCGCCGGATGCGGTGATCACGCGTGTGCCGTCCGGGCTGAACGCCGCGCTGTACACCGCACCCGTATGCCCCAGCTGATCCGCTGTGCTCGTTTGCGCGCGTGCTAGTAGAGCCGGCCAGAGCGCTAGCACAAAAGCCGCTGTTGCGATCAAACAAAAACGTCTGATGGAGTTCATCTCCCCTATTCCATCTCGGCGGACAGCCGCCGACAGCTCGGTCCCACATGTGTCTTGGCGGCCCAGCACTGGTTCTTATGGGTGCGATGCCCGGCCTGTCGCACGATTAACTGGATCTCACATTAATCCGGCATCGGCCGACATCCAAACATCGCAATCAGGATCGATACTTTCATGAGCCAGCCCAAGCCGCGAGCCCGCAAACCCGCTCGCTTGCTTCGCTGGGCGTCGGCCGGCCGCGGCAGCACTCGCTCAAATAGTGCACGCTCGAATACAACGATCTTGTCTTCTCGCGGCGAAACCCAATCAAAAAACTGAGGCTCTCGATTTACGACCTTACAACCCAAACTCGATGTGATGAGCAATCTGCCATCTGGCGACAATTTTGCCCCATGTGGCGTGGCATCGCCGAGGTTTACGGTTTGGACTGGATTTTTGAATTTTTGGTCCTGAGTCAAATCATATAGAAACAAAGAGTGATTCACCAAATCTGTAACGACGCAGGTACCGTCAAATACATCTACGTTTTCTAGACGGCAGAAGTCTTTGCACACGATGACCTGTTCGGGACGACGAGCAATTTTGCCTTCGGCATTTATTGAGAATGTCGCTATCCCATTTTTGGTCGGTGTCATAGATTGGAGATTAGGTTTTTCCAATTCAACAGAGGTCTCTCTACGAACTGTTCTCAACGCGTCGTCAAAGGCTTGACCTCTTTGCAAAATTATTTTTCTGAGTTTTTTGATAGCTTTATATGAGAATTTCAACAACTGAACTAAAACAGGCAAATCCTTATCTGATGCGAATGAATGAAATATCTTTCCGACAATGGATAACTGCTTGTCCGATTCAAACGTTACGAATATTTTGGTGCCGTCTGCATTGAAGCATATCCCTTTGGGGTCCCCGTATTCTGAAAACCAGGATTCAGTCTTATCCAGCGGGCCGGTGATTTTGCCGGTTTCTTCGTTGAATCGATAGGAAACGATCGCCCCGCTTGGCGCAAGGTTCTCGCTGTAGGTGACGACCAATCTGCCGTCCCGTATCGCCAAACTATGGGGCTCGCGAAGGTGATTGAATGGGCTTTGGAATATTTGTATTGGTTTTGTTACTGTGCTGCCGTTTCGGTAAACATTTATGGTCCCGGGCCTTTTAAGATTGTGCGTATTAGAAATCAGTAGGTATTTTTCAGTGAACAATACTCCGTGTGGATGATCAAATCGTGACTCAGGATTCTCTAATACCTGCAACAATTCTCGAGTTCGCGAATCAAAAATTCGAACCTCATTGATGTTTTCGTAGGTGGCTGCAAAATAAGACCCTGACGGGTGAAACGAAACCTCAGGGACATAACTCGGCGCCCCTTTGTTCTCTATAATCTCAACGATGCGATACATGGCACGCCCTCGAAACAGGTCCCAAGGCACCCTAGGCAGAGCCTTTCGGGCTCGCAAGTAGCGTCATCTATTGGGGCACCATTGTGAGACAAACTCCCGTGCCAGCCAACACCACCTTGCTCCCTTCCTCAGCCCGCCCAATCTATTTCATGAGCTGCTGACGACCGACGCGGCTTGAAGTTCGTAAAACATAATGGAAGCCCTTGCCCGCCTGCGAATGGTTCGTCTCAGTCCTGCCATTCGAACAAGGAGTCGTGTGTTTTGCTTGAAATTGTGTCGTTCCAGTAATCCCGCCGGGCGAGCCCTGTACGCCGCCACGCGATATGTTAAGGCGGCTGCCAATCGGTTACTGTCGATCGCCCGGCCGGCCAAATAAACATTTGTATTGTAGGCGTTCCACCGCCTAATGCCGTCTGACAGCGTTGGCCACTTTTGAGAGATCCAACGTGTAACTTGCTCCCATGCTTATCCGGTTTAGACACACAGCATCTAGGAGTTGACGGCTATGCCCCGCAAACATCTTGACACGAGCTTTAACCTCATTCTCGAACTTGAGCATGTAAGGCGTTATCCACTTCTTCAAGGCGAGGCACACGAAAAAGCCAATCGCACCGCTCTGGATGCCGTCGAAGCACTCATAAAACAGCACGTTATCCCTCACTCTCCGGTCAATTTCGCGTTCCGCCGCGAGGCGACGCGAGATTATCGATGTGAGTTCTGCAACATGCCGTGGACCGAAAAATCGGAGGTCTACAACGGCGGGTGCTGCGCACGCGATGAGGAATGCAATCCTGAGAACGCGACCAGCGATAGTGCCTGTGTGTGACAACCGGATAAGCATGCTTGCTCCATCCCTTGCTCCATCGCTGCGACGTTCATCGAGTTTGCGCCAGTCCATTGTCGATAGCCGACCAGATATTCGGGGATGACTGCGAATTCGCAAATATCAGAAAGAGCCAAATATAACATCCAATCTTCTGCACCTCGCAGGCCGGTATCATAGCCACCGACCGCATCAATGCATGAACGCCTGATCAACGGTGTACTCCCGTTACCAAGAAAATTGTTTTTCGCGAGTTCCTCGACAACGCGACCGCGCGGGCTGCTCTTCGCTCTGCGTTCGTTCTCCAACGCCGTCGGAATATTGGCTTCAATAACGCAATCGTTTTCATCGATATCAATCGACCAACAATAGACCAAGCCGACCTCCGCCGATCGGTGCATCGCTTCGACTTGCCGAGCTATCTTTTCCGGATGCCACAGGTCGTCGGCATCTATTGGAGCGATAAACTCGCCTCGTGCTTTACTGATCGCTCGATTGCGCGCCTTCGAGACACCGGCGTTTGGGGTTCGAAAAAAGCAGATACGACTGTCGTCAGCTGCCGCTGCTCCACAAGGGATGCGCTTCGGTCGGACGAACCATCATCGATCACTACAACTTCGATAGGCTGATACGTTTGTGCTAGAGCGGAAGCGAGCGTACGGTTGACGAAGCGCTCCCCGTTGTAAACGGGCATCACAATCGAAACCAGACCTTCGACCGTCTTCACATTACGTCTGGATATCCTCAACCGACATTCTCCAGATGGAGGAAACGGCAAGTGAAGATTGCCTCCGGCGGCGACGTTTTTCAAGCCGCAAGCGTCGCCGTCCGCCGCCGGTGCGTTTGGGCGGTTGGCCGCACCAAAACCGGCCACGCTGCAATGACGCGCGAGGTAAGTCTGGGAGCGGAGCAACGTTGATTTCCGAAATGGGTCATTCACGACCAATGCATTCAGTGCCGCTGCCGATCAATGTCCGTTGTTAGTCCAACAGGCGACAAGTTTTGCGGCCGCAGCGGAATGACGCGAAGGGCCATGAAGAGACTCATGCACCGCAACAAATTCGGCGAGGTTCACGGCAGAGACGGCTGCAAATTTCGAGAAGGCATCTCGGCTTTATGAGCAAAGGCGGAGGGCTGTTTCAACCGCCTCTCCGTTTGATTAGTACGTCAGGCGCTGGCTCCGGTGGGTAATGGCTCCTTTGATTGTGGCAGGGCATTCTAGATCAATGGTATCGTGCCTGCCCGTGGGAACCCTTTTAAAAGCGAAAGGGAGGTTCAAATGTCAAACGCCCGGATACTCAGAATTGGCGGCATGGTGATGTTTGCCTCGGCAATCTGGCCCGCATCGGCAGCTCCATCATATGCCGAACCTTTCTGCGGCCTCAGTGACGTGCACTGCGACTCGGAGAAGACTGGCGCGCCCGCGCCCGCACCGATCCCGTACCCATCGACGCAACCCCGGCGAAAACAAGTGGTGGTGGGACCTGCCGCGCATCCCGTTCCTCCTAGCGGTGGTTTATCGGGCCACAGCGGCGGCGGCAAATAAAACGGTGCCGCGCGGCTCTGCGATGTCGCTTATGGGTCAGTCGCCACTGCGCTTGAAGTACATCAGGCCTTGGGTCCGTCGGGGCATGATTAATATCAGAGAGCCAAATTGAGCCAGATGAAACTTCGGATAAATCTGCATCGATGCAAAGCACAGACCGTACATCAACATTGTCCCGACTGCTGCAATGCACACCCATGGCCGAGGTGGGTCATTCACGACCGATGCATTCAGTGCCGCTGCCGATCAATGTCCGTTGTTAGTCCAACTGGCGACAAGTTTTGCGGCGCAGCGGAATGACGCGAAGGGCAATTGCAGACGCTACGGTGGTATGGCCATTGGCGCCGTCAGAATCTTTTAGCGGCCGGCGCGGTTTCGCTGAGCCCACTGACTCAACGATGCCTTTGGCTTGCTTCAATCAAGGCGCGGGCGATCGGCTTCGGTGTTTCGCTGCGTAACACCACGCTGGTTGTAACGGACCCGAACCGGCCGAGCGCGTCGACGACCCGTTCGAGATCGCCGGGTGCCGGAACTAGGGCCCGCACGATGAAGCAGTCTTCGCCCGTGCAACGGTGTATCTCGATGACCTCGGGCATGGCGGCAAACTGGTCTAGGCAGGCCCGAATATGCTCGTGCGACGTGCGCAGCCGCATGATTGCTGCGGTGCTCAGCCCCAACACATGCGGATCGATACGCGCGCCATAGCCGGTGATTACGCCGCACTCTTCAAGATCGCGAACGCGTTCCGACATAGCCGGTTGCGACAACCCAATGCGCCGCCCAAGCTCCGATAAGGACACACGGCCGTCCTCTTGAAGAGCCGCGACGATCGCGTGGTCGAGCTCGTCGAGGGCGATGGATTTCGCGCGTTTTGCCTTAGGTTTCCTTGAAACCATCGATGAATTGGCCCTTGAACCGATGAATTGCTCTGCGTTGGTCTGCCTTGCGACGCCAAAATGCATTCACTCGCCGAGCAACTCAAGGATGATGTCATGACCGCGATTATTATCCTCCCCGGAATCGGTGGATCGGGCGACGCGCATTGGCAGACCATCTGGCAGAAATCTGATCCATCTATGATGAGATTTCAGTCGAAGAATTGGGATAATCCGGACTTAAGTGATTGGATTGCGGCGCTTGACCGGACCATCGAGCAAACAGCGGAAGCGCCGATTCTCGTGGCGCACAGTCTGGCCTGTCTCCTGGTGGCCCACTGGGCCGTGCATGGCGCCCACCGGCCCGTCCGGGGAGCATTTCTGGTTGGCGTACCTGACCCCGATGGACCCTCGTTTCCCGCCGTTGAAGCGGCTTCCTTCCGCGCCGTCCCAAAAGAAGCGTTGCCTTTTCCGGCTCTTGTCGTGGCGAGTGATGATGATCCATACGGAACGATTAGCTACGCGCAAAGTCGTGCCGCGACATGGCGCGCCGGTTTCGTCGTCGCGGGCACCCTCGGACACATGAACAGCGCAAGCAATCTTGGCGACTGGCCGCTCGGCGCTATACTCCTCGAAGCGTTCACGGCCGGCACAACACGCCGGTGAAACATGTGTCGCGAATCGTCAGAGGTTAAGTGCTCCCAAAATGCATTCGCCGGCCCGCCGCGATATCCAGACCGATTGTCGTAACCGTTTGCATGGGTAGCTCCTCCACGAATCGTGGGAGCCCAATCAGCGCCACATCTTGGGCACTCTCGTGCCGGTGGAGGAGCCGTCCACAGCATCAACACCAGACATTCGCCGGCACGACAGACGGGTCGGCTTAGGGCCGTGAAGAGACTCATGCGCTGCAGAAAACGATTACGTCGCTGGCGCAGGCCGGACGGGTGTCGCGCAAAAAGAAAGACCGCCTCGCGCGGCGGTCTCTCCAAATTCGATCGGTTGTTGTTAGGCTGCTAAAACAGGTGCCGCCTTGTTGGATGTCCGATAGAGGACGAATCCTGCAAAGATAAGTCCACCCAAGAACATTACCCACGAGGATGGTAGTGGCGTGGCAGTCGCTCCGCATCCAGCCACGCTGCCGACGCAGAAGACTCCAGATTCGCTTATCTGCTCGAGCGGACTTTCTCCCGTCTGTGTGCTGACACCGATTGAGGTAGCAGAGACCTGACCCGGAAAGCAGTCCCCTACGGCTGTGACGCACCAAAATGGCCCAGAACTTCCTATCGTCGGCGATTCAATTACAAACTGACCACCACCGGCGCCGAAATTGAACGTCAGCTCCGTTGGTGACGCCGCGAGGGAGGTGCCGGTAACCAAGACCCCGCTATTGGTGGGCGTCATGTCAATGGTGCCTGCCCCATCAGTAATGCTAATGCTCCAGGATGTAATATCGCTACCTGCGACAGTACCGCTGACACCATCCGTGGTGATTGATACGCCCACGCTCGCCCCGTCGAAACTCTCACTGCCAGTATAGGTGGTAGCATTGGCGGACGGCGCGATCGTCATACTGCCCAGCGCTCCGAATAGGGCTAACGCCGGAAGGCACCGCGAGGCCGTCTTTCTTTCTTGGCTCGGAGTGATTTCCATGGCGCGAACCCCTCACTCGAATGCCCGCCAGGTTCCAGGCGAGCAAACACGCGTGACAAACTAAATTCCGGCAACGATCATAGGCCCGTAGCACCATACAATTTAACGACTTACGCCGTGAGTCAACATGTCTTTTTGATATCTTTTTGGATTGACGTCAGGGGTTGTCCGCGAGGATAATCTTGGCATCCGTGGGAACCATCTTCAAAGTTGTCGTCATACCGTCATCATCGTAACACGCTGCTAGATGATCCCTTTTAACACTCAGGCCGCTCGGCGATGTTCGCCGAAATGCACAGCCTGTGTCGTGATGGGCCATTAGGCGACATTCCTCCGCTTCGCCGCGATGTCCGGTTTGCCCTCAACACCAGACAATCGCCGGCACGACAAGCGCGTCGGTTAGGGCCAATCTCGTCATTTCGCCCCGCGAAAAACAACGAGCCCTTTAGGCGATCTCCGAGTGCGCCAATCGGCATCGCGAGAGCCACTTGCAGCACCGTTCCTCTCAAGCTGCCGGCGGCGTGCACACGCCCGCCATCCACGCCGCGGCATCGGGGGAGAATCAGTAGCGCGGAGCGCGAAGCGTAATCCAGGATAGCCCCAAACGCGTTGCTGCCGAGGACCAGCAACGTCAGTTTATTTCCACAAGCAGGTTGCACTTTTCCCGCCGTATCCGCATACCCGCCATACCCGCGTCAAAAATGACGACTGTTCTCGCCAGTCATGAATCGGTCGTTAGCCGCCGGATTCCTGCTCACCGTCGCCAGCATCGCCCCCGCTACGGCGCACGCCGGCGCTGGCCCCATCACCTATTCCGATTGGATCGGGGGCTGCACGGTCGGCGAGCACGCCGACTTTTCCTGTGTCATGCGTCGCGAGGCGCGGTCGGTTACTGGCGAACGACTAGGATTCATCGCGTTTGGTCAGGGCGAAATCTCCCGTTTTTTATTTGTCGAAATCGACCTTCCGGCATCGGCGGGGGAACTCCCGCTCGTGACCAGGATCGACGGTGATCTAATTGCCAACGGCGCGTTGCGCTGCCAGGAAACCGACTCGGACTCGGTTTGCTCCACAACGGTGGCGGTAGATGACGGTTTGTTGAGGCGCCTGGCGGGAGGCGGCGTCTTGGCGATTGTAACGCGTCAGCATGAGATCAAAATGAGATTTCCATTGAAGGATTTCGGACATGCGCGAAAGCAATTCTTGTAAGGCGTCGATCGCGAGCCAAGTCTGCGCAAGCTTTTCGTCGCGCCTATTTGCCGTCGATCAGCAAGCCCATTAGGTAGGCTCATCGGATTGCTTTATCCCGCTGAGGTGAAAAGCTTCTCGATCTCGTTCATGAGCGGACTCGTTTGCCCAGCCTTTTGCAGCTCGGCAAAGTCTTCCAGGATGACGGTCTCCCATGATTTTCCGTCCTGCTCAGGGATTTTCTCACCGCGATATTTGAGATAAAGCGCGCGCGCCTCGCCGGTGCGGCCGAGGAACATCAGGGCGTGGGCGCGATTTGTGTATATCCAAATCTCCTCGGGGGCGAGCGAGATCGCCTGGTCGGCCGCCTGCAATGCACTCGTGAAATCGTGCTTCAGCAGGAAATTGAAGGCAAGACTTCCGATTCGCCCAACACTAAATTGCAAATCTTGTTTGTATTGCGCATTGCCCGGATGGGACTTCGCCAGGTGGCCGGCGATGGCGAGTCCCGCCTGATACGAGCCGAGCGCGGCCGGCAGGTTTCCCTGCGCTCTCTGCACGTCGCCAACCCTGTTGTACGACACCGACAGATCGCGCTGCCAGCCGGCATTGCCGGGATCGGATTGCGCCAGCCGCTCGAAGATGGTGAGGCCGTCGCGGTAGGATTTCAGCGCGCCGGCCAGGTCGCCCTGCGCCTTCTGCACGTTGCCGACCTTGCCGTACGACACCGACAGGTCGCGCTGCCACACGGCGTTGCCGGCATCGGATTGCGCCAGCCGCTCGGTGATGGCGAGGTCGTCGCGGTAGGATTTCAACGCGCCGGCCAGGTCGCCCTGCGCCACCTGCACGTCGCCGACCTCGCCGTACGCCACCGACAGATCGCGCTGCCACCCGGCGTTGCCGGCATCGGCTTGCGCCAGCCGCTCGGTGATGGCGAGGTCGTCGCGGTAGGATTTCAGCGCGCCGGCCAGGTCGCCCTGCGCCACCTGCACGTCGCCGACCTCGCCGTACGCCACCGACAGATCGCGCTGCCACCCGGCGTTGCCGGCATCGGCTTGCGCCAGCCGCTCGGTGA
>CAYVPC010000105.1:0-11561 GCA_964453555.1 uncultured Hyphomicrobiales bacterium | reverse complement strand
GTTTCTGTCGGCGATCGGGATGCGCGGCGGCGTCGCGTCAACCAACGGATCGGTGTGATCCGCTTAGGCAGCGCGTCGGATTTCATCCGTCAGTGCGCGATAGGACAACGCCTCGGCGAGATGCACGCGGCCGACTTTGTCGGCGCCGTCGAGATCGGCGAGCGTGCGGGCGACGCGCAGCACGCGGTGGTAACCGCGCGCCGAGAGCCGCATCGCGTCGGCGGCTTCGCGCAGGAGAGAAAGCCCGCCGGAATCCGGCCGCGCCACGTCTTCCAGCACCGCGCCCGAGACCGCGGCGTTGCTGCGCACATGCGGGGCAGCCCGATCGCGGCGTAACGCGCCGCCTGCCGCTCGCGCGCGGCCGCCACGCGCTCGGCGGACCCACCACCCGAGGCCGGGCGATTAGGGAGTTGACAAACCCCACGGCGTTCCGTAGAATCGCTGAAAGTAGCGATTCATAAGGGTTTCTGCCGTGTCTCTCCTAGACCGAAAATACTTCAAGGACGAAAAGGCGGCTTTCAAGCACCTTGAGGCGATCCTTTGGGCCGACGGCATCGTTTGCCCGCATTGCGGCACGGTCGATCAGGCTGGTCGGCTCAATGACGTGAAGGACAAAAAGGGCCGCATCCGCCCCGGTTTGTGGAAATGTTATTCCAAGGGTTGCCGCAAGCAATTCACGGTCAAGGTCGGCACGGTTTTCGAGGCCGCACACATTCCGCTGCACAAGATGCTGCAAGCGGTCCACCTCATGTGTTCGAGCAAGAAGGGTATAAGCGCCCACCAACTCCACCGGACCTTGGAGGTGGACTACAAGTCCGCATGGTTTCTGGCGCACCGAATTAGGGAAGCGATGCGGGACGGCACGCTGACGCCAATGGGCGGCGGCGGCAAGGCCGTTGAGGTGGACGAAACCTACATCGGTCGCCAGCAAGATCACGGCATCGACAAGAGCGGGTACCACAACAAAAACATGGTGGTGACGCTGGTGGAGCGCGGCGGTTCGGCACGTTCACTCCATGCTGGCGGTCACTCGATTGCCGACATCGTGCCAATCGTTCGCGAGAACATCCGCCGTGAAAGCCGCCTCATGACCGATAAGGCGCTGCACTATCGTCGCGTCGGCGAGGAATTTGCCGAACATGGGCGCGTGCAGCATGAGCGCGGCGAGTATTTCCGTGGACCGGACATCCACACAAACACGGTCGAAGGCTACTACTCGATTTTCAAGCGCGGCATGAAGGGCGTCTACCAGCATTGCAAGGAAAAGCATTTGCATCGCTATTTGGCGGAATTTGATTTCCGCTACAGCAACCGCGTCGGGCTCGGTGTTGACGATGAAGCGCGCACGGGCCGCGCGCTGCAAGGCGTTGTCGGCAAGCGGCTCACTTACCGCGCCGCTGATCGCTCGGCGGCCACCAAAGCGTGAAGTGCAGTTGGAATTGTTTCCGCGCCGACGGCAAAAACGCGGAAAGTGTCGGCTAGTTGAAGTCCCGCGCGTGCCTTGTGTGGGAAGATGAACACTAAGTTTTCGTCTATCGTCTCCCAAACGATATTGCCGAGCGGCAGAAAATTCTTACCTTCCTCGCTTTGAAGTTTGAGCCAATTGAAGTAGCTGGTAAGGCCGAAGCTATCTAGGCCGCCACGAGAACCAAATTCGAGGCGAACCTTCCTAATTTCGCGGTGCTGTTCGAGGGACTTTTGGCGGACGAAATAGGTGACGCGCTCCAACAGAAGCCGCGACAGCCAAGCATAAAACCAGTTTGGCGCCGGATAGTTCTCGGCAAACGGATTGCGATATCCGCGCATGTTCTTTTTGTTTGAACACACGACGAAGCACCTGGCCGGTAGCTTTGCTATCCCGGCACAGGCAATCCGCTTGTTCCACGGTTGCAAGTTGGTGAAATGCAAGTCTTTGCGTTGCGCCTTGGTCGCACGGAGAATCTCGTCGCGCCATGGGGCAACGTTTGCCTCATTTGGCGCGCCAATAACGACAGCCGAGAGAATGAGCCACTCGCTAGAGCCGTTGGCGTCTAAGGGCTTCACTCGCTTTAGCCCCGGATCGCCCGCCTCGTCGATGTATGCTACATAGCCGTATGGAACGTTGCTCATGACCGCAAAGCCCAAAAACCAAATTCAGAAATTCCGCGAAGCCGCCCGCGCAATCGGCGCGCACGACTCCGAGCGCCGGTTTAATGCGGCCCTCAAGCGGGTCGCCAAAGCGGCGCAGTGCGTGTGTCCCGAGTGCGGTCACGCTTTTCAGGGCAATGGCTGGGACGGCATAGACGCGCATTGGCGCGCCGTCCACGAGGGCATAATGCCGTACGAGAAAGCTTGGCCCCTCATTAAGGCCGGGACCTACCGACCGAAGGCGTAACGAGTTCGGTTGCATTAAATCAATCTGACTCGCCAGCGTTGAGTCAACGCAAAGCGGGGAAAAAGTCGGCGCACCATGCACGGCCCTTTGCGAATCTGGCCGTTCGATCCGATACTTGCGCGATCCCCTCCCGATTCGTCCCCGTAACCCCCGCATTTAGTGGGTTGTCAATGAATCCGTACTAAACCTTGACGTGCACGGAATCTTAACCAATCCTCCGTGCCGAACTGGAAATGGCGAAGCCGCCTCGGCGTGCCAGCCTCGGCGGCTTCTGAGTTCCAGTCCCCACACTAACCCGGAGCCGGGCCAGTGGGGCGATAGTGGCTCGTAACACTCCCATTGATTCGGGAAAACCGCTGTCTGTCAAGGCCCGGCTCCCACAGAGGAGGCCGATATGGCCGTCTACATGATCGGTTATGACCTGCACCCTGTCAGGGGTGAAACCTACAACGAGCTTATCGAGGCAATTAAAAACCTCGGCGCTTGGTGGCATTGTTTGGACTCGACTTGGCTCGTGATTTCAAATCTCACTGCCGTGCAAGTCCGCGATGCTCTCTGGCGTCACATGAAGGCAGACGATCAGCTGCTCGTCATGACCCATGTCCACGGCTCCGTTGTGGCGTGGAACGGGTTCAACACGAACTGCTCTGACTGGCTTAAGGCCAATCTCTAACGCCGGTCTCTGCACCGTACCAGGAGTCCCGGATTTTCGAGTCCCGGATTTTCACCGGGACTCCTATTCGCTTCGCAAACCACACGACAATCCAACTACGGAATGCTCTCATCTTGACCTCCGCTTGTTAGGGTTTGCGAAGTCCACAAACCCCCGAGGCCGGGTGCTGGGTAGACCCACTACCCGAGGCCGTCAAGAACATTCAGTGAACGGAAGCCCCGAAGGGGCTCATCCGGAGGATTCCTGGCCTTGCGCTGCGGCCAGCAATTCGCGCCGGGCGGCTTGCAGGATTTCATCCGAAAGCGAGGCATCGCCGACTGCCCGCGCCAGTGTGAGCGCGCCGACGAGCGTCGCCATGGCGGCAACGGCTTTGCGCCGGCGCAGTGCTTTCGAACGCCCGGGAACAGCGTCGGCAAGAATGTCGATGAGCGGCCGCAAGCCCTCGGCGAAAGCCTGGCGCACCGGTCGGCCGCTGCGCGCCACGTCGGTGCCGAGCGCCGCGAAAGCGCAGCCGTGGCCGGGATCGTCGCGATGGTGCGGCGAGAGGTAGTGGTCCAGCAGCGCCGCATAGGGATGATCGGTCGCGTCCGCGACGACGCCTTCCCAATTCGCCGCCGCGCGCCGCATGGTGCGGCGGCTTGCCTGCGCGACCAGATCATCCTTCGAGGCAAAATGGCCGTAGAAGCCGCCATGCGTCAGGTCGGCTGCTTTCATGATGTCGGCGACGCCGATCCCGCCGAAGCCGTTGGCGCGAAATAGCGCGGCCGCCGCGCTGATGATGCGTTCGCGGTTCGCGGCGGCTTGTTCGCGGGTTACCTTCATCGTCGAGCCCGATCGTGCAGCGCAGCCATGCGTCGGCGGCCGATACTTGACAAGTTATATGATGTCTATCATCAATAAGCAAGAAAAGATGATGGTCATCATCTAAAGAGCCGAGCAGACTGAAATTTCCATGGCGTCTTCCGGATTTGCCGCCGCGCTGGCCCGCCGCAACATTCACTACGGCTGGGTGATCGTTGCGGTCACCTTCCTCACCATGCTGGTGACCGCGGGCGCCATGGGCGCGCCGGGCGTACTGATCGTGCCGCTGGAGCATGAATTCGGCTGGGACAACGCGCAGATTTCGAGCGCGCTGGCGCTGCGGCTTCTGCTGTTCGGCTTGTTTGGACCATTCGCGGCCGCCCTGATGAACCGTTTCGGACTGCGCCGCGTCATGATCTCGGCGGCGGCAATGATCGTCGCCGGTCTGCTTGCGTCGCTGGCGATGACGCAAGTCTGGCAATTGATCGTGTTGTGGGGGCTCGTTGTCGGGGTCGGCACCGGGCTCACCGCCATCGTGCTGGCGGCGACGGTGGCGACGCGCTGGTTCACGCAACGCCGTGGACTGGTGATCGGACTTCTGACCGCGAGCAATGCCACCGGCCAGCTGGTGTTTCTGCCGCTGATTGCCGAATTGACCGCGCGTTACGGCTGGCGCCTGGCGCTCGTTTTTATCTGTGTTCTGTTGGCCGTTGTAGCATTTGTCGCACTGCTGTTGATGCGCGATCGGCCGAGTGATCTCGACTTGCCGCCTTACGGCGAAACCGTGGTGGCGCCGCCGCCTCCGCCCGCCGGCGGCGGCCTGCTCGGCCTGTTGACCTCTCCGTTCGCAGTGCTCAGGGAAGGGGCGCGCGCGCCGGTTTTCTGGGTCCTGTTCGCGACATTCTTCATTTGCGGATGCAGCACCAACGGGCTGATCCAGACGCATTTCATCACGCTGTGCGGCGACTACGGCCTGGCCGCGGTAACCGCGGCGAGCGTACTCGCCATGATGGGAGTATTCGATTTCGCCGGCACCATCGGGTCCGGCTGGCTGTCCGACCGCTTCGACAGCCGCTGGCTGTTGTTCTGGTATTACGGCTTGCGCGGGCTTTCGCTGCTCTATTTGCCGTTCACGACCTTCAGCTTTTACGGGTTGTCGCTGTTCGCGGTGTTCTACGGCCTCGACTGGATCGCCACCGTGCCGCCGACCGTGAAGATCACCGCCGAGCGTTTCGGCCGCGAACGCGCCGGCATCTTCTTCGCCTGGATTTTTGCCGGCCATCAGATCGGCGCGGCGACCGCGGCCTTCGGCGCCGGTTTTTCGCGCACGGAATTTTCCAGCTATCTGCCGGCCTTTTTCGTTGCCGGCGCGCTCTGCCTGCTCGCTTCGGCGCTGGTCTTGACTATCACCAAGCTGAAATCGGCGGACTTTGGCGCGGCCGCGCCGGCGCGGGCCTAAATCTTTTTTGCTGGATTTCTTTTCGCTTCGATCTTGTCCCAGATCAGCGCCGCGATGTCGGGGCCTCCGAGATTCTTGATCGCGCGGATGCCGGTGGGCGAGGTGACGTTGATCTCGGTGAGGAAGCCGTCGATTACGTCGATGCCGACGAATAAAAGCCCGCGCTCGCGCAGAGCGGGGCCGATGCGCGTGCAGATTTCACGCTCGCGCTTGGTCAGATCGGTCGCTTTCGGCACGCCGCCGCGCACCATGTTGGAGCGCAGATCGTCCGGCGCCGGCACGCGGTTGACCGCGCCGGCGAATTCGCCGTCGACCAGGATGATGCGCTTGTCGCCGTGCTTCACCGCCGGCAGGAATTTCTGAATCACCCACGGCTCGCGGAACATGCTGGCGAACAGATCGCATAATGAGCCGAAGTTGAGGTCGTCGCGCGCTAGGTGCACGACCGCCTCGCCGCCCTTGCCGTAGAGCGGCTTCATCACGATGTCGCCCTCCTTGGCGCGAAACGACTTGATCGCCTCGATGTCGCGGGTGACCAAGGTCGGCGGCATCAAGTCGGGAAATTCGGTGACGAACACTTTCTCCGGCGCGTTGCGCACATGCGCCGGATCGTTGACCACCAAGGTATCCGGCTGGATGCGTTCGAGCATATGCGTCGTGGTGATGTAAGCGAGGTCGAACGGCGGATCCTGCCGCAGCAGCACCACCTCGAACGAGGACAGACCGGCATGGCGCGGATCGCCGAGGGTAAAGTGGTCGCCGGCAACGTCGCGCACCTCAAGCGGCCGCACCGTCGCGGCGACCTTGCCGTCGTTAAGCACGAGCTCGTCGGGCGTGTAATAGGTAAGGCGATGGCCGCGACGTTGCGCCTCGATCAGCAGGGCAAAGGTCGAATCGCCGCGGATGTTGATCCGCTCGATCGGGTCCATTTGCACGGCGACATTCAGGGGCATGGGCGTTGGTACCGAAGCCAATGGATGTATTCAACGGGTAGCGTCGAACGCGTTGGCGATATGCTTGGGGATCCGCCCCGGCGTCACCAGCATGACGTCGAAACGAATCTCGCACTGTGCGTCGTCGGGACGATGGGCGAGCCAAAGCTCGGCAGCGGCGACGATCCGGCGCTTGGCGCGATCGGTAACGGCCGCCGCCGCCTCGTCGGCGTCTGCGCGCGCCTTGACCTCGACAAACACCAGCGCCCGGCGTCGGCGCGCGACAATGTCGATCTCGCCGAACGGCGTTTTCCAGCGCCGGGCGGCGATGCGGTAGCCCTTGGCGATGAGAAACATGGCGGCGCGGCTTTCGGCCGAAAGGCCAAGCCGGAACGCGGCCACGCGCTCACGCCGCGGCCCAGCCGTTTGTCCGGCCGGCTCAACGCGTCGCGCCATGGTTTCCTTCTTTCGCCAGCACGAGCGCGCGCTGATAGATTTCCCGCCGCGGCAAGCCGGTCACGTCGGCGACCTCGCCGACGGCATCTTTCAGTGAAACGCGGGCGAGCGCCCGCCGCAGCAAGGTATCGGTCTCCGTCGCGTCCGGACGCTCCGCCGCGGGCGGCGGGCCGATGACCAAAACGATCTCGCCGCGCAATTCCTCGTCCGCCAAGACCTGCGCCAAGGCTGCAAGGCTGCCGCGCCGGATTTCTTCATGCAACTTTGTGAGTTCGCGGCACACCGAAGCGTCGCGTTCGCCGAGCATCGCCGCGAGATCGGCCAGCGCTGCCCCAAGGCGCGGGCCGGTCTCGTACAGCACCAACGTCGCCGGCACGCGGGCGAGTTCGGCGATGCGCGCGCGCCGCGCGGCCTGCTTGGGCGGTAGGAAGCCGGCGAACAGGAATTGATCGGTGGGCAGGCCGGCGACCGTGAGCGCCGTCAGCAGCGCCGAGGCGCCGGGCAGCGCGGTGACCGCGCAACCGGCCTCCTGCGCGGCGCGCACCAGCTTGTATCCGGGGTCAGAGATCAGCGGCGTGCCGGCATCCGAGACCAGCGCGACCGCGGCGCCTTCCGCGAGCCGCTGCAGGAGCTTCGGCCGCACGGTCGCGGCATTGTGGTCGTGATAGGGCGTGAGCGGCGTTGCAATGGCGTAGCGGTCGAGGAGCTTGCGCGTCACCCGCGTATCCTCGCAGGCGATCACGTCGGCGCCCGCCAGCGTCGCGAGCGCGCGCAACGTGATGTCGCCGAGATTGCCGATCGGGGTCGCAACGATGTGCAGGCCCGGCGCGGTCAGCGCGACCGCGACGACATGGCCGTCGACGACATAGCGCCGTTGCGCGCGATCGTCGCGGCCGGCCGGCTTCGCCTGCGGATTGCCCATCACCGGCACCCTAGCGCCGTGCCGCATTGCCGTCATGCCGCGTCCGATTCCCTATCCTTTTCATTTAGTTAACCATTCGCCGCCAGAATGACAGATTGGGGACGCCCTATTGCTTCGGCGCGTAGAGCATGATCCGGAAAAGCCAAAGCCGGTTTTCCGAAACGATCGTGCGGCACGAAAAGGCTGGCGTCAGGAGAACGGCTGTGTTCGCGGAGTTGCCGGTTACGGGGTCGGCCGCCAAGCCAACACGGCGCCGTGCGCTCGCAAGCTTGATGGCTACGACTGCCGTCCTGCTGGCGGGCTGTTCTGGCAGTTCGAACTACTTTTCCAGTACGCCATTTTCCTCGACGCCAACGCCGCCGGCCGGTCCGCCGGCGCCGGCGACCACGCTCGGAACCGGCCAGGTCAAGGCCGCGCTTATTCTCCCGCTGTCGGCGGCCGGCAATGCCGGCATCGCCGGCCAGGCCATGCGCAACGCCGCGGAAATGGCGCTCGCGGAATTCAACACGCCGAACATCCAGCTCCTGGTGAAGGATGACGGCGGCACCGGCGACGGCGCGCGGGTCGCCGCGCAACAGGCGCTCGATGAAGGCGCCGAAATCATCCTCGGTCCGTTGTTCGCGCAGTCAGTCGGAATCGTCGGCCAGGTGGCACGCGCGCGCAACATTCCGGTCATCGCGTTCTCGACCGATGCCAATGTCGCCTCGCGCGGCGTTTATCTGCTCAGCTTCCTGCCGGAATCCGATGTCGCGCGCATCGTGCAATATGCCGCTTCGGTCGGGAAGCGCTCCTACGCCGCGCTCATTCCCGACAATCCGTACGGAACCGTGGTCGAAGCCGCCTTCAAGCAGGACATCACGCGCCGCGGCGGCCAGCTGATCGCGCTCGAGCGCTACCCGCACGACAAAGCCGGAATGGCCGTGCCGGTCAGGACCGTCGTGCAGGTTGCGATCCGCGCCGACGCCATCTTTATTCCCGATGGCGGCGACGCCGTGCCGGACGTGGCGCAGGCGCTCGTTGCCAACGGCCTCAACGTCAAGAAAGTCCAGCTGCTCGGCACCGGCCTATGGGGCGACGACCCGCGCATCTCCGCCGCTGCGGCGCTCGACGGCGGCTGGTACGCCGCGCCGGATGCTGTCGGCTACCGCAACTTCTCCGCCCGCTATAATGCGCGTTTCAAGCAGGCGCCGGTGCGAACCGCGACACTAGCCTACGACGCGGTGGCGCTGGTCGCCGCGCTGGTGAAGACGCAAGGCGCGGCGCGGTTCTCGCCCGAGGTGTTGACCAACCCGTCGGGCTTCACCGGCATCGACGGACTGTTCCGCTTTCGCGCCGACGGGACCAACGAGCGTGGGCTTGCGGTGCTCAAGGTCACGTCGGCGGGGGCGCAGACCATTTCGCCCGCGCCGCGCGGCTTCAGCGGCGGCGGGGCGGGATAATCTCTTTCACGCCGCCAGATCGGCGACCACCGCGTCGAGCACCGGAAATCCGGGCAGGCTGACGCGCAAACGGCCCTGGTCGGTGGTTTCCACCAAACCGCTTTCCTGCAGCGCCGCGATCCGCTCCGGGTCGAGCGAGCGGCCGGCGAGCGCTTCATAGCGCGACCGATCGATACCTTCAGCGAGCCGCAGCCCCATCAGCAGAAACTCATCCGCCATTTCTTCGCGGGTGAGCACGTCGTCGGTGACAAGGCCGTGTCCGTCGCGTTCGACGCGGGCGATCCAGGCTTCCGGGCGTTTTTCGGTGGCGGTAGCGTGGCGCGCGCCGTCAATGTCGATGCGGCCATGCGCGCCCGGGCCGATACCCGCATATTCGTGCGCACGCCAGTAAATGAGATTGTGCCGGCACTCGGCGCCGGGGCGCGCGTGATTGGAAATCTCGTAGGCTTGCAATCCGTGGGCGACGCAGATCTCCAGCGTCGTGTCGTAAAGCGCGCGCGCAATATCGTCGTCCGGCGTTTTGAGCTTGCCGGCCGCATGCAGGGCGGCGAACGGCGTCTCGGGCTCGATGGTAAGCTGATAGAGCGACAGATGCTCGCCGGCCTCACGCAGCGCGTGCGTCAGCTCGTTGCCCCAATCCTGCGGCGTCTGCTGCGGCCGCGCGTAGATCAAATCGAACGAAATGCGCTCGAAAATGCCGCGCGCAATTCCGACGGCATCGAGCGCTTCGCGCGCCGAATGCAGCCGCCCGAGTTCGGCCAGCGCGCGATCGTCGAGCGCCTGTACGCCAAGCGACACGCGGTTGACGCCGGCCGAGCGATAGCCGCGAAAGCGCGTCGCCTCGACGCTGGTCGGATTGGCTTCGATCGTGATTTCCGCGTTAGGCGCGACGCTCCAATGCCGGCTGATCGCTTCGATGATTGCGGCGACGGTCGCCGGCTGCATCAACGACGGCGTGCCGCCGCCGAAGAAGACCGTCGAAACCGTGCGGCCCGGCACGCGCGCGGCGGTGGCGGCGATCTCGGCGGAAAACGCGCGCACGAAGCGCGCCTCGTCGATCGCCTCGCGCCGCACATGGCTGTTGAAGTCGCAATAGGGACATTTCGACAGGCAGAACGGCCAATGCACGTAGACGCCGAATTGCGGAGTGTCGTCAGCCAAGACACGCCTCCGCAAGCTTCATGAAGGCGCGTGCGCGATGCGACAGTCCTTTGCCGCGCGGCGGCAACCCGTGTTTCTCTTCGCTCGACATTTCGCCGAAAGTTCGGATTTCGCCGTCGGGCATGAAAATCGGATCGTAGCCGAAGCCTTTATCGCCACGCGGCGGCCAGACCAGCGCGCCGTCAACCTGCGCTTCGAATTCCTCCAAGTGGCCGTCCGGCCAGGCGACGCAAAGCGCGGAGATGAAATGCGCCTTGCGCCGTTCCGGCACGATCGCGCCAAGCGCGCGCAATTTCTCTTCGATTGTCTCCATGGCCCTATGAAAATTCCGGTCGGGCCCGGCCCAACGCGCGGAATGGATGCCCGGCGCGCCGTCGAGCGCGTCGACCGCAAGACCGGAATCGTCGGCAAAGACCGGTAAGCCCGACGCTCGCGCCGCCGCTCCCGCCTTGATGCAGGCGTTGGCGCGGAACGTCGCTCCGGTTTCCTCTGGTTCGCTCAATCCCATATCGCCCGCTGATATAGCGTCGACGCGGTAAGGCGCCAGCAATTCGCGCATTTCCTTCAGCTTGCCGGCATTGTGGGTGGCGATCACGAGTCGGCCGGAGATTTTGCGATGCGGCTGCTGCGGTAGCGGAAGGCCGCCGTCGAGCGAACTGCCGCCTTGCGCATCATTTCCGGGCATCTGCCATTCGCGATCCCTTTGCGGTCGATTGCTCACATGACCGCCATCTTTTGCAGGTCGATCAGCTTACCGACGCCCTTGCGCGCTAGCGCCAGCAGTGTGGTGAGCTGCTCCTCGGAGAACGGCACCTTCTCGGCGGTCGCCTGCACCTCGACGATATTGCCGGAACCGGTCAGCACAAAATTGGCGTCGGTTTCCGCCTGCGAGTCCTCGGCGTAATCGAGATCAAGCACGGCGACGCCGCCGCAGACACCGCAGGAGATCGCCGCGATATGGTCGCGCAAGACATCCTGCTCGATCATGTTGCGCGTCTTCATCCAGGCGAGACAGTCATAGAGGGCAATCCAGGCGCCGGTGATGGACGCAGTGCGCGTTCCGCCGTCGGCCTGGATGACGTCGCAGTCGACGGTAATCTGCCGCTCGCCAAGCGCTTTGAGGTCGACAACCGAGCGCAGGCTTCGGCCGATCAGGCGCTGGATTTCGACCGTGCGTCCGGTCTGCTTGCCGGACGACGCTTCGCGCCGCGTGCGTTCAAGGGTGGCGCGCGGCAGCATGCCGTATTCGGCCGTTATCCAGCCGCGCGCCTGTCCCTTCAGCCAGGGCGGCAGGCGATCCTCAAGCGTCGCGGTGACAAGGACGTGCGTATCGCCGAACCGCAC
>CAYVPC010000104.1:0-11588 GCA_964453555.1 uncultured Hyphomicrobiales bacterium | reverse complement strand
TGGCGAGCATCGCCGCATGGGCCTTGCTCGCGGCAATGTCCTGCCGGTAGAGGTGTCGATCGAAGTCGATCGAGGCGTTTATCTCCTCCATCAGGGGATCGGGTTCCGAACCGAAGCGTCCGCCCCACATCTTGTTGCTCATACGCGTGCGCCGAGGTTCTTTTGTTAATGACCGATCAGACCGTGCCGCCACGAGACAAAATAGGCCGCCTGCGGTTCATTTCAGTCGCCGTGGCGATCGGGATCGTGGCCGTCCTGGCGGGGGTATACGGGATTGGGCGGCAGCGAAGCAATCCGGCCGCGGCGGCTTGTGAGCCGGCGGTTAAGACCGCCGCCAGGATCGCGCCGCTGGTGCATGGCGAGGTCGCCGCGCTGACCGTCGCGCGCGCGCCATTCCGTGTACCCGACGTCGCGTTCAAGGACGCGCAAGGCCAGGGCCGCGTGCTTGCCGACTGGCGCGGCCGCACCGTCCTCCTCAACCTATGGGCGACCTGGTGCGTGCCCTGCCGGCGCGAAATGCCGGCGCTCGACAAGCTTGAAAGCGACCTCGGCGGGACGAATTTCGAGGTTGTCGCGGTCAATATCGACACGCGCGATCCGGAAAAGCCGCTCGCCTTCCTGAAAGACATCGGCGTCACCCACCTCGCTTATTATTCCGATCCGAGCGCCAAGGTCTTCCAGGATTTAAAGCTAGCCGGCAAAGCCTTCGGCATGCCGACGACGCTGATCGTCGACCGCGCCGGCTGCGAGATCGGCGAGATGGCCGGCCCGGCGGAGTGGTCGAGCGCCGACGGCATCAGGCTCGTTAGCGCCGCGATCGCCGGTCCGGACTGACGCGGCTTGACAGCTGCGGCGGCGCTCCTATACTTAACCACATGGTTAAGCATAGTATCGTGCCGCTCGACCGCACCTTCGCCGCGCTCGCCGATCCGACGCGCCGCGCGATGTTGGCGCGGCTTGCCGAGGAGCCAGACCTTTCCATCAGTGCGCTGGCCGAGCCGTTCGACGTCTCGCTGCCGGCAATCATGAAACATGTCGACGTTTTGTCCGACGCCGGTCTCGTGGCGCGCACCAAATCGGGCCGCACCGTCACCTGCCGGCTCAATGCGGTTCCCATGCAGAACGCCCGCGAATGGCTCGAACGCTACGAACGCTTTTGGTCCGAGGCGCTTCGCCGCCTCGCTTTTTTTCTGGAGGAGGAAGACTCATGGCCGTCCAAGCCGCCGTCAAACCAAGCCTCACGCTCAAGCGGCGCTTCAAAGCACCGCCGGCGAAAGTCTTCGCCGCGTTCACCGACCCGGAAAAAGTGAAACACTGGATGGGGCCCGGCGAGATGAAAGCGGTGCTCGCCGAAACTGACGCGCGCGTCGGCGGCCGCTACCGCTGGGCGATGCAATCGCCGGCTGGGCAGCAACTTGAAGTGCGCGGCGCCTATCGGGAAGTGGTGCCGAACGAGAAGCTCGTCTTCACCTGGGCGTGGAAAGTCGAGCCGCCGGATACGCCGCATGAAACGCTGGTCACGGTTCTATTCAAGCCTGACGGTGACGGAACGCTGTTGACGCTCATCCACGAAAATCTGTTTGACCAGGATTCACGCAATGGCCACGAGCAGGGCTGGATCGGCGCCTTCGACAAGCTCGAGAAATACGTCGCCTGAACGACACAACGGCCGGTTAAAAGATACGCAGAAACCGCAACCTTAAAATCGCTGGAGTAAGCATATGAGCTGGAAACATGGCACGTTTTACTGGAACGAACTGATGACGCGCGATATCGCACGCGCAAAGAAGTTCTACGGCGACACGATGGGTTGGAGCTTCAATGCGATGCCCATGCCCGGCGGCGGCAGCTATTGGCTGGCAAAATCCGGGGATGAGGTCGTCGGCGGCCTGTTCGACATTAGTGGCGCAGAATATAAAGGCGTGCCGGAAAGCTGGATGTCCTACATTGCCGTCGACAACGTCGACGAGCGCGTGAAGAAGGCGACGAAGGCGGGCGCCAAAGTCATGAAACCCGCCTTTGAGGTTCCCAATGTCGGCCGCATCGTCATGCTGCTCGAGCCGGGCGGCGCCGGCATCGGCTGGATGACGCCGGTGAATTAGCCGGCACCACCGGACTGGAGAGTTCGATGCCCGTTGCGATCACCGCCGTTTATGCCGCGCTGCTTGCGCTGTTGCTGACGGCGCTTGCCATCAACGTGACGGTGCAGCGTAACAAGCAGGGCGTTTTGTTTGGCGATGGCGGCAAGCCGGCGATGATGCGCAGCATGCGCATGCACGGAAACTCGGCGGAATATGTGCCGATCGGCGTGTTGCTGATGGGCCTTTATGAGCTTGACCACGGGATACCGTGGGTGCTGCACGCCGTCGGCATTGCCTTCATCGTCGGACGCCTGGTGTACATCGCCGGCATCCGCAACGCCGAAGGCCCCAGCATCGGCCGCGCCATCGGTGTCGGCCTGACCTGGCTCACCATCATTGTCGTGGCCGCGCTGAATTTGTGGCAAGTCGCGGGGCGGATCTAGGTCCGCGGAAAGAACACACCGAAGGAGCACATCATGGAAGCGCATAAGATCGTTTCCCACGATGAATGGATCGCGGCGCGCAAGGCGCATCTCGCGGAAGAGAAAGCCTTCACGCGCGCGCGCGACGCGCTCAGCAAGAAGCGGCGTGAATTGCCGTGGGAGAAGGTCGAAAAAACTTATGTATTCGACGGCCCTAGCGGCAAAGAGAGCCTGGCCGACCTGTTCGGCGGTAGGAGCCAGCTGATCGTCTATCACTTCATGATGGGCCCGGACTGGGACGAAGGCTGCCCAAGCTGCTCGCTAATCGCCGACCATTTTGACGGCGCAGCGGTTCACCTTGCGCAGCGCGACGTCGCCTTGGTGGTGGTATCGCGCGCGCCGCTGGCGCAGATCGAAAAGTTCAGGAAGCGCATGGGCTGGCGCTTCAAGTGGGTTTCGTCCTTCGGCGCCGATTTTAATTTCGACTATCAGGTATCGGCGACACCGGACGAGAAGGCTTCCGGCGAAGCGCTCTATAACTACGAACTGACCACCTTCCCGAGCGATGAGCGGCCTGGTATCAGCGCGTTTCACAAGAACGCCGCCGGCCAGATCTTTCATACCTATTCGAGCTACGGCCGCGGCCTCGATATTCTGATCGGCGCCTACAACCTGCTCGATATCGCGCCGAAGGGCCGCGACGAGGCGGGCCTGAAATACGGCATGGCGTGGGTCCGTCACCACGATAAATACGAAGCCGGCGCCAAGCCGCGGGAAAGCTACGTGCAACCGAAACTTTCTGATTCATGCTGCGATTAGGCACGCCATGGCGGCGCGCCGGGGAGGAATAAAATGTCGCCTGAACTCAAATACCTTGCTCTAACGGCAATACTCACCGGATCGCTTTGGATTCCGTACATCGTCTGTCAGGTTGTGACCAACGGAACCCTGCAGACGACGAACTATGTCGATCCGACACCGCGGCCGGTGCCGTTGTGGGGCCAGCGCGCCAACCGCGCCCATATCAACGCGGTCGAGACGTTTGCGCCGTTTGCCGCGCTGGTGATCCTGATTCAGCTCACCAACAAGAACGATTCGATGACAACGTTCTGGGCGATGAGCTACTTCTGGATCAGGCTCGCCCACGCCGTCGTCTTCATCGCCGCGATTCCGTTCATCCGTACGATCCTGTTCGTGCTCGGCTATGTTTGCATCGTCGGGCTGTTCGTCGACCTGGTGAAGTAGCCAAGGCCGTCACGCCGTCAGCAGCGGGTAAATACGTACAGGCCGCCTTGCGAGTTCGGTAGCTGATTCATCGTCTTGCCGTCGGCACTGAAATTGCCGTACGTCACGTTGACCAGCACATTGCCGGGCGTGCCGCCCTGACCGGAGCCCGCGCTGTAATAGTAAACCGTTATCGTCGTGGCCGTGTATTCATAGCGGTCGACCTTCAACACGGTTTTGGTATTTCCGGGCAGGTGAACGACGGTCAAACTGTTGGCGGCGAAGATATCCTTGGTCAGATTGGGGTTGGTGCTGGCGCCGCACCATTGTCCGTAAATGTTCTTGGCGGTCAGCATGGCCGTCAGAGCTTGATCGTTGCCGAGGCCGGTGTGCGGGCCGGGAGCCGGGGTGGCCGGCGCGGCCGGTTGTGTGTCGGATGCGCCCAAGCCGGTGTGCGGGCCGGGAGCCGGCGCCGGTGCGGCCGGAACCGGCGTCGGCGTTGGAGTGGCCGGAGTCGGCGTCTTGTCCGTGGCCCCGATGCCGGTATGCGTCCCGGTATCGGGCGCAGGCGTCGGTTTGATCGTGGTCGCCAGAGTGCCGGTGCCGGCCGTCGTCTGATTGCGGCTTTTAACCGCCCACACCACGACGGCGATCAGCAGCACGGCAGCCACCGCCGATACGCCGATCACCACCGGCCGCGAGAGTGGCAGACTCACCTTGCCGGCCGAAAACATAGGCTGCGGCTGGATTCCCGGTATAGGCGCGGCTTTTGGCGGTTCGCGAAGGCGCTCCTCTTCCGCGCGAGCAGCGTCAGCTTCGGCGCGCATGTGATTTTCGACGGCGCGTTTCTTCGCGGCGTCATCCGCTTCGGCGCGCTGCCGATCTTCCTCGACACGTCTCCTTGCCACGGCCTGCGCCTCGAGGCGCTCCTCTTCCGCCCGGCGCTGGGCGTCCGCCTCCGAGCGCTCGCGCGCAGCCGCGTCGTATTCCTTGCGCTCCTCCGGCGAAAGCCATGACCGAAACAGCGTGTCGCGGATGTTGGCGCAGAACTTTCCGATCGCCCGCTTTACCTGCGGCGAGTCAATGTCGTCGTAACGATACTGACGCCAATCCAGATATTGGCGCTTGGCCACAAGCGAAAGGACGGGCTCGCTTTGCTGCCGGGCGGGGTCATCCAAACCCGGGACTTCAATATACAAAATAGGGAAAACGAGGTCGGTGCGGTCGAGCGTCGCTTCGCGGGCGAGAAACGATTCCAGTTCAAACCGGCAATGCGGGCTCCTGACCACCGTGGGCGTGATGATCGGTATAAAAAAGACCGCCTGGGCGACGGCGGTTTGGATCTCGGCTTGCCATAGCCTGCCGGAAGCGATCGCTTCCTTGTCCTGCCAAAGCCGGAATGTCTTGGTCGACCGGCCGAGCTGCCCCCGCAGCTCGCGCTGGATGCGATCGCGCAAGACCGACAAGGCGCCGTTGGAATCCTCGTCGTCTTCACGCGAATAGCTAAAGAAGCCGATCAGTTCAGGAAGGTCAGCTAGCGACGACACTGATTAAACCCCATGCTTGGAGAATATCCTGCGGTAGGACGGAACGAAAGCCTGCAGGAGGCTTACCCGGTCGCCGTTTGCACTCAATACTCGATTTTGGCCCAATTCATGTCATTTCGACTGTAGCAGGCAGATGAGCGATTCGCCCCGGCGAACGGACGCTCCGGCGCTGGTGAGGCCGAGCTTGGAGCAGAACATAGCTACCGCGTCGGGACCGGTTTCTCGCCGCGATAATCGTAGAAGCCGCGCTGCGTCTTGCGGCCGAGCCAGCCGGCCTCGACGTATTTCACCAGGAGCGGGCACGGCCGGTATTTCGAATCGGCCAGGCCCTCGTGCAGCACCTGCATGACCGAGAGGCAGGTGTCGAGGCCGATGAAGTCGGCCAGTTCGAGCGGCCCCATCGGATGATGGGCGCCGAGCCGCATCGCGGTATCGATCGCCTCGACATTGCCGACGCCTTCATAGAGCGTGTAGATCGCCTCATTGATCATCGGCAAAAGGATGCGGTTAACAATGAAGGCCGGAAAATCCTCCGACACCGCGATCTGCTTGCCGAGCTTGGCGACAAATTGCTTGGTGCTCTCGAAGGTCGCGTCGTCGGTGGCGATGCCGCGGATCACCTCGACCAGCTCCATCAGCGGCACCGGATTCATAAAGTGAATGCCGATGAAGCGCTCCGGACGGTCGGTCGCCGACGCCAGCCGCGTGATCGAAATGGATGAGGTCGAAGTGCCGACAATGGCTTCCGGCTTGAGCGTCGTGCAGACGGCCGTGAAAATCTTGCGCTTGACCTCTTCCTTCTCGGTCGCCGCTTCGATCACCAGGTCGCAATCGCCAAGCTCGGGCAGCGTCTTCGCCGCGCTGATGCGGTTCATCGCGGCCTGGCGCTCTTCGTCGGTGATGCGCTGGCGGCTGACCTGACGCGCCAGATTGCCGTCGATGGTGGCAAGCCCGCCGGAAATGCGCTCGGCGGCGATGTCGTTCAGCAGAACATTGAAGCCGGACAGCGCGCAGACATGCGCAATGCCGTTGCCCATCTGGCCGGCGCCGATGACCCCGACCGTGCGGATCGCATGCGGGGTTCCGCCGGATGGGTTGCTGCGCGCCTTCGGCCGCTCCCTTACCTCAACCATCTTCGCTTACCTTCTGCGATCATCCCGTTCATCGTTCACCGCCGATCAACGACCGCGTTTTTCCAATTCCTGGGCCAGCTCGGGCAGCGCCTGGTAGAGATCCGCCACCAGTCCGTAGTCTGCGACCTGAAAGATCGGCGCTTCTTCGTCCTTGTTGATCGCCACGATGACCTTCGAATCCTTCATTCCGGCCAAGTGCTGAATAGCACCGGAGATGCCCACGGCGATATAGAGGTCGGGGGCGACCACCTTGCCGGTTTGGCCCACTTGCCAGTCATTGGGCGCATAGCCTGCGTCAACCGCCGCGCGCGAGGCGCCAACCGCGGCGCCGAGCCTATCCGCCACCGGCTCGATGTATTTGGTGAAGTTGTCGCGGCTTTGCATCGCCCGGCCGCCGGAAATGATGATTTTTGCCGAGGTCAGTTCCGGCCGCTCCGACTTGGAAAGCTCCTCGCCGACAAAGCCGGAAATGCCCGGATCGGCCGCGGCCGCGGCCGGCTCGATCGGCGCCGCCGCGCTCCCCGCGCCGGTCGCCTGGAACGCCGCTGTGCGCACCGTCACCACGCGCTTTGGATCGTGCGAGCGCACGGTCTGGATGGCGTTGCCGGCATAGATCGGCCGTTCGAAGGTATCGGGTCCGACGATTTTGCTGACTTCCGAAATTTGCATCACGTCGAGCAAAGCAGCGACCCGCGGCATGACATTCTTGCCCGACGTGGTGGCCGGCGCGATGATGGTTTCGTAGGGGCCGGCGAGCGCGACGATCAGGGCGGCGGTCGGCTCCGCCAGCATGTGCTCGTAGGCGGCCGCATCGACTAGCAGGACTTTCTTGACGCCGTCGAGCTTGGCGGCGGCTTCCGCGACCGCCTTGCATTGATAGCCGGCGATCAGAATGTGCACGTCGGCGCCGAGCGCCTTGGCCGCCGTCAGGGTCTTGTTGGTTGAGTCCTTGAGCGATTTGTTGTCGTGCTCGGCGACGAGAAGCGTCGGCATCAGATCGCTCCCACGCTCTTGAGCTGATCGACCAGCTCGGCGACGGTTTTGACCTTGACGCCGGCCTTGCGCACCGGCGGCTCGGCGGTCTTCACCACTTCAAGCCGCGGCTTGACGTCGACCCCGTAATCGGACGCGCTCTTATCGTCGATCGGCTTCTTCTTCGCCTTCATGATGTTGGGCAGCGAAGCGTAGCGCGGTTCGTTCAAACGCAAATCGGTGGTCACGATCGCCGGTAGCTTGAGCTTCACCGTCTGCAGGCCGCCGTCGACCTCGCGCATCACCATTAGCGCCTCGCCGTCGATCGCTACCTTGGACGCGAACGTGCCCTGCGGCCAGCCGAGCAGGGCGGCCAGCATTTGGCCGGTCTGATTGCAGTCGTCGTCGATCGCCTGCTTGCCCATGATGATGAGGCCCGGCTTTTCGGTGTCGGCGATCGCCTTGAGGATTTTCGCCACCGCCAGTGGCTCTGCGGCGCCGTCCGCTTTCACCAGGATGCCGCGGTCGGCGCCCATCGCCAGCGCGGTGCGGATCGTCTCGGCGGCTTGTGCCGGCCCGATCGAAACGGCGACGATCTCGGTCGCTTTGCCGGCTTCCTTCAGCCGGATCGCCTCCTCGACGGCGATCTCGTCGAACGGATTCATCGACATCTTGACGTTGCCAAGCTCGACGCCCGAGCCGTCCGGCTTGACCCGGATTTTCACATCCTTGTCGACCGCCCGCTTCACGGGCACGAGGATTTTCATGGCTTCTTTCGGCTTCCGTCAGCCCTCCCCGCGAGCGCGGGAGTCCCGGCTATGCTGCGGTGCGGGAAAGTACCGGCGCGCGCGCTTGCGGTCAACGGATCGGGCGGGTGAAGGGCAGCGACGAGGAGAGACCGCCGTCGACCGGAAAGGCCACGCCGTTGACGTAGGACGACTCGTCGCTGGCGAGAAATAGCGCCATGGCCGCTATTTCCTCCGGTGCGCCGGCACGCTGTAGCGGATTGAGCTGGCCGATCTTGCCGGCGGTGCCGCGTTCCTTGGCGGCGTCGAAAACCGGCTTGGTCATGCCGGTCTCGATCAGCCCCGGACAGATGGCGTTGACGCGCACGCCGGTGCCGAGCAGCGCCGCCGCTGCCGTCTGGGCGAGGCTGATGACGCCAGCCTTGCTCGCGCTGTAGGGCGCGCCGCCGGCGTTGGCGCGCAAGCCGGCAACCGACGCTGTCAACACGATTGAGCCCCTGCCGTTTTTGACCATGTGCGGGGCGGCATGCTTGATCGCGAGGAACGGACCCAGCAGGTTGGTCTGCAAAATTCGAAGCCAGTAATCAACAGATTGCTCAAGCAACGTCGGCGGAATCATTCCGCCCGAGACACCGGCATTGGCGTAGACGACATCAAGCCCGCCGAAGGCGGTCAGCGTCGAATCGACCACCGCCTTGACCTGGTCTTCCTGGCCGACATCGGCGCCGAACCCCTGCACGTCGCCGGCGCCGCCGTCTCTGATCGCGCTGATCGTGCCGCTCAACTCGGTCGAGTTCTGGTCGATGACCACGACGCGGGCGCCTTCGCGCGCGAACAAAATCGAGCTGGCACGGCCGATGCCACTGGCCGCGCCGGTGACAATAGCGACCTTGCCATCAAGCCGGCCCATCGATTCCTCCCCGTCATTTATCTTTGCTCAGCGGTTGGCGCCCGGTTGCCATAACGCGTCGCGCGCGCCCTTGTCGTTGGCGTAGCGGGCGGCAACGAACAAATAATCGGACAGCCGATTGACGTACTGAAGCACTTCCGGACTGACGCTTTCGTCCGGCCGGTCCATGAGTTCGGCGATCAGTCGCTCGGCGCGCCGGCAGATGGTGCGGGCGACATGCAGATACGCCGCTGCTTCGTAGCCGCCGGGCAGGATGAACGATTTCAGCGGAGCAAGCTCGCCGTTGAGCAGGTCGATCTGCTGCTCGAGCCAGGCGACCTGCGCCGCCGTCACGGTAAGCCGCGCGCCGCCGGGACCTTTGCCCTTGTCCGGCGTGGCGAGGTCCGCGCCGAGGTCGAACAGATCGTTCTGGATGCGCGACAGCGCGCTGTGGATCGAATGCTCGCCGACCGTATACAGCCGCGCGACGCCGATGGCGGCGTTGGTTTCGTCGATCGTGCCGTAGGCGGCGACGCGCGGATCGTATTTCTTGCGCCGCTCGCCGGTGCCGAGCGCGGTGGTGCCGTCGTCGCCGGTGCGGGTGTAGATTTTGTTGAGCACAACCATGATCGCTGCCGCTATTTGGACATCACCCAGATTGTAAACATGATGACAACGATGGCGACGAATTGCAGCAGCACGCGCAGCCGCATCAGCTTCTGCGAGGTGTTGCCCGAGCCGCCGCGCATCATGTTGACGAGGCCGAGCAGCAGAACCAAGGCGACCGCACCGATGGCGATCGGGACAAGCCAATGAGACAAGAAGCCGGCCATGCGTCTCTTGTAGCCCGGATTGAGCAGCAGCGAAATCCGGGGGGAAATGCACCGTCCGGCCGCGCCGGGCTTCGCTATTGTCGCGGAGGCCGGCGAGAAGGACCTGGCGTTACAGCTTCGCCGTCACCGCCGCGACGAACAAGTCGATATCCGGCTCGGGACCCGGGCCGAAATTCGCGTGCGCCCGGTCGGCGGTCCACTCGCACAGCATGGTCGGCCCCGGGAAGAAGGTGCGTTCCAGCGTGAAGTAACGGGCCCGGTCTGCCGCCACGGGAATGACGGCAACGAAGTAACAATCAGGAGGAACTTCCGGCAGCGGCATTTCGAGCACAATGCCGTCGACCGCTCCGAAGTCGCACCGGTGCAGGCGGATTTCGGCCGCAAGGTGTTTCCATGCTCCTTCCGGAAAGCCACAGGATTGGGCGACGTTATCGACGAGGTAGTTGATGAACGGGCGCGCCAGTTCCGGGTTACCCAGCAGGTCCAGCGCTTTTGCGCCGGTATCATCGAAGATGACGCGCGGCAGGAATTGATGGGCGAGTACGGCGGGCCAGCGCGATTGGCGGGGCGAAGCGGTCATGGTTCCTCCCTAGGGCATCGGGCGGTCCGCTGCATGACGGACCTCTACCTATCGGCGGGACGCTCGGTTTGAGAATTGTCCCGGAAGCCCCTGTCCGGGCGCCGGTCGCGGCATGCGGGACGTAGGCGCGGCAAAGTTCGCCGGCAACAAAATGACGAATAATTCATCCCGCCGACAGCCGGCGGTAACGCGCAGCCGTCATAGCGCTCCGCCTTGGGCGCAGTTTGCGCGCTACAGGCGCGGCCAAAGAGTAGGGTAGTGACGATGCGCTTCGATATTGGACACCACGCTTCCAAGGAGCGTTTGTGCCGGCGTGATCCGAAAGCGGCCCGATCTAATTCGACCCGTCCAGCAGACGCCGCGCGATCACATGCGCCTGGATTTCGGCGGCGCCCTCAAAAATATTGAGGATGCGGGCATCGCACAGGATACGCGAGACCGGGAACTCGACTGCAAAGCCGTTGCCGCCGTGGATCTGCACGGCGTTGTCGGCGGACGCCCAGGCGACGCGGGCCGCCAAGAGCTTCGCCATGCCGGCTTCGAGATCGCAGCGGCGGCCGGAATCCTTCTGCCGCGCCGCGTAATAAGTCAGCTGGCGCGCAATCAGGATCTCCGCCGCCATCATCGCGAGCTTGTCGGCGACGCGCGGAAACTCGGCAATCGGCACGCCGAACTGGATTCGTGCGGTCGCGTAAGTGCGCGCCTGTTCGAGCGCGGCCTGCGCCACGCCGACGGCGCGGGCCGCGGTCTGGATGCGCGCGGATTCGAACGTCGCCATCAGCTGCTTGAAGCCCAGGCCCTCGACGCCGCCGAGCAGATTTTCGGCCTTCACGGTAAAGCCGTCGAAGGCGATCTCGTATTCCTTCATGCCGCGATAGCCGAGCACCTCGATCTCGGTGCCCGACATGCCGGCGGCGGGAAACGGCTCGGCGTCGCTGCCACGCGGCTTTTCGGCCAGCAGCATGGAGAGCCCGCGATAGCCCTTCTCGGCCGGATTGGTGCGAACGAGCAGCGTCATCAGATCGGCCCGCACCGGGTGGGTGATCCAGGTCTTGTTGCCGTAGACCTTGTATTGGTCGCCCTCGCGCACCGCGCGCGTCTTCAATGAGGCGAGATCGGAGCCGGTATTCGGCTCGGTGAACACCGCCGTCGGCAGCACTT
>CAYVPC010000103.1:0-11666 GCA_964453555.1 uncultured Hyphomicrobiales bacterium | reverse complement strand
GCTCGAGCTCCTCGCCCTGGCCGAGATCGGCGGTAAAGGTGACGACCTCGCAGCCGTAAGTGGTCTGCAGCCACTTCAGGATGATCGAGGTGTCGAGCCCGCCGGAATAGGCCAGCACGACTTTTTTGATGTCGCCTTTGGACATTGGAAATCCCGCACCGGGGGCCGCCCCCGAAATCCGCGCGGACTATAGGCGGGCGTAGGCGCGACGCAAGCGGGCGGTCACACGTCCTTGCCGCTGCGCAGCGACAGCCGCGCAAACAGACGGCGGATAGCCGTTCCGGACTGGTCAAGCAGCTTTTCGACCACCTCATCGGTGAACCGCGTCGGCCGCCAGCGGTAGATCAGGCCGTGGAAGGTCCAGACGATCAGGAACATGAACACGCCGGCGAAGATCACGTCGGAGAAGAAATGCGCGCCGCCGGCGATGCGCAATGTCCCCATCGCGGCGCCGAAGGCGAGCGCGCCCGCATAGGCGAGCGGCCGCCATTGCGGCGGCGCAAGCGCGGCCGGCGCCAGCGTCCAGAATGCGCCGGACGGTTCGCCGGCGATGAACGAGCAATTTTCCGGACAGGGCCCGCGCGGATCCCACCACGGGGTGAAGGCATGCTTGCCGCCCAATTCGGTCACGTCCTCCGGCCGCATCCGCGCCCAATATTCCTTCAAGATGCCGTTGGCGAGGACGCCCGGGCCGAGCGCCAGCGTAACGATCAGGAACAAAGCGGCGCGGCCGGGGATCAGCATGCGCCGCTTCGGCGCGACGAGTTTGCCGTCGACGGCGAAGAAAGCCGGCGCGACCAGGAGCGTGATGAGCGCGGTCGCCGCGTTGCGCGCGGTATCGAGCCAGCGCCAGCCCCAGGCGCGGAACGAATGCGTCGCCGGATCGTAGAACAAGGCCGCGATGTCGAGATCGAATTGCGGATGCAGCGCGAAGGCGCCGCCCACCACGACGGCGACGGCGAGCGCGATCGCAAGCCCGGTCCGGTTCATGCGTCGGCTTTCCAGGCGCCGGCGCTGCGGCCGGCGAACAGCCAGTAGACCAGCCCGCCGGCGATGCCGGCGGCGGCAAGCACCTCGCGCTCACGCGCCAGGAAACTGCCTGGTTCGCCGACATAGCCGGCGAAATCAATGCCGTAAAACAGCGCCAGCGCCAGCGCGGCGCCGAACGCTGCATAGACGACGAATGACCGCCAGGCGAAACCCTCGGCCAGCACGATAACCAGCAGCGCAGGCAATAGCGCAATCGCGCCGATGACCGCCGCCCCGGCGATGACGACGACCCACACCGCCCCTGAAGGCAGCCCGAGCGCGGCCACATCGTCCCAATGCGGCGTGAGAGTGCCGAGTGTCAGCACCGCCGAGGCGGCAATGCAGGCCAACACGTAAGCGAGAAATACCGCGATGATGCGCAGGATAACGGCCATGCGCGTGCGTCAGTCTGTCATCGCCATGGCGCGCAGCGCGAGCCGCTCGCGCGCGGAGAGCTTTTCCGTCGCGCTTTTGAGCTGGCCGCAGGCGGCGAGGATATCGCGCCCGCGCGGGGTGCGCACCGGCGAGGCGTAGCCGGCGTCGAAGATGATTTCCGAGAATTTCTCGATCTGTTCCCAGTCCGAACATTCGTACTGGCTGCCCGGCCACGGATTGAACGGAATGAGATTGATCTTGGCGGGGATTCCCTTCACCAGGCGAACGAGCGCGCGTGCATCGGCGAGCGAGTCATTGATACCCTTGAGCATGACGTATTCGAACGTGATGCGCCGCGCGTTGGACAGCCCGGGATAATTCCGGCAGGCCTCCATCAATTCGCGCAGCGGGTATTTGCGATTGAGAGGCACCAGCTCGTCGCGCAGCGCGTCGGTGACGGCATGCAGCGAAACCGCCAGCATGGCGCCGATCTCGTTCCCGGCGCGCGCGATGTTGGGTACGACGCCCGACGTGGAGAGCGTGATCCGCCGCTTGGAAATGCTTAAACCCTCGCCGTCGGCCACCACCTCGAGCCCATCGCGCACCGCCTCGAAATTGTAGAGCGGCTCGCCCATTCCCATCATCACAACATTCGAGACGAGCCGCTTTCTTTCACCTGCCCCGGAAACGGGCGGGCTTTCGTTCGCCGCGCTCCAGTCGCCGAGCCGGTCGCGCGCCAGCACGACCTGACCGACAATCTCGCCCGGTGTGAGATTACGGACCAGACGCTGCGTGCCGGTGTGGCAGAACGAGCAATTGAGCGTGCAGCCGACCTGGCTGGAAATGCACAGCGTGCCGCGATCGGTTTCCGGGATGTAGACGCACTCGACTTCATGCGGCCGCTCGGCAAACTCGCCGGGAAGGCGGATCAGCCATTTGCGTGTGCCGTCGACGGAGACCTGTTCGGCGGCGACTTCGGGCCGCTCCAGCGTAAAGCGTTGCGCCAATTGCGCGCGCAGGTCCTTCGACAGTGTCGTCATCGCGTCGAAGTCGCTCCCGCCGCGCAGATAGAGCCAATGCCAGATCTGCTGGACGCGCATGCGCCGTTGGCGCTCCGGCACGCCGGCGGCTGCCAGCGCCTCGGCAAGTTCGGCGCGCGAAAAGCCGACCAGCGAAGGCTTGTCGGGCGCGACGAAACGCTCAAGCGGCCGCTTTTCGATGGCGGCGGCTTGCGATGCGTTGGCGGTAAAGGGAGCAGTCATGGCCGATCCGGATGAACCTCTTCGCTGCAAGGCACGAAGTGCCGAAGCAATGACGAGTTTAGCCTCAAATGGGGTAGACGCGGCCCACCCGATAGACCGAATAAGTCCGTCTACTTGCAGTCCTTGTCGGTGCGATCGAGGGCTTGAGCAAGGCCTTTGAGCGAAAAGATGTCGGTGGATCGCGTGCCTTTCACGGACGTGCCCCGCACCACCGCGTTCTGGGCGGCGCGCAAGGCCTCGATCAGCTTGGGTTCTTCGGTTGCTTCCTTGATCCAGGCGCCATCCTGCTGGGTGTAGAGCGCAAACGAGACCGAGCCGACCGCGATGGTCGCGTCGGAAGCCGGCTTGAACGGATAGCCGACGATCACCGACACCTCGTTGCTCACTTTGTCGGCCGGCCGCGACGAAATGAACATGTAGGGCGGATTGCGCGGCCGGTTGGGCGGATTAGTTTCGGAAGACGACGGCTTGGCGATTACAAAGCAGATCTTCTTGCCGCCGGGAGAGGCCGTATAAGCGCCCCAGTCGCCGTATTGGCCGAGTAAAGTCGGCTTGACGCCGCCGGCTATGGTCGTGGCGGGTTCGCCTGCCGTGGGTTTTGGTTTGGGCTTCGGCTTGGGCGGCTTCTTGGCGGCGGGCGCCGGAGCTGCCGGCGGCGTGTCCGACGTCGCCGGCTGCTGGGCCGGAGGTTGCTGGGCCAAGGCAGTCGCGGCGAACGCGCTCGCCACAAAAAGCCCAAAGACAAACCGCCATCGTCGACCGATCTGCATCGAGCCCCACCCGGTCACGCCCGCCAGCCTAAATCCAAACCCTTCAAGTTTAACCCATTTTAGGCGGGTAGGGAACGAATTCGGCGCCGCCAAGGCGGCCACAAAGGGCCGCAAATCGCAGGCCGAGACGCAGCGGCAAAACGTGACGGCCAGCACAGCCGGTTACCTCCGAATTTTGAATATTCGCGGAGCAGACTGAGCGAGTGCCATGGACGTCACCTCTTGGACCGACGACCCTTCTTGGCGGCGAAAATATGGGGGCTCCCGGACCGGCGAACTCGACGAACTCCTGACCGCCGTTGGCGCCAAACGCGACGGTAAGGCTTTCGCCGTGCTGTTCGATCACTTCCGGCCGCGCCTACAGGCGCAAATGATGCGCCTCGGTCTCGCTCCCGGCGCGGCGGAAGACGTAACCCAGGATGTCATGGAGACGATCTGGAGCAAGGCGCACCTCTACGATCCGCGCAAAGCGGGCGCGGCTACCTGGGTTCTCCAGATTGCCCGCAATCGCCGCATCGATCTCAGGCGGCGTAATCGCGAATTCAGCTACGCGGCGGAAGACTTTTACGCCATTCCGGATCCGGCCGAAGGCAGCGACGATTGTCTCGACGCCGCCCAGCGCCAGGCGCGAGTGCGGGTCGCGCTCGATGCCCTGCCGCAGGAGCAGTTCACGCTGGTGCGGCTCGCTTTCTTCGAAGGGCTGTCCCACAGCACCATCGCGCGGCGGCTGAATCTGCCGCTCGGGACGGTAAAATCGCGGTTGCGGCTCGCCTTCGTCTGCCTGCGCCGGTTGCTGCCCGACGCCGGCGGGACCGCGTAGGCGGTCCAGCCACTTCCAACGCCCTTGTGTTCTGTGGTTATGGATTCCAGCCGCGCCTCCGCGCGGCGCCCGGAACAACGAGAAACGCATGAAAGCTATCCTGTGCACTCACTTTGGCGGCCCTGACGAGCTCGAACTTGCCGACATCCCGGAACCCACCGCCAAAGCCGGCGAGGCCATCGTGCGGATCAAGGCGGCTGCGCTCAACTTCTTCGATACGCTGATCATCGCCGGCAAATATCAGCACAAGCCGCCGTTTCCGTTCTCGCCGGCGTCGGAATTCGCCGGCGTGGTCGAGAGTGTCGGCCCGGGCGTAACCGATGTCGCTCCCGGCGACCGGGTGATGGGTTCCACCGGCTGGGGCGCGGCGCGCGAAAGCCTTGCCGTGCCGGCCATACAGCTCGTCAAGCTGCCGGATGCGCTCGACTTCGACCGCGCCGCCGGGCTGACGGTGATCTACAGCACGACGCTTTACGGCCTGCGCGAGCGCGGCCAGCTCAAACCGGGAGAAGCGCTGGTGGTGCTCGGCGCGTCCGGCGGCACCGGGCTCGCCGCGATCGAGATCGGCAAGATCATGGGCGCGCGCGTCATCGCCTGCGCGTCATCGGAGGAGAAACTCAAATTCGCCCGCGCGCACGGGGCCGACGAGACGGTGAACTATGCCAGCGAGGACCTGCGCGAAGCGCTCAAGCGGCTCGGCGGCGCGCGCGGCATCGACATGGTCTACGACCCCGTCGGCGGCGCCTATGCCGAGCCGGCGCTGCGCTCGCTCGGCTGGGAAGGCCGCTATCTGGTGATTGGCTTTGCCGCCGGCGAGATTCCCAAACTTGCGCTCAACCTCGTACTGCTCAAGAGCTGCGACGTGCGCGGCGTGCTGTGGGGCGCCTGGGCCTTGCGCGATCCGCAGGGTCAGCGCGCGCTAATGATGGACATCGTGCGCTGGTGCGCGGAAGGCAAGCTCAGCGCGCACGTGCACGCGGTCTATCCGCTGGCCGAGACAGCGAACGCGCTCAAGGACATCGCCGAGCGCAAGGTCATGGGCAAGATCGTGCTGCACCCTTAAGCGCGCATACGCTGCAAAGTGCGCCGCGCCGCTTCGCGGTGGTCCGGCGCGATATGCGACGCGACGAGCTTGATGGCGGCGGCAAGTACCGCGGCGTCGTCGGTGTACCCGATCACCGGAAGGACGTCGGGAATGATGTCCGCCGGCAGCACGAAATAGGCGAGCGCGCCGACAAGCGCAGCCTTCACATGCAGCGGCGTTTGCCGGTCGAAGGCGCAATAATGCGCGGCGATCAAATCCTCCGCGAACGGCAGGCGGGAAGCGAGCCCGCGCAACTTGCGCCAGAAGTTCCGGCGCATTCCCCGCTCGTTGGCGGCGATGCCGTGAACATGGCCGTCAACCTCGGCCCACGAGGCGGCGGTATATCCGAACGGCATGACGTTTCACCCCTCGGGAATCGAATGACCGCGCAAGGATGGCGGCGAAAGGCGGCAGCCGCATGGCAGGGCTTAGCCGGCAAACTTGTCCATCGCCTGGGCGAGCTTGACGTCAAGCTCGGTCACACCGCCGGCATCATGGGTGGACAACGTCACCTCGACGGTCTTGTACACGTTGGACCATTCGGGATGGTGATCCATCTTCTCGGCCACCGACGCCACGCGCGTCATGAAGCCGAATGCCTGATTGAAGTCGGCGAACACGAATTTCTTATGGATCGCGTCGCGGCCATCGACCTCGCTCCAGCCCTTGAGCCGGGCGAGCGCGCCGCTGCGAGCCGCGCCGGAAAGCTTCTGCGCCATGTGCGAACTCCGTCGGTGAAAGCGGTCCCGGCCCGCTCTCGCGCATATGCGGGGAGATCACTACCTAGACCTAGCAGATCATACGGTTAGGTGCGAGGTTTCAGGAGGTTTCCATGGGCTGGTCGTTGACCATCGGATCGGTCGCCGGAACCGCGGTCCGCATCCACGTCACCTTCCTGCTGCTGCTCGCCTGGATTTTCGGCGTGAACTACATATCGGGCAGGCCGGAAACCGCCTGGAGCAGCCTGGCGTTTATCATGCTCCTGTTCCTGTGCGTGCTGCTGCACGAATTCGGGCACATCTTCACCGCGCGCGCTTTCGGCGTCAGGACGCCGGACGTGATTCTGCTGCCGATCGGCGGCGTCGCGCGCCTTGAACGGATACCGGAACAGCCGCGGCAGGAATTTCTCATTGCCATCGCCGGACCGGCGGTCAATGTGTTCATCGCGATAGCTCTGATTTTCGCTGGCGGCGCGAATTTTTCCGCCCAGCACCTCGCCGCGCTCGAAAGCGGCGGCGTGAGCATGATCGACCGGCTGGCGGCCGTTAATCTCTTCCTCGCGCTGTTCAATCTGATACCCGCGTTCCCGATGGACGGCGGCCGCGTGCTGCGCGCGCTGCTCGCCGCCCGGCTCGGCTACGTCCCCGCCACCGAAATCGCGGCGAGGATCGGCCAGCTGGTCGCGTTCGCGCTCGGCTTCATCGGCCTGTTCACCAACCCGCTTTTGATTTTCATCGCCGTGTTCGTCTATCTCGCCGCGTCCGCCGAAGCGCACCTCGTCGCGACCCGCGCCATGTCGCGCTGCGTACCGGTGACCGCGGCGATGTTGACGAAATTCACCATGCTGACGCCGGACGAGCACGTGGACGCCGCAGTCGAGACCATGCTGCGCACCAGTCAAAGCGAGTTTCCGGCCGCGGACGGCGCCGGCCGGCCACTGGGCGCGCTTGGCCAAAACGAACTTGTCCGCGCGCTCAGAGAACGTGGACCCAACACCCCGGTCAGCGACGTCATGCAAACCGGCATGCCGACGGTGAACAGCAATCGCTGTCTGGATGAAGCCTTCCGGCTGCTCCAGGAAAAATCTGCGCCAGCCGTCGCCGTAATCGACGCCACCGGGCGGCTGGTCGGACTGGTGACTTCCGAAACCATCGGGCAAATGCTCATGCTGCATCACTCGCTGCCGGACGGGGTGCGTCTGGGGCCGTGGGGGCCGTCGTCAGGCCCCTCCGCGGCCTAGGATCTGAGTTCCGCCGGCCGGAAGCCGCCAGCAAGCCGCGGTAGCAGCCAAATTTTTGCCGCGCGGCGGAGTTAACCAAGGCGATCGGTGGGCGGCGAACCCGATTAAGATGCCGTAGCGGCAAAACGGCCGCGCCTGTTAAGATTAACCATGCCTCCGCGAGCACCAGAGCGGCCGCCTCTCGCCATGAAGCTTTGGCTGACGCAGCGCTTTCGCCGGAGCAAAAGGGGCGAGGCGTCCACGGCGCACGCGCATGGCCGGCCCATGAGCATCGAGTCGCTTGAACACATGGTGCGCAGCCGGGTGCGGACGTTTTTGCGCCACACCTGGCTGGTGACCATTCTGGGCAGCATCATCATCGGCGGCGGCGTGTGGGCGGCTTTTTATTACACGACCGCGCCGCACGTCATGCGGATCGCCGCCGGACCTTCCGGCGAGAAGATCGTGCAGGTGCTGATCCACACTTTCACCGCCGATCACGACAAGATCCAGTTGCAACTCGTTGCCACCGGCGGGCCGAAGGAAAGCGCGGAGGCGCTTGCCAAAGGCGCCGCCGACCTGGCCGTGCTGCCCAGTACGGTCGGCAATTCGCTGGAGTGGCCGGCGGTCGCCATCCTGCGGCAGGACGTGATGGCGCTGATCGTCCCCCCGCCGCCGCCCACCGCCGCGCCGGCGAAGAAAGAAACGCCCGCGCCGGCGAAGAAAGAAGCGCCGCCGCCGGAAAAGAAGGAAAAACCCGTCGCCAAGACCGGCAAGGGCGCCAAAGGCGCCAAACCAGCCAAGGTTGCCGCCGCCAAGGCAGCGGTCAAGAACGCCAAGGCCGACAAGACTGCCAAACCCGCAAAGGCCGACGACACCGACGTCGACAAGGGCGACGATACCGACACCGAGGACACCACCGCCGCTGCCAACAAGCTGGACAAGGTGGTGAAACTCGCTGGCCAGCGCGTCGGCATCGTGACCGGCGGCGTCGCGACGGCCGATCTGCTCAATGTCGTGCTCGATCATTACGGCGTGCCGCGCGACAAGGTGCAGGTCTCGCTGATCGATCCGAAAGACCTCGCCGACGCGGTCAAGGCCAACCAGATCGATGCCATCTTTGTCGCCGGCGCGGCCACCGGCGCCGCGCTGAGCGAAGCCGTGACCGCGGCCACGCTAAACGGCATGGCGCCGAGCTTTATCGACATCGACCAGGCGGACGGTATCGCCAAGCGTATCCCGGCCTTCGATTCAGCCGACATCGACGCCGGGACCTTTGGCGGCAATCCGCCTACCCCCGACGAGAGCCTCAAGACTCTGAGCTTCCCCGAGTTTCTGGTCGCGAAAAAATCCTTCAGCCATGATGCGATCGCGGCTTTGGCGAAGCTGATCTATACCTCGCGGCAGGCGCTGGCGGCCGGCATGCCCGGCGAGATCAAGATCGAGGCGCCGTCGACCGACAAGGACGCGATCGTACTCGTTCATCCGGGCGCGCTCGCTTATCTCAACGACGATCAGAAGACATTCTTCGACCGCTACGGCGACGACATTTTCTATGGGCTGCTGATTTTCCCGATCTTCGGATCGGCAATCGCCGGCATGGCAGGTTATTTCCACAACAGCGGCCGCACCCGCCGGCTGCGTCTCTTGCAAAAGCTGCTCGATCTGGTGCGCAAGGCGCATATCGCGCCGTCGTTCGACGTGCTCGACCAAATGCAGGTCGACCTCGACCATCTGGTGGTGGCGATCATCCATCAGACGGAGAAAGAAGAATATGATCAGGCGGTGCAGATGTCGTTTTCGCTGGCGCTCGATCAGGCGCGCTTTGCGATGGCCGCGCGCCGCGCCGTCTTGCTCAGCCAAAACGGTGCCGAAAGCGAAGTCGGCGGCAAAGCAGCCGCTGCGTGATTTTTTAGTGAAGCATGATCTTATCGGAAAAACCTGCCGCCACTTTTCCGGATCATGCTTTAACCCGACTTTCTCAGCTTCTCGAAGGCCGGCTGCGGCGGCGGCGTCATGCTCATGGAGCGGCGCGTCTGCGCCGAATAGAACGAGGCGTTCTGCTCGCCGCGCAACGCTTCGCGCGAGAACGTGATCATGTGGTGGCCGACCACGCCCATGCTGAAAGCGGCGTCGATCTGGCCGCGGCGCAGCGCCGGCAGTACCGCCTTCCAGAACCAGCGGCGATAATCGGCGAAAACACCGATCCGCCACGCGATGTTGAAGGCGAGCACGAGCGCGAGGCTGAGATTGTTCCAGGTAAGCTTCCCGCGTACCGGGCCGACCAGCCGGTTGGCGTAAGTAGCCTCGACCTGGTGCAGGAAGCGCTCGAACAGCCGTTCCGGCTCATAAGCATGCGCAATGGCGCGCCGCCACGTCGCCACCACCTCGTCGTATGGCCGCAGGAACACGACGTTGCTTTCGAGGCCTGCGTCGTCGGCGACCACGCGGCCGGTGCGTTTGAGGCGGTCCCACAGCGGCGTCTTCGGCAGCGCTTGCAACAGATTGATGGTCAGGATCGGCACGTTGGACGCGTCGATGAACGCTTTCAACCGCGCCTCGGTCTCCGCGCTGTCGGTGTCGAGCCCGAGAATGATGCCGGAGGTGACTTCGAGGCCGTAGCTGTTGAGCGTGTTGATCGCCTCGAGCATGGGCAGGGTAGCGTTCTGGTCCTTGCGCATGTGCTTGAGCGCGTCGACTTCCGGCGTTTCAATGCCGACAAACACGGTCTGGAATTCGGCCGCGCGCATGAGCGAAAGGACTTCGGTTTGCTTGGCAATATTGAGCGTTGCCTCGCAGCCGAACCGCAGCGGATGCCCGTGCTTCTTCTGCCACTCGATCAAATGCGGCAACATTTCGCGGGTCGCTTTCTTGTTGCCGATGAAGTTGTCGTCGACGAAATAGACGAAAGATGGGTAGCGGCCCTGCGACAGCATGGCGTCAAGCTCGGCGGTGAGCTGCTCCGGTGTTTTCAGGCGTGGCTGCCGGCCGTACAGCGCCGGGATGTCGCAGAACTCACAGCGGTAAGGACAGCCGCTGGAGAATTGCAGCGAGCCGAGCAGATAACGGTCGAGACGAATGAGATTGTACGCGGGCACAGGAAAATCGGAGAGCGCCAGCCGCTCGGCGGTTTCGAATCGCACCGGCTCGGGCGGCGGTTTGCAGCTTTCGTCGAGAGTGGCGATCAGCCGATCGGTGGCGTCGCCTAATTCGCCGATATGCAGGTAGTCGCAGTCCGGATACATCTCAGGCGCGCCCGACACCGACGGGCCGCCAAGCGCGACGACCTTGCCAGCCGCCTTGGCGCGGCGAACGATGTCGTGAATCTGCGGCGCCTGGATGTGCATGCCGCTGATAAAAACTGCGTCGGCCCAAGCAAAATCCGCAGCGCTAGCCGGGGCAATATTCTCGTCAATGAAGCGGACCGGCCATTGCTCCGGCATATAGGCCGCTAAGACCAGCAGACCCTGCGGCGGCATGAAAGCCCGCACCCGGCCGAATAAATGATACGCGTGCGAAAACGTGCCGAAGGAGGGCGCGTAGGCCGGGAAAACGCAAAGAATCCGGCGCGTGCTGCCGGTGGAATGTGGGAAACGCAAGGGGTCCCTCTCCGATTTGCCCGCTGCCACCCGTACCCCCGGAACCCGGCAGCGGCCGAAAACTCACCAACCGACGTCACTGACCCTAGCACATTCTCCGGTAGCGGCACGCATTGCGAACCGCCGGCGGCTGACTATATTCCGGCCATCACGCGGGCCCCTTGGGGCCCGCAACGATTTAACACCGCCCCCATGAAACTCCGCAACATCGCGATCATTGCGCACGTCGACCACGGCAAGACCACGCTGGTCGACCGGCTGCTGCAGCAATCGGGCGCCTTTCGAGAGAATCAGCGCGTCGCCGAGCGCGCGCTCGATTCCAACGACCTCGAACGCGAACGCGGCATTACCATACTCTCGAAAGTCACGTCGATTTTGTGGCAGGACATCCGGATCAATATCGTCGATACCCCCGGCCACGCCGATTTCGGTGGCGAGGTCGAGCGCATTCTCGGCATGGTTGACGGCGTGCTGGTGCTGGTCGACGCCGCCGAGGGCCCGCTGCCGCAGACCAAATTCGTGGTCACCAAGGCGCTCAAGGTCGGGCTAAAGCCGATCGTCATCATCAACAAGGTCGATCGCCCAGACGCACGCCCGCGCGAAGTCGCCAACGAAGTTTTCGATCTGTTCGCCGCGCTCGATGCGAGCGAGGAGCAGCTAGACTTCCCGCTCCTGTACGGCTCCGCCAAGCAAGGCTGGATGGCCGGCGATCCCGCCGGACCCAAAGACCAGGGCATGGCGCCGCTGTTCGATCTCATCATCCGCCACGTTGCGCCGCCGGCGGTCGA